>NZ_JABX01000027.1 GCF_001469165.1 Thiohalocapsa sp. ML1 | reverse complement strand
TGCACCGGGGCGCAGAGCGCCCTACGAGGCGCGACACCGCCGGAGCGGTGTCGCGAGTGGACCCGCCCGAACGGTCCGAGACGGTCTCGTGACTTTCCCGCCGCTGCACTAGGCACGAGCGCACGGGTTCCCTCCGCGCTCAGCCCTCAGCCCGCACCCCTCGCCCCTCGCCCCTCGCCCCTCGCACCCTATCTGGCTCCATTGTCCGCTGCGGCCCTGCGGCGGTGGCTGCACTGATGGGGGATAATGCGCGGCCATCACCCTGTGCCCGTGCAACGGAGGTCCCCCCGGATGAAGACGCTCCATCAGATCCTAGCGGCGGCATTGCTCGCCGCCGCTGTTCCTCTTGCCATTGCCGCCGAGTTGGAGGGCACGGACTGGCAGTTGAGCCAGGTCCGCGGCGAGTCGGGGCTCGGCGAAATCGAGGGCGGCGCCCGTGCGATGCTGCGCTTCCAAGACGGCCGGCTCGCGGGCAGCGCCGGCTGCAACCGGCTGCTGGGCGGCTATGACCGCGACGGTCAGTCGCTCAGCATCAAGCCGAACATGGCCAGCACCATGATGGCCTGCCCGCCGCCGCTGATGGCGCAGGAGCAGGCCGTCACCGGGGCGCTCGGCAAGGTCGCGAGCTTCACGCTGGACGGTGAGACGCTGCGGCTGCTCGACGCCGACGGCGAGCCTGTGCTCGTGCTGACGCAGCTCCAGGGTAAGCCCCTCGCCGGCACCGAGTGGCGGCTCACGGCCGTCAACAACGGCAAGGGTGCCGTCACCAGCCTGGTGGAAGGCACCGAGATCCTGCTGCGGCTCGGCGACGGCGGCGAGCTCGCCGGCAAGGCCTGCAACATGTACCGCGGCGGCTACAGCGTCGAGGGCGAGCGCTTCGTGCTCGAAGGCCCCATCGCCGCCACCAAGATGGCCTGCGTCGGGCCGGAAGGCACAAGCGAGCAGGAGGCGGCCTACTTTGCCGCGCTCGAACGGGTGGCAAGCTACACCATCAGCGGCGACACGCTGACGCTCAAGGACGCCGACGGCTCCACGCTGGCGCGCTTCGCGGCAAAGGCCGACTCCGAGTAAACCCTGGCCGCCCCGCGCCCCGCGGGGCGGGCCTGGCCGACTCGCCGATTCCCTTTTGCCCGGCAACCGCCGAATCGGGCATCATCGGCGGATGCAACGCCTGCGCCCCCCCCTCCCGCTGCTGACCGCACTGCTGGCCACGCTCCTGCTCGGCGCCTGCGGCCAGAAGGGCGATCTCTACCTCGCCGAGGACGACCCGGCGCGGGCCGAGCGCGATGCGCGGGCGCGCGGCAAGAGCTTCCCGTTCCCGGCCGAGGACGCGCCCTGGCCGCCGCCCGCGAGCGAAGCGGCCCCGGCGCCTGCTGCACCCTGAGCTCGCCCTTCACCCCCCAGGCCCCGCATGGATCACTTCAACTATCGCGGCGATGCGCTGTACGCGGAGGACATCCCCGTCCGGGAGCTCGCGCAGCGCTTCGGCACCCCTTGCTACGTGTATTCGCGCGCCACGCTGGAGCGCCACTGGCACGCCTTCGACCGCGCGCTGGCGGCGCGCCCGCACCTGGTGTGCTTCGCGGTCAAGGCCAACTCCAACCTGGGGGTGCTGAACCTGCTCGCGCGGCTCGGCTCGGGCTTCGACATCGTCTCCGTCGGTGAGCTGGAGCGGGTGCTCGCCGCCGGCGGCGCCCCGGAGCGGATCATCTTTTCGGGCGTCGGCAAGCGCGAGGACGAGATCCGCCGCGCGCTCGACGTCGGCATCCGCTGCTTCAACGTGGAATCCGAGCCGGAGCTTGCGCGCATCGCCGCCGTCGCCGCCGCGCAGGGCGTCATCGCGCCCGTGTCGCTGCGCGTGAATCCGGACGTGGACGCCCGCTCGCACCCGTACATCTCCACCGGGCTCAAACAGAACAAGTTCGGCATCGACATCCACGATGCGCTGGATGTGTACCGGCGCGCCGCGGCGATGGACCACGTCCATGTCGCCGGCATCGACTGCCACATCGGCTCGCAGCTCACCGACCTCGCGCCCTTTCTGGACGCGCTGGACCGCGTGCTGGCGCTCGCGGATCGGCTCGCCGCCGAGGGCATCCACATCGAGCACCTGGACCTCGGCGGCGGACTGGGCATCCGCTACACCGATGAGGTCCCGCCGGAGCCCGCTGCCTACGCCGAAGCGCTTAATGGGCGCCTGGGCGAGCGCGCGCTGGAGGTGGTGCTGGAGCCGGGCCGCGCCATCGCCGGCAACGCCGGCATCCTGCTGACGCGGGTCGAGTACTTAAAGCCCACCGCGACGCACAACTTCGCCATCGTCGATGCGGCGATGAACGACCTCCTGCGCCCGGCGCTGTACCAGGCCGTGCAGGAGATTGTGCCCGCCGTGCGGCGCGCCGGCGCGGCCCGCGCCTGGGACATCGTCGGGCCGGTCTGCGAGACCGGCGACTTCCTGGGCAAGGGCCGGGAGCTGGTGCTGGCCGCCGGCGACCTGCTCGCGGTGCGCGCGAGCGGCGCCTACGGTTTCACCATGAGCTCCAACTACAACACCCGGCCGCGGGCGGCGGAGGTCATCGTCGACGGCGCCGAGGCCCATCTGGTGCGCCGCCGCGAGACCATCGCCGAGCTCTACGCCGGCGAGGCGCTGCTGCCTTGAAACAACATCGGGAGAATCGCCCATGAAGCGCACCCCCGAGCCAGAGCTGATGGACGGCGCCGAGCAAGCCCGCGCCTATGCGCAAGCCGACCTCAGCGAGCCGAACGAGCTGTTTCTGCGGCTGCTCGCCGACGAGGTGCTAAAGGTCCGCGACTCGGCGCTGCCCCAGGGCCTCGCCGACGCCCGCGCGCTGGACCTGGGCTGCGGCCCGGCCGACATCGTGGTCCGGCTGCTCAAGCGCTACCCGCAGCTTCAGTGCGACGCGCTCGACGGCAGCCAGGCCATGCTGGACCTCGCCCGCCAGGCCATCGACCGGCTCCCTGGCATCGCCTCGCGCGTGCGGCTACTGTGCGACAAGCTGCCGTCGGCGCAGCTCGATACCGGCGCCTATGACCTCATCCTGTCCAACAGCCTGCTGCACCACCTGCACGAGCCGCAGGTGCTCTGGCGCAGCATCCGCGCCGCCGCCAAGCCCGGCGCGCTGGTGCTGGTGATGGACCTGATGCGCCCCGGCTCCGCGGGCATGGCCGAGGCGCTGGTCGAGACCTACGCCGCCGACGCGCCACCGGTGCTGAGGCAGGACTTCCGCAACTCCCTGCACGCCGCCTTCGAGCCCGCCGAGGTCGAAGAACAGCTACGCAGCGCCGGGCTCGCCGAGGCGCTGGAGGTGGATGTGGTGAGCGATCGGCACTTGGCGGTGTGGGGGAAAGTTGGAAGAAAGTTTGAAGTATGAAGGGTGAAGTTTGAAATAAGAGCGCCGGCGTAAACGACTGACTCGCTTGCATTACTTCACACTTCACACTTCAAACTTCAAACTTCACCCTCAAACTTTCTTCCAATGCGTTTTACCAAAATGCACGGCCTCGGCAACGATTTTGTCGTGCTCGACGGCGTGCGCCAGACGCTGTCGATCACGCCTGCGCTCGCGGCGCGGCTCGCGGACCGCCGCTTCGGCATCGGCTGCGATCAAGTGCTCTTGGTGGAGGCGCCGCGGCTCCCAGGCACGGACTTTCACTACCGCATCTTCAACGCCGACGGCTCCGAGGTGGAGCAGTGCGGCAACGGCGCGCGCTGCTTCGCGCGCTTCGTGCACGATGCAGGGCTCACGGACAAGACCGAGATCCCCGTCGGCACCGCTGCGGGGCCGATCTTGCTCCGGGTGCAGCCGGACGAGCAGATCACCGTGGACATGGGCGTACCGCGGCTCGTGCCTGCGCAGATCCCGTTCCTGGCCGACGCCGACGCGCCGACCTATACACTCGACCTGGACGGCGAGACCGTCGAGCTCGCCGCGGTGTCCATGGGCAACCCGCACGCCGTGCTGCGCGTGGACAGCGTAGACAGCGCCCCAGTGACGTCGCTCGGCCCGCGCATCGAGCGCCACCCGCGCTTTCCGAACCGCGTCAACGTTGGCTTCCTGCAGGTGCAAGACCCTGGCCACGTGCGGCTGCGCGTCTGGGAGCGCGGCGCCGGCGAGACGCTGGCCTGCGGCACTGGCGCCTGCGCGGCGGTTGTCGCCGGTCGTCGCTGGGGTCTGCTCGATGCGCGCGTGGCGGTGTCCCTGCCGGGTGGAACCCTTGTGATACAGTGGCCCGGCGCGGGGCAGCCGGTGCAGATGACCGGCCCCGCAGCCCGCGTTTTCGATGGAGAAATCGACCTATGAGCAGCCGCCCCGGGCACGGACCATCAGCGTCCGGACAACAGGCCGAGCGCAACGACGACGAAACCGATCGGGCGGTGGCCGCCTACCTGCTGCGGCAACCGGACTTTCTGGTCCGGCATCCGGAGGTGCTGGCAAAGCTGTACGTCCCCCACGGTGCCGGCGGTGCCGTGTCGCTGATTGAGCATCAAGTGGCGGTGCTGCGCGAGCAGCTCGCGCACGAGCGCGGCCGACTCCACCACCTGATGGCCCGCGCGCACGAGTACGAGCAGCTCTCCACCCGCCTGCACGAGTTGACCGTCGCGCTCATCACCGTGCCGGACCTCGAGCGCGCCTGCGCGGCGCTGGAGGCGGCGCGGCGCGAACAGTTCAACGCCGAGGCCGTCGCGATCAAGCTCTTCCCGGTGGACCCGTCGCAGCGCGCCGATGACCCGCTGGTGCAGTCCTTCGTTGAGTTCGTGGACCGCGACCGCTGCCTGTGCGGACCGCTGGCGCCAAAGCAGGCGGAGCCGCTGTTCGGTGACGACGCCGCGGCCATCCAGTCCGCGGCGCTGGTGCCGGTCTGCGCCACGGACCAAACCGGCGTGCTCGCCATCGGCAGTCGCGACCCGAAGCGCTTCACACCGGACATGGGCACGGAGCTGCTGGACCGGCTCGGCGCCATCGTCGGTGCCAAGCTCACGGATCTGTCGCACCGGCACGGCTGACGGCGCCGCGCCCGGCATGACCACCCCAAGCCCGAGCCCGAGTCCCCACCCCATCGCCAGCGCGCCGGCCGCCACCGGCGACGTGTGGCTCGACGCCTTCCTGCACCACCTCGCGCACGAGCGGCGCGTGTCGCCGCATACCGTGGACAGCTATCGCCGCGACCTCGTGCGCATGCTGGCCTGGCGCCGGGAGCGCGCGATCCCGGAGTGGACCACGCTCAACGACGGGCTCGTGCGCAAGTACGTGGCAGACCGCCATCGCACCGGCGTGTCGGCCCGCACGCTGGCCCGGGAGCTGTCCGCGCTGCGCTCGCTGTTCGAATACCTGCTTCGCGAGGGCGCAGCCAAGCTGAACCCCGCCCGCACCGTGCGCCCGCCGAAGGCCAAGCGCCGGCTGCCGAACACCTTCGACCCCGACCAGCTTGGCGCGCTCATCGACGCCGGCCCGGACCAGGGCGGCGACGATGACCCGCTGTCGCTCAGGGACACGGCAATGGTGGAGCTGTTCTATTCCTCGGGGCTGCGGCTCGCCGAGCTGATCGGCGTCGACACCCGCGACATCGACCCGCACGACGCGACCCTGACCGTCCTCGGCAAGGGCCAAAAGACCCGCCGCGTGCCCGTCGGCAGCGCGGCGCTCGCGGCCATTGCCCGCTGGATGCAGGTGCGCGGGCTGCTCGCCCGGCAAGACGAGCCCGCGCTCTTCGTCAGCAACCGCGGCACCCGCATCCACCCGCGCACCGTCCAGCAGCGCCTGCGCCAATGGGCCGAGCAGCGCGGCGCCGGGCGCAACCTGCATCCGCACATGCTGAGGCACTCCTGCGCCAGCCACCTGCTGGAATCCTCCGGCGATCTGCGCGCCGTGCAAGAGCTGCTCGGCCACGCCGACATCGGCACCACCCAAATCTACACCCACCTCGACTTTCAGCACCTCGCGCAGGTCTACGACAAGGCCCACCCGCGGGCGAAGCGCAAGCGCTGAGGGCGTTTGCGCAACCGTGCGCGATCTCAGGGCCGTCCTCGCGTCGCAAACGAGCCCAAGGCCATGCCGAACGCCTACGCCCCGCCGCTGACCCTATCCGCCACCATGTTGGCGCGGGCCGCCGACATCGCCCAGCGCATCGGGCAACTGCAAGCCGGCCTGCCGGCCGAGCGCGTACTGCGGCTGCGCCGCGTCAGCCGCGTGCGCAGCATCCAAAGCACGCTCGCCATCGAGGGCAACACCCTGACGCTGGACCAAGTGACGGCGATTCTGGAAGGGAAACGCGTCTTGGCACCGCCGCGGGAGGTGCAGGAGGTGCGCAACGCGCTGCAGGCCTACGAGCACTTGGCGCGCTGGGAGCCGACGCGGGAGGTGGACCTGCTCGCTGCCCACGCGCTGATGATGCACGGCCTCGTGGACTACCCGGGTCGCTATCGGGGCGGCGGCGTCGGCGTGATGGACGGCGACACCGTCGTGCACATGGCGCCGCCCGCGAGCCGCGTGCCGGCGTTGATGCAGGACCTGCTGGCCTGGCTCGCGCGCGGCGAGCAGCACCCGCTCATCGCCGCTTGCCTCTTCCACTACGAGCTGGAATTCATCCACCCTTTCGACGATGGCAACGGCCGCATGGGGAGGCTGTGGCAGACCCTGATCCTGTCGCGCTGGCAACCGCTGTTTGCCGACCTGCCCACCGAGAGCCTGGTGCGCGACCACCAGCAGGACTACTACCGCGCCATTGCGGCCAGCAATGTCGCCGCCGATGCGGCGCCGTTCGTGGAGCTGATGCTCGACATGATCGAGCAGACGCTGGTGTCGCTCGCCGCGACGCCGGAGCACCGGGGCGCCGCCGACGCTGCAACAGGCGCCAGCCCGGTCGAAGCGCCCGCTGCGCAGCTTGTTCGCGAGCATGTTCGCGAGCATGTTCGCGAACGTGCCGATGCCGGGCTCGCGGGCGCCGGCCGCGACAGGACACCTGATGCGCCAAGCGAGCCGGTGCTGCGCCTGCTGCGCGCGCTGCTGGCAGGGCCGGGCTCGACCAAATCCCTGATGCGCGAGCTCGGGCTGGCCCACCGGCCGAGCTTCCTGTACCGCTGGCTGCAACCGGCACTGCGCGCGGGCTGGGTAGAGATGACCGATCCCGATCATCCCAAGAGTCCGCGCCAGCGCTATCGGCTCGCGACAGCAGGTCGGCGGGTGCTCGCGGATGCCCAAGCTGCAACTGAGGATGCGCCGCCCGCCGACCCGGCCGACCCGGCCGACCCGGCCGACCCGTTATCTGGGGCAGGGTGAGCTCGATCGAGCCCTCCTTGGCCCTTGGCCCTTGGCACCGCAACGGCTCTCCCGCATCGGGGAGTTATCCCCTGCCGCTATCGAAATAACGCTCAATGGCCGTGCGCGCGGCCTTGCGCACATGCTCGCGGTCCGCCGCGGTAAGCCGGCCCCACAAGGCCGGCGCGAAGCGCAGCCGCGCCAGATCTCTGTCGTGGCTCAGGAATCCCCGCTGCGCGAACTTCTTGAAGGGCATGTCCAACAGCAGCCGCTGGATGTCCATCTCGCGCAGCGAGAGCTCCGGGGACAGTTTACTTAGCTCACAGGAACCCAGAGAAACAGTATGCAGCGAGGTCCGGGGCAGTTTACCCAGTTGATGGTCAAGTGCTTCTGCTTGGATTGAGCAAACTGTGTGCGGAATTCCGATCGTTGTCGTTGCCGAGCGCAACATTCGATGAAGACGACAACCAACGTAACCGTGTCGGGATTCCCGCAGCGACGCACCAGTCAGTTGCATCTATCCGCCGCGGTGCGATCATGGTCGCGACGCCACGACAACGCTCGGATGATCCGCCGCCGAACCCCAGCCCAGCGGCAACACGCCACAGGAGTCCCGTCCATGCAGTTCCCGCAACTCGAGCGCATCACCATCGACCCCCGCGTGATGGGCGGCAAGCCCTGCATCCGCGGCATCCGCATCACCGTCGGCACCATCACCGGCCTGCTCGCCGCCGGTGAAACGCCGGAGAGCGTGCTGGCGCTGTATCCAAGCCTTGAGCACGACGACATCTACGCGGCACTGGCCTACGCGAGCTGGCGCGCCGAGGAGCAGGATTTGCCGCTCAAGGCGTCATGAAGCTGCTGCTGGATATGAATATCCCGGAAGTGTGGGAGCCCTTTCTTGCGCGGCCGGCCACGCGGCGATGCATTGGAGCCGCGTCGGGGACATTCGTGCACAGGACACGGAGATCATGCGCTGGGCGCGGGCGCACGGGCAGGTCGTCTTCACCAACGATCTGGACTTCGGCGCGCTGCTGTACCTGACCGACGCGCTTGCCCCGAGCGTCGTGCAGATCCGCGCGGAGCACATCGTGCCCCGGGTGATGGGCGCAGCCGTGCTTGATGCGTTGGAGATCACGGCACCGCTGCTCGACACGGGCGCGCTGGTGACGATCGACCCGAGGCGACATCGTGTCCGAGCATTGCCGCTGCGGCGGCGCATCGATGACTGAACGACGCGCGCATCGCCAGAAACAGATGCCGCGCGCCTGCCCCCTCTGCGCCGACCGTCGCGAACCCTGCCAAATCATCACGTCCTTACCTTGCCGCAAACCCCCGGCTTCGCTACGCTTCGCCCAAGCGGGGCACGCGCTATCCCCGATCCCACCAAAAGGAGAAGCGCCGATGGCCAAGTTCCTCAACACCAGCGCGACCAATTACTACCTGGAAGAGCTGATCAAGGCCAGCAGCGAGCGACTGATCATCATCAGCCCCTTCCTCAAGTTCAACGACCGCATCCGCGAGCTGCTGGAAGACAAGGACCGCATGAAGATCGACGTGCGGATCGTCTACGGCAAGAGCGAGCTGGCCCCGCAGGAGATCAACTGGCTGCGCTCGTTGGACTTCGTGCGCACCAGCTTCTGCCAACATCTACACGCGAAGTGCTATCTCAACGAGCGCGCGGCCATCATCACCTCGATGAACCTCTACGACTTCAGCCAGGTGAACAACAACGAGATGGGCATCCACGTGGACCGCGAACAGGAGCCCGAGCTGTACCGCGACGCCTACGAAGAAGCCCAACGGCTGATCCGCATCAGCGAAGAGGTTCGGCTTGCGGCGGACAAGGTGGATCCCACCGGCGCCAGGGAGCCCGATCAACCTGCGTCGCCCGCCACCGCCGGCGATAACGGCTACGACAAGCTGACGACCTCGAAGCTCGCCAAGGCGCTCGGCCTTCGCACCGGGCAACTCAACGAAAAACTCCTGACGGCCGGATTCCTTGAGCGCGACGGCGAGATGTTCAAGCTGACCGACAAGGGCAAGGCCGCCGGCGGAGAATTCCGCGTGTCGAAGCAGTATGGGCCGTTCTTTTTGTGGCCGGCGGAGTTGAGGGTTTAGGGGGGCTGCCCGGATTTGCACGCTCTGCAGAGGTGCGGAATGTATTCGTGGTCTGTCCTTCTTTTTCCCCCGATGCCGGGCTCGCGGGCGCCGGCCGCGGCAGGGCACCTGATGCGCCAAGCGAGCCGGTGCTGCGCCTGCTGCGCGCGCTGCTGGCAGGGCCGGGCCCGACCAAATCCCTGATGCGCGAGCTCGGGCTGGCCCACCGGCCGAGCTTCCTGTACCGCTGGCTGCAACCGGCACTGCGCGCGGGCTGGGTAGAGATGACCGATCCCGATCATCCCAAGAGTCCGCGCCAGCGCTATCGGCTCGCGACAGCAGATCGGCGGGTGCTCGCGGATGCCCAAGCTGCAGCTGGGGATGCGCCGCCCGCCGATACGGCCGCCCCGTTATCGGGGCAGGGTGAGCTCGGGCGAGCCCTCCTCGGCCCTTGGCCCTTGGCACCGCAACGGCTCTCCCGCATCGGGGAGTTATCCCCTGCCGTTATCGAAGTAACGCTCAATGGCGGTGCGCGCGGCCGTGCGCACGCGCTCCCGGTCCGCGTCCGCGAGCCGGCCCCACAACGCCGGCGCGAAGCGCAGCCGCGCCAGATCTCTGTCGTGGCTCAGGAATCCCCGCTGAGCAAACTTCTTGAAGGGCATGTCCAGCATAAGCCGCTGGATGTCCGTCTCGCTCAGCGCGTCCACCCGCGCCATGCGCGCCCGCGGCTTCTCGACCGGCAGGCCCGCGGCCTTGCGCGCGAGGTAGAAGTCCCGAAACGCCAAGGTCAGCAGCGTGGTGCTGACGCAGCCGTCGTCGTCCACGCTGTCGAGCAGGCACAGGAGCAGCGCGGGCTTGTAGCTGGCCGCCATGTCCATCTCGTCGCAGAAGGCCAGAAAGCGCTCGCGGATGTTGGCCGCCGTGACGGGCGTGAGGCCGAAGCGCTGCGCGATCTCCGGCTTGCGGTCCTTGCTGAAGTAGAAGTAGCGCCGGCTGCCGATGGTGAGGTCGTGATCCGGCGCCAAGTCGCCGGCGAGCACCTTGCCGCGCAGGTAGTCCTGCGATGCCGCAAGGGCCAGCTCCAGTTCCGCGACCGTCAGCATGTCTTTGACGGTGCTCTGCCAGTCGAAGACATCCACCTCTTCCAGCCGCTCCGTCCAGACGCCCAGATTGATCACCAGCGGCTCGCTCGGGCCGCGGGCGTCCTCGTCGGCGATGCGGTTCTCCGGCGCAATCACCAGCCGGCCGGGCCCATAGGTGCGGGTCGCGGTGAGGCGGTGCAGGTTCCAGCTCTGGTTGTAGCGCCCGGCGTTGTCCACGAAGTCGAACACCAATAGCGACTCTTTGCCCGGTGCCTTGCGGGTACCGCGACCGAGCTGCTGCATGTAGATGATCCTCGACAGCGTCGGCCGCGCCATCAGCAGGATCTCCACGTCCGGGCAGTCCCAGCCCTCGTTCAGCAGATCGCAGGCGCAGAGCATGTGCAGCTCGCCGCGGGCGAAGGCGGCCAGCGCGTCGTCGCGCTCGCGGCCGGGCATGGCGCCGGACACGGAACGCGCCGGCACGCCGCGCTCGCGGAACAGCTCGGCGAGCGCCTCGCCATGGCGCACGTTAACGCAGAAGGTCACGCCCTTGCGCCCGCGCACGTGCTCCAGGTAGGTGTCGACGATGAGCTCGTTGCGGGCCGGGACGGTGATGGTGGTCTCCAGATCCTGGCGGTTGTACTGGACCTCGTTGAAGCGGACCTTCGACAGGTCGACGTTGGTCTTCACCCGCACGCAGCGGATCGGCACCAGCTCGCCGCGCTCGATGGCGTCCTGCAGCGACAGCCGATGGGCGGCGTCGCGGAACAGCTCCAGCACCGGCTTGCCGTCAGGGCGCTCCGGCGTCGCCGTGAGCCCGAGCGTGAAGGCCGGCGTGAAATGGCCGAGCAGGGCGCGATAGCTGTCCGCCGCCGCGTGGTGCGCCTCGTCGATAATGAGATAGCGAAAGCGCTCCGGCGGGATCTCGCCGAGCCGGTTGCTCAACGCCTGCACGGACGCGCAGACCACATGGCGCTCCGGCTGCCAGGTGCCGCCCTCGATGCGGCCGTGATCGACATCCGGCCACAGCCGTGCAAACTCCCGGCCCGTCTGGTGCACCAGCGTCTTGCGGTGCGCGACATAGAGCACCGGGCCGCCGACCCGCTTCGCGTCCTCGATGGCCGTCACCGTCTTGCCGGCGCCGGTGGCGTGCTCCAACAGCGCAATCGTCTTGCCCTCGTGACGGATCAGCGCGAGCCAGTCCAGCGCGTCCTGCTGATGCGCGCGCAGATCGATGGCCGCGCCGCGCTGCTTCGGCAGAAAGTCGTCCAGCTCCAACAGCCCCGGTACCCGCTCCAGGAACAGCGCGAGCTGCTCCTTAACCCGCTCCGGATGGCGGTCCAGCTCGTGGTCCGTCCAGCGATACACGTCCCAGCCGTGATAAATGAGGCTGTTCTGGCGCAGCAGATCGTCCTCGTACTTGCTGCGGTCGAAGTCCGGCGCCTGGTAATGGGTCGGTCCGTCCACCTCGAAGGCGATCTTGCGGTCCGCCGCGCGCAGCGCGAAGTCGATGAAGCGCGCCGTGCCGTCGATGTCCAAGAACGGGAATTCCGGCGCCAACAGCCCGGTCTTTTCGATGCCGAACACCTGCGCGAACAGCTCGACAAAGTCGTCCTCCGGCTGGCTGGACCGGGCCGCGCGCGGCAAAGGCCCCGCCGCCGGCCCGCCCGCGCCGGCGTCGTCCTTATCGGTGCCCGCCGTCACCGCCCCTCGCTCCAATAGTTCGCCACCGCAGGAAAGATGCGCCGGACGCCGCCGCGCGGGTCGGCCTGGTCGCCCGTGTAGCGCGGGGTCAGGTGCCAGTGCAGGTGCATCACCGTCTGCCCCGCCGCGCGCCCCGCATTGACCCCGAGGTTGAAGCCCGCCGGCTCTTGCGTCGCCCGCGGCGAGCTCGCGGTCGCCCGCAGCGCCCGCCAGATCTCGGTCTGGACCCCATCGCCGCTGCTCGCACGGGAGTAGGCCCCGGGGGAAGTCATGGTCAAGGGGCGCCAAGTGCGCGGGCTCAGGTTCGCGGAGCCTCCGGCGGATCGGCGGGACCGATCAGCCCGGTGATGCCGTCTGCGTCGAAAATGCCGTCGAGCCAGGCGTCGAGCTGCCCGGTGGACGCCTTGGTAATGCGCCGCTCGGCCCACTCCGGCACGGCGCCGAAACGCCGGCGCAACTGGCGCAGCAGCGTCTCGGCCTTGCCCTCAGCCTTGCCCTCGGCCTTGCCCTCCTGCTTCCCCTTGGCCTCGCCCCTGCTGAAGATGTCGCGATAGGCCCGGGTCTCTTCCAGCGGGGTCAGATGCGTGATCATGGCTAGGATCTCCTCGGCGGTCAGCGACTTGAAGCGTTCGAACAGCCAGAATTGCAGCACTTCCGCGAGCCGCTCGCGGATGGGCTCAGGCAGCGGGGCGGCTTGGATGGTCTGCCAGAGCTTCGGCGCCAGGGCCTTGAGCTCGTTGTCGCGCTCGATCACCAGCGGCGCGAGCACGGCGACGAAGGGATTGTCCGGCTCCTGCGCCAGCAGCTCAGGCAGGAAGCGATTCAGATACACCGCCGCGAACGGCGGGTCGGCGGCGGCGATGCCGAGCGGCAGCCCGGGGTCGTCGCGCTCGTGCAGGAAGATCAGGACGCCGCGCACATCGGCTTCAGGGCGCTGCTCGCCGAGCAGCCCGACCTTGGTCAGCAGGTTGTACCAGGCCCCCGGCGCGCGCTGCGCCTGAAACTCCACCACGTAGCTCGGCTCCGGCTGCCCCTCCGGCTCGAAGACGCCGTCGGCGCGGCGCTCCAGCGCCTTGAAGCCGACGGCGCGGAAGCGGTACGGCCCCACCAGCCGCAGACCGCCGGTGAGCACCCGGAAGGCCTCGGCGCCGGTGGACAGCAGCGTGTAGATGGGGTGGTCCGTCTTCATGGCGATGGATTATCCCCAAAAGTCGCACCCCACGTCAGGTTCGCCCCGCGCGTGGACAGGCCACGCCTTCGCCACAGACAGCCCCCGTTGCCCCTGCGGAGCGGTGCCGTTGCGCGCACGCCCGGGCAACCCCTTCCCAGCCCGTCGCCCACCGGCGCCGGCACCTACAGCTTCCGCTTCACCGTCGGCACCGAGCTGCCGCACCCGCTCGGCCACCTTGCGGGCCAGGTCGAGATCGACTCCGTCTGCATCGGCGTCCGCAACTGCAGAAACCACGTCATCGTCACCGAGGCCAAGCGCGGACCCTTCGACAGCATCGCCAAGCACAAGCTCGCCTACGCGGTCTGGGCCGTGCGGAGCAACATTCCGGACGACATCCCGATCATCGCCGTCTACCTTCGCGTCACGGACACGGAGCAAGGGCTCGAATTCAACGTCGCCGAGTGCAGCATCGACGACGGCCGCGCCGGCGTGCCGAGCCTGCACGCCATCGAGGCGATCCGACATCGGCGGCTGCGGCTGCGGAGTCCGGGGGCGTGAGCGCCGCCGACCCTGCGCCCACGGCGGCGACTACGCGCACGCTGGAGCGGCCGGCGGACAGGTTGCCTCGGCTCCTTGCCGTAGGCGCACGGGTTGGCTACGCTTCAGCGAGATTTGATCTCAGTTAATCCCGCACTGAACAACAAGGACAAGCACTGATGGCGAAGTTCCTGAACACCAGCGCGACCAACTACTACCTGGAGGAGTTGATCAAGGCCAGCAGCGAGCGCCTGATCATCATCAGCCCCTTCCTCAAGTTCAACGACCGTATCCGCGAGCTGCTGGAAGACAAAGATCGCATGAAGATCGACGTGCGCATCGTCTACGGCAAGAGCGAGCTGGCCCCGCAGGAGATCAACTGGCTGCGCTCCCTCGCCTTCGTCCGCACCAGCTTCTGCCAGCACCTGCACGCCAAGTGCTACCTCAACGAGCGCGCGGCCATCATCACCTCGATGAACCTGTACGACTTCAGCCAGGTGAACAACAACGAGATGGGCATCCACGTGGACCGCGAGCAGGAGCCCGACCTCTACCGCGACACCTACGAAGAAGCCCAGCGCCTGATCCGCATCAGCGAAGAGGTCCGCCTCGCCGCGGACAAGGTGGACCCCACCGCCAGCCAGGACGCCCAAGGTGTCGCCGAGCCCAAAGCCAGCGGCGACAACAACGGCTACGACAAGCTCACGACATCAAAGCTCGCCAAGGCCCTCGGCCTTCGTACCGGCGAGCTCAACGACAAGCTCCTGGCCGCCGGATTCATTGAGCGCGACGGCGATCACTTCAAGCTCACGCCGAAGGGCAAAGCCGCTGGCGGGGAGTTCCGCGTGTCGCAGCGGTATGGACCGTTCTTTCTTTGGCCGGCGGAGTTGACGCTTTAGTGGATCGGGCGCGAGATATTGGTGGTCTGTCCCCCATTTTTGATGTTGGTGGTCTGTCCCCCATTTTTGATGCGGCCCCCGCACCGTCGTTCTGGAAGCTGCTGCGGCGGGTCATGGCGCCGTCGCGAAAGCGCTCGCCGCGCCGTAGTGGCGCGGCGCGTCCACGGCGCGCCGCGTCCGGTGCGCCTGGTCGCCGCCATCGGGCAAACCCTGATGCGCAAGCCTCGACTCGCATTAAACTAGCGCTCCGCCGTCGCCGCACAGACCGGCGCCGCCGCGGCGGTCGGCGGTGGAGCAACGCGGCCATCGACCCGGGCGACGCCCTGCGCGTCCAGAACCGAGGCACCTTGCATGTTCCCCGATACCCATACCCGGGTCGCCGACGCGACGCGGGCGGGCGCCGGGGAGCACGCGGCCTGAAGGAGCGCCGAGCCCAAACGGAAAACGTCGAAGGACCGGGCCAAGCAAACCTGACGGAAGATCCAACGACACGCCGAGGCACAGCCATGTACCCATTCTCGTATCGACCATTCTCATCCGGCATCGCCGCAGGCCGGCAGGCCCTGCTCCGCGGGCTTGCCGTGCTCGCGCTTGCCGCAGCCGCCTGCTCGGCCCACGCCGATTGCGATATCCCCACCGTCTTGACCAACGACCGCCCCTTCTCGCCGGATGAGATCGCGTCGTCCTTTGCCGATGAGAGCTGCGACGCTGAGACGACGGCCGCAGAGCAGGTCTTCTTTCGCTACTACAGCTATCCGCTGTATCCGAACATCAACATCGGTCGGTTCTTCACGCTCGACTTCTTCACGCTCAATTCGGAGGCAATCGTCGCGCTGGCGCTATACCCCTTCCCGCCGAACCCGCAGTTTCAGAACTTTGCGTACTTCCGCGAGCAGGTCACCGTGGTGGCGGGTATCGAGTTGTTCGCCGGCCGCGCCGGGCCGCAGCCCGTGGGCGATGTCGGCTCCTGCTACAGCGGCGGGGCGAGCCAGTACTTCTATGCCGGTGAGAACATCAGCACGAATCCCGGCATCCTCTTTTCATCGCCGGAGGAGCTAACCGTCGATACGCGCTACCCGAACACCTATGGCGTGGGTGACCCATGCAACGTCATCCCCCTGCCGGCGACCGGGCTCCTGTTCGCGCTGGGCGTCCCTATGCTGCTGGTGGTCACTGTCCGGCACCGCGCAGCTTAGTGCTTCGCTGCCGGAATACCCCTCGTGCCGAGGCCCTGCCTCGGCACGTCTCTTTGCGGCTCTGCCGCCTTGGGCCGCGCAAAAAATGGGGAAGCGCAAAGAATGGACGGAACAATGGGGACCTACCACCAATACTCCGGATTTCAGCACCGTGCGACCGGACAAGATCCTTCTTTCCTTCACTCCCCGACTTGTCGCAGGGCGGCATCCAACTGCTCTTGCGGAACCCCCTGTTGTCGCAAGGCCTCGATCAACTGCTCGTTTGCAATGGGCGCGATCAGGGCTTCGTCGCGGCGCAACCTCGGCATCGCTGCTGACCCGGGAGCGCGGTCGGGACCGGTGAGCTCGCTGGACACCAACGTCCTCGCACGCTTCTTCTAGGAACTGGACGTGAGCCTCAGCGTTACCGACTTGTTCCGCTATCCGAGCATCGCAAGCCTGGCCACTCACTTGGACAGCAAGAGCGCTTCCGAACCCAGCAAGAGGGCCGCCGGGCAAGCACGTTCGCAAGCGCGGTGCGCGTCGTTGCAGCGGGCGGGGCGAAGAAAGCGAAAGTAGTGCCACGACGGACAGTCGATCCTATCGTCGCTGCGCGTCCAGCGACGCTCAGCGGAGGATGGCGGTAACCAGGCAACGCACTGGTCGCATGCCCTCGGCACGCAGGCACGTATCCGCTGTATCAGGAACAAGCGGACAAACTCGGGCTGCCGCTGGAAGATCAGGTGCTGGCCGCGATCCTCGGCGACCGCAACCTCAAATCCGACGAGATCCACCTCAACGCCGCTGGCTACGCGCAGTTGGCCGCGGCGCTGCAACGACGGTTACAGCTTGCCGGCGCGGTGTTCTAGCGCCGGGTCCTGGTCAGATCGTCCAGCCCGACCCGCCAACAAGTTCCCGCGGGTGTGAGCGACCGCGCCGACGAACCGACGGCAAACCCGGGCGACGTGAGCGCGCATCGCCGATTCCCGGATTTCGCAGTGCTCCGTCCGGGCGGCTCGCCGGCCCGGGTGCCGAGTCAGCCGGTCTGCACCAGGCGGTTTGTGGCCAGGGCGGCGACGCCGAGCAGCTACAGCGGCAGCGGGGCGGGTACCGGTACCTGTGTCACGTTGGCGTTGACCACCAAATTGTCGAAACCGACCGAGCGCTGCGTGGTGACGCCATTGGCAGCCCCCGTCGTGACCGGGTCCAACAGGAAATCGACCGCCGCGGACCGGAGTCCCAACGGGGTCAGGAGCCAACTCAACGCCGTGGGGCCCACAGTGCCCGCACTCGCGTTGGCGGAGGCGCCGGCAAAGGTGCTCAGGGAGGTCCACGCGGCCCCGCCGTCCAGCGAGTAGTACAGGGTCCAGTCCGCACTGGACACGTTTGCTGGCAGGTTATTGAATGCGTAGGTGTCCAGCGTCGCGACCTGCCCCACGAAGTCCAGGGCGACGCCCGCGGACGGGGTGATGCTGAAGGTGAGCCAGGTCGACTTCCCGATCGACCCCGTGGGCCGACCGGTATCGCTTTCTCGATTAGCGCTGAAGGCCAGGTAATTGCCGGTGCTGCCGGTGAGCAAGTCACGGTTCGCCAGTTCCTGGTTGCCCGCGGTAACCGCGCCCGTCCCGGTCGCGTTGTCCAGCAATAGGCTGGTGGTCCACGTGGTCTGCGCCGAGCCGTCGAGGTCGACGGTGGTGCCCGAGCGGTTGTTCGGGTCGAAGTCGTAGAGGGCGACGATCGCGGCCTGGGACGGGTTGGCAGACAGGGCCGCGGCCATGAGCAGGCCAAGGCCCGCGAGGGCCCTGACCGGCGAGAATTGCGTCGCGCCCTGCCGGGCGTCGAAACGGTGCTTGGAAACGATGACAGCGCCGAGGGACCTCGGTAGGTTCTCCGTCGCAAGAGGTTGGGTTGAAACTGGTATGCGTAGCGACCGGCCCGGTGCGCCGCAACCGGTGCAATCAGGCCGCACCCGGAGGCGATGAGTCTAAGCGTCTCGGGTCAGCGCATCGCTGGCGGTCGTTGTGTCACCCAAACCCGATGTTGTGTTGCCCATAGACGAAGGGGGCAGGATGCCAGCCGGGGGAGAAATAGGGGGAGAAATAGGGGACGGGGGAGAAATAGGGGACGAGAAATAGGGGACGTACCACCAATAATTCGTGCAGCCGGCGCCGGAACGCGAATACTTGGCGGATGCCCATCTTCAGGCGGAGCCTCGGCACCAGTCGGAATGCCTTGATGCGCTCCGGCGTTACCGCATCGCAGCGGGGCGCAGAGCACCCGCAGACGCACGAAACAGATCAACTTCGGCGGTGCGGCAAGCCGGCTGCGCCGGGCTTCGGGGCGCGTCTTGAGCTGCTGCCGGGAGCGTTCGAGCATTGCCGACAACCACCGTCAGTGCAGCGCGTCCTCGACATGCTCGGCCGTCGCGGCCTGGTCCACCCAGCGGTCCAGCGTGTCCTCGTCAGCGGTGCTGATGCGTTGCCGGACGTGCTCGGGCAGCGTGCCGAAGCGGCGCTCCAGGAACCGCACCAGGGCGCGGGCTTCGCCCTGCTGAATGCCCTGCTGAACGCCCTGCTGAATGCCTTCTTCGCGCGCTTGCTGAAAGATCGTCTTCATTTGGGTCGCCTCGGTGGGGTGCTCGGCGGCGTAGCGTTGCCGCTCCGGGGGAGAAATAGGGGACGTACCACCAATAATTCGTGCAGCCGGCGCCGGAACGCGAATACTTGGCGGATGCCCATCTTCAGGCGGAGCCTCGGCACCAGTCGGAATGCCTTGATGCGCTCCGGCGTTACCGCATCGCAGCGGGGCGCAGAGCACCCGCAGACGCACGAAACAGATCAACTTCGGCGGTGCGGCAAGCCGGCTGCGCCGGGCTTCGGGGCGCGTCTTGAGCTGCTGCCGGGAGCGTTCGAGCATTGCCGACGACCACCGTCAGTGCAGCGCGTCCTCAACATGCTCGGCCGTCGCGGCCTGGTCCACCCAGCGGTCCAGCGTGTCCTCGTCGGCGGTGTTGATGCGTTGCCGGATGTGCTCGGGCAGCGTGCCGAAGCGGCGCTCCAGGAACCGCACCAGGGCGCGGGCTTCGCCCTGCTGAATGCCCTGCTGAACGCCCTGTTGAACGCCCTGCTGAATGCCTTCTTCGCGCGCTTGCTGAAAGATCGTCTTCATTTGGGTCGCCTCGGTAGGGTGCTCGGCGGCGTAGCGTTGCCGCTCCGCGTCGTCGAGCATCGCATAGTAATCGATGAAATCCGCGTATTTGAGCCGCTTGTCCGGGTCTTGCTCCAGCGTGAACAGGCCGCGAATCGCATCGGCGAAGACTTGGACGCGCTCGCTGTCATCGTGAGCCATGTTCGGGAGATTGACGCGGGCGACGATGTTGTCGCTGTCGCGGTGCTGCCGGTAGGGCATGCGCGCGAGCTCGGCGCTGATGTAGTGGAAATCCAGGTAGGTGGCGTCGTCGCCGGCGAGTGTGAGACGGTACTCCCGCGGCTGGTCGCGCAGGAAGATGACCACCGGCACGACACGGCGGGTATCGAGCAGGTCGGCAATGTCCAGGCAGTAATGGGCAAGACGCAGCGCGGAGAACTTGCGCCCGGCGGTCTGCTGCTCGACGACGAGCACGAGGGCGGCGCGCCGTCCGTCCGGCCATTCCAGCAACCGCGGGATGTCCAATTCGCGGAAGCGCTTACTCGGGCGTTCCTTGAGCTGTTCCTCGCGCACTGGCGTCATGCGAACATCGGCATCCATCGAACCCGCCTCGGCCGGCGCGAAGAATGCGACCGCCGCGCGCGGCATCGCCCAGCACGAGATTCTTTGAAAGCCTGCTCGTGACTCATGTCTAGCAGTCCACAGGATGCCTGGCGTTCGCCTGCACCCGGCGCCGGCCCGCCGCAGGGCAAGACGGTTGCCGGGCGTCTGTACCTGCACGTGTCCGCGTTGGGCGACGACGCGGCAGAAGCTGGCGCGGCAGAAGCTGACGCAAGTCTACCGGCGGAGCTCGCAGCGCGTCTCACCACCCGGCTCATCCGCGCCGAGCAGCTTGCAGGCCTGCGCCCCGGCGAGCACTTCAACCTGGTGCGTATCGATGCGGATGGTGCGGAGCTGGCGCTGCTGCACTATCCCGGCTTCTACGACGAGCCCTTTCCGGCGTTGGCCGACAGTTGGCGCGTGAACCTCGCCGCCGGCACGGTGAGCCATCGCACCTATGCCGACTCGTTGAACCCGCCCATCCTGCATCGCAAGGAGCTGCTGTTGCCGGCGGCGCATCCGCGCCGGGCCGAGTTTGCTGCGCTGACGGCGGCCTGCGAGGCGGTGGGGCTGTTCGACGACCCGCGGCGCATCGGCTACCGGCGCCAATGGCAGCAGCTCATGCGCGAGCGCGGCTTTCGGCTCGATGGCCACGCGCTGGTGCCCATCGGCAATGCCGAGGACGGCGATGCGCCGGCCGATGACGGTGACACCGACGCCCGGCTCGCCGGAGCGGTCGCCGACTGGCAGGCCGCCCGCCAGCGCACGGCACTCAGCCGCTCCGGCTTCTCCGCGCCCGTCCAGACGCTCGCCCGGCACGGCCTGCTCGCACCCGGTCGCACGCTGTTCGACTACGGCTGCGGGCGCGGCGACGACGTGCGGGGCTTGCGCGAGAACGGCCTCAGTGCCGCCGGCTGGGACCCGTACTACGCCCCGGACCAGCCCGTACATGGCGCGGACCTGGTCAACCTCGGCTTCGTCATCAACGTGATCGAGGACTTCGACGAGCGCCTGGAAGCGCTCACCCGCGCCTGGTCCTTGGCCGGCACGCTGCTGGTGGTGTCCGTGATGCTCGCCAACCAGAACGACCCGCGCGGCGAGCGCTTCCGGGATGGTGTGATGACCCGCCGCGGCACCTTCCAGAAGTACTTCACCCAGGGCGAGCTTGCGGCCTTCGTCGCGCAGGTGCTCGATGTCGAGCCCATCCCCGTCGCGCCCGGCATCGTCTACGCCTTCCGCGACCAAGACGCCGAGCAGCGCTTTCTGCTGGAGCGCTCCCGCGGCACCCGCACGCGCCTGCGCGCGCCCTCGACCCCCAGCCGCGAGCGCCCGCCACGCGCGCGCCGCGACAGCAAACGCGACCGAGACGACGCGACCTACCAGGCCCACCAAGCCGCGCTGGAGCGGCTCTGGTCGCTGCGGCTGGACCTTGGCCGCACGCCGGACAAGGCCGAGGTGGCCGACGAGCTGGCGCTGACAGCGGCCTTCGGCAGCCTCAACAAGGCGCTGCGCTTCATCGAGGCGCGCAAGGAGGCGGACCTCGGCGGCGAGGCGCTGGACCACCTGCTCGCCGCGGTTGAGCAGGGGCGCCAAGACGACCTCACGGTCTACTTCGCGCTCGACCAATTCGCCCGCCGCAAGCCCTACCAGCACCTGGAGCCCGGGCTGAGGCGCGACATCAAGGCCTTCTTCGGCGACTACGCCCCGGCGCGGGCGGCGGGGCTTGCGCTGCTCATGCAGATCGCCGACACCGCCGCCATCGGGCAGGCCTGCCGCGAGGCCGCCGAGCATGGGCTCGGCTGGCTGGAGACGGTGTCTAACGAGGACGACGCCGAGACGGTTGCCGAAGACGCCGGCGCGCCCGGGGCCGTCTCGCTCCAACTCGACGCCCGCCTCGTCGAGCGCCTGCCGGCGCTCTTGCGGGTCTACGTCGGCGCCGCCGCCGCGGCCTATGGCGACTACCGCCACGCGGACCTGATCAAGATCCACATCGGCTCCGGCAAGCTGACCTTGATGCGCTTCGACGACTTCGACGGCCGGCCGCTGCCGCGCCTGTTGGAGCGCGTGAAGATCAAGCTCCGCGAGCAGGACGTCGACTACTTCGCTTACGGCAAAGGCACCGAATTCGAGCCGCCGTTCCTGTACCGCAAATCCCGCTTCATCAATGAAGAAGACCCGGCCTATCCGGACCAGCTTGCCTTCGAGGCGGCGCTGGAGGGGCTGGGGCTGTTCGACCTCGCCGGCTACGGCCCGCCGCCCGCGGTGCTCATCGGTACCCTGGCGCGGCAGCGCTGGGAGATCGCGGGCTTTACGCTCCGCCGATCGCAGACCATGCCGGGCCTGGATGATCTCTGCGGGCGGTATCTCAGCTTCCGCGACCTGATCCACTGCGGCGAGACCCAAGCTGCCACCGGCATCGAGAACCTGCCCGAGCGGGTGGACAGTTGCAACGCGCTGATGGACCTGGCTGAGAAGGTGCTCGACCCCGTCATCGACTGGTTCGGCATGATCCGGCTCACCTACGGCTTCTGCTCGCCCGAGCTTGCCAAAGCCATCCGCGCCCGCGGTGGCGGCCCCATTGATCCCGCCCGCGACCAGCACGCCGCGCATGAGCACAACCGTCGCGGCAACCCGGCCTGCCCGCGATTGGGCGCCGCGGTGGACTTTCTGGTCGAGGACGAGGACATGCTGGAGGTCGCCCGCTGGGTGGCCGCCAACACGCCCTTCGATCGGCTCTATTTCTATGGCCCGGACCGGCCCATCCACGTGAGCTATGGCCCGGAGCACAGCCGGCAGGTAGTGATCATGCGCGCGGGGCCGAGCGGGCGGCTGCTGCCGCGGGTGGTGCGGCTGGAGGCCTTTCTGAACGCGCCGGTTGGCTCTGGGCAGTGAGGACAGCGGTCGGGAAGGGCTAAGGGCTAAGGGCTAAGGGAGCCCGCCTTGGCCAGTGGTGCGTTGCCAAACGAGCGGGTTGCGCACGGCGCCGCTGGCTGCCAAGTTGCGCCTCCGCGGAAACGCCCCGCCGGCAACAACGGAGCCAAGCCATGGCCATGAAGCGTGTCGTTCTCTACAGCGCCGCCAACTGCCCGCATTGCAACCGTGCCAAGGCCTTTCTGACGCGCGAGGGCATTGCGTTTCGGGAGATGGATGTCGGCAGCAGTCCCCGCGCCCGCAAGGAGCTCGAGCGCTTGGGCGCGCGCGGCGTGCCGGTGCTCCTGGTCGGCGAGTCGCGGCTCGACGGCTTCGACGAGCAGCGGTTCTGGCGCTTGTATCGGGGCTGAGCGCAGGTCCAGGCGCTTGTCTGGCGCTTGTTTGGCGCTTGCCCGGCACTGCGCCTCACGTCCGCGCCGCCCGCAGCACGGCATGCCCCAGCCGAGGGTTAATAGAATCGAGTCACGGCTCCCTCGCGGTCGGCGAGCACCATGCCGGCAGCGACGTCGACCTCGCCGCCGCCGGGGTGCCTGCGGCCCGCTACTTCTCGGCGCGCGCAAGAAGAAACCGCGACCGCCGCCGGGGGGCAGCGACGGCCGCGGTTGAGTGGCCCGCACCGGGGGGTTGGGGGAAGCCTCGGCCGTTGAGGGATCGGCGTCGGCGACTGCGGGTTGGGCAGAGTCTAGGCGCGGGGGTAACTCAGAACTTGAGCCCGCCCGCCGCGCAAGCCCTCCCCCGGTGCTGCGACCTGCCGCGCCCCTCCTGTCTGCAAGGGTTTCGACAGAGATCCGCTAGGGCCGGTCCAGCGGATGCCCAGGCCTGTTCAGGACTTGTTCGTGGCCGCTTTAGGGTTTGTCGGGAGCTAATTCCCGAGTAAATTGGTCAGAAACCTCGGAGTATTTGCTGGATTCGTTGTCAAGGCTTTTTGCAGACGCAATGATCTGCGTCAGCCGGGTCAGAGACCAGGTTTTGTCGACGTAAGAATCGCGCCGGCAATGTGACCGCCCAACACTTGTCCGACCGTAACCTGAGGTGAACTGACATGTCCGAGACCAGCAAGACCTTCAACTACACCCCCCTCGCCATCCTGGGCCTCGCGATGGCCCTGGGCCCGCTGACGGCGCTGTCCCTTGGCTCGCGCTACGCCGGTCCCGAAACGCTTGCTCGCGCCCACGTCGCCGCCGAGAACGCGGAGCCGAAGGACATGCTGGCGCCCTACGACGTGCAGGGCATTCCCGCCTACGCGAGCGGCAAGACCCTAGCCGATGTCCTCGGCAGCTCCGGGGTGTTCGGCAACTTCCGCGAGGCCATCGCGCTGGCCGGCCTGGACGACATGCTGGCGGCGGAGGGCACCTACACCGTGTTCGCGCCGAGCGATGAGGCCTTCGACAAGATGGCGCCCGAGGAGCGTGAGGCCATGCTCGCCGACAAGGACGCGCTGGCGGCGGTCATCAAGAAGCACATCGTGCCGGGCCGGCACTCGGCGACGGCCCTGATCCAGGGCGAGAGCGTGCAGTCGATGGACGGCAGCACGCTCGACATCGGCCCGTCGGCGCGCTTCAACGGCCAAGTCGGGGTTGCCAATGCCGAGGTCATCAACTCCGGGCTCTATGCAGCCAACGGCGTCGTGCACGTGATCGACCGTGTGATCCGCTGAGCGAACATCGCAGCGCACCTGCCGCAGCGCACCTGCCGCAGCCGGGACCGTCGGTCCCGGCAAGGTTGCGGCAGCAAGACCCCGGACGCTCGCGTCCGGGGTTTTTTTTGTGCCAACGACGCATGCGGTTGCAATCCCCGGTGCCTTTGCTAATGTCAAGCTTCATGGCATACCAAGGCGCTCGCCGACGCCACCATGCCGCCGACACCGCGAGTCCCATCCATGGGCGACTGCCGCCTCATCTACCGCAGCACCTGCTCCGAGTCCTTTCTGCCCAATGAGGACCTGCGGGCGCTCGTACACAAGAGCGCCGACTACAACGCCGCGCACGGCATCACGGGGCTCTTGCTGATGTCGGGCGACAAGTTCCTGCAGGTGCTGGAGGGGCCTGACAAGCCCGTGAACCACCTCTTCAACCGCATCATCCGCGATAACCGCCACCACGAGGTCGAGCTGATCGCGTTCGAGCAGATCGGTCCGCGGTATTTCGACGACTGGTGCATGCATCTGGTAGACCTGTTCGATCTCGCCCGCCAGCCGCGCGAGCTCTTGGCGGAGAAGTACGGCGCCGTGAACGGCGTCATCCGCATCCCCGAGCGCCTGCACGAGATCTTCGGCCTGCTGCTCGATGCCCGTGCCATCTGCCGCAACCAGCCCTGGGAAGAGGACTTCGGCGGCGCCGGCGAAGCAGCCGAGCGAGCGGCACCCGCGGCCGGCAGCGAGCGCGCGCCGGCCGATTGAGCACCCCCGGCAGCGGCGGCGCTCCGCCCATCGGCGGGCCATGCGCTGCCGCGGTCTGCCGAACGGCGTAGAATCCCGGGTCCACAACAGGGTCTAACGCCGCCGACGGCGCCGCCCGGCGTCATCCTTCCGCTTTCATCGAGTCAGCAGCATGGAACAATTTCACGGCGAACAGTTTCACGGAACGACGATCCTCGGCGTGCGTCGCGACGGCGCCGTCGTCATCGGCGGCGACGGCCAGGTCTCGCTTGGCCAGACGGTGATGAAGGGCAACGCGCGCAAGGTGCGCCGGCTCTACAAGGGCCAGGTGCTCGCGGGCTTCGCCGGGGCGACAGCGGATGCCTTCACGCTGTTCGAGCGCTTCGAGGGCAAGCTCGAAAAGCACCAAGGCAACCTGACCCGCTCCGCGGTGGAGCTGGCCAAGGATTGGCGCACCGACCGCATGCTGCGCCGGCTGGAGGCCATGCTCTGTGTGGCGGACCGGGAGGCGTCGTTGATCATCACGGGCACCGGCGACGTGCTGGAGCCCGAGCACGACATCATGTCCATCGGCTCCGGCAGCGGCTTTGCGCAGGCCGCGGCACGCGCGCTGCTGGAGCACACCGAGCTGTCCGCGCGCGACATCGTCGAGCGGGCCTTGGGCATCGCCGCCGACATCTGCATCTATACCAATCACAACCTGGTGCTGGAGGAGCTCGGCGCCGACTGAGCGCAGCTCCCGCACCCAGCGCGCGCAGCATTGCCGCGCGCTCGCAACAGCCCGCCGGGCCCCCTGTCGTCGCCCGGGCTATCACCATCGTAGGCAATCATGTCCGAGATCACACCCAAGCGCATCGTCGCCGAGCTGGACAAGCACATCATCGGCCAGGACGCGGCCAAGCGCGCCGTGGCCATCGCGCTGCGCAACCGCTGGCGGCGGGCGCAGATCCCGGAGCCCATGCACTCCGAGATCACGCCGAAGAACATTCTGATGATCGGCCCCACCGGCGTCGGCAAGACCGAGATCGCGCGCCGGCTCGCGAAGCTCGCGGACGCGCCCTTCATCAAGATCGAGGCCACCAAGTTCACCGAGGTGGGCTATGTGGGGCGTGATGTTGAGTCCATCGTCCGCGATCTCGCCGACATCGCCATCAAGATGGAGCGCGAGAAGGAGATGGACGCGAACGCCGGCAAGGCCGAGTCCGCCGCCGAGGAGCGCATCCTCGATGCGCTGCTGCCGAAGCCCTCGGGCTTCGAGGAAGACAGCCGCGGCGCCAATGCCAGCAGCGCCACGCGCGAGAAATTCCGCGTCAAGCTCCGCGCCGGCGAGCTCGACGACAAAGAGATCGAGATCGAGGTCCGCCAGAGCCCGCTCGGCGTCGAGATCATGGCGCCGCCCGGCATGGAGGAGATGACGAGCCAGCTCCAGGGCCTGTTCCAGAACTTAGGCTCCCAGCGCACCAAGCGCCGACGCATGCGCGTGGCCGAGGCGCGCTCGGTGCTGAAGGACGAGGAGGCGGCCAAGCTGGTCAACGAGGAAGAGATGAAGCAGCGGGCGCTGCGCAACGTCGAGGACAACGGCATCGTCTTTCTGGACGAGATCGACAAGGTCACGCGCCGCGCCGAGCACATGGGCGGCGCCGACGTGTCGCGCGAGGGCGTGCAGCGCGACCTGTTGCCGCTGGTGGAGGGCAGCACCGTGTCCACCAAGTACGGCGCCATCAAGACCGACCACGTGCTGTTCATCGCCTCCGGCGCCTTCCAGCTCGCCAAGCCGTCGGACCTGATCCCGGAGCTGCAGGGGCGCCTGCCCATCCGCGTCGAGCTCTCCGCGCTCAGCACCGACGACTTCGTGCGCATCCTGACCGAGCCGAACGAGTCCCTGACCGACCAGTACGCCGCGCTGCTCGCCACCGAGGGCGTGAACATCGAGTTCACCGACGACGGCATCCGGCGCCTTGCCGAGATCGCCTTCCAGGTCAACGAGCTGACCGAGAACATCGGCGCCCGCCGGCTGCACACGGTCATGGAGCGGCTGCTGGAAGACGTGTCGTTCAATGCCTCCGAGCTCGATCGCGTGACGGTGACCATCAACGCCGCCTACGTGGACCAGAACTTGGGCGAGCTGGCGGCGGATGAGGATTTGTCGCAGTACATTCTTTGAGGAAGGGGCTAGGTGCTAGGTGCTAGGTGCTAGGTGCTAGGTGCTAGGTGCTAGGTGCTAGGCGAGCGCAACACCACCCGCGCACTGCTCGCCGCGCTTCGTGCCCCAACAGGTTTCCACATTGAACCGGCGCCGCCGTCGGCCCATCTTGATCGGCTGTCCCGATTAAGCCGTCTTTAAGGAGTCAGCCATGCCTACCCCGACCGAATTCAACCTGCACCGCAACTCGCGGGTGCTGGAGATCAGCTTCGACGACGGCGCGCACTTCACGCTGCCTGTTGAGCTGCTGCGGGTCTACTCGCCATCCGCCGAGGTCCAGGGCCACGGCCCCGGGCAGCGCGTGCTGCAGATCGGCAAGGAATTCGTGAACATCGACCGGATCGAGCCCGTCGGCCACTATGCCGTGTGTCTGCACTTCGACGACGAGCACAACACCGGCATCTTCTCCTGGGAGTACCTCTACAGCCTGGGCAAGAATCAGGAAGGGCTCTGGTCCGACTACCTGGCCGAGCTGGAGAAGGCGGGTTACGCGCGCAAGGAGCGGCCCTCTTGAAGAAGGGCCGAGGGCCGAGGGCTGAGGCGGGAGGGACACAGGACGCTTAGGTGCCGAGGTAGAGCCTCGGCACGAAAGTAAACGGCATAGACGGAGCCCGGTCTTGGCAGCTCGGCAGCGAAGCACTTGCCCGCCCGGGGCCGGAGCGGGCCGGAGCGGGCCGGAGCGGGCCGGAGCGGGCCGGAGAGCCGACCTCCAGGTCGGCTCCTCGCTCGCGATCAGTGCAACCGGCTCCGCCGCTGTGTTGACCTGGTGGTCAACACTCCAGTCAACACCGTCAACCACGCGCCTGTCTCGATATTCCCGCAGCGAAGCTCTCGTACCCAGCGCCTCCCACGCGCGACCCCCGCGCCGCGGTTAGAATAGCCGCCTGATATCTGATGGAGCCCGCCCTGTGTCTGAAGACAAGACCCATTTCGGCTACGAAGAAGTCCCGGTCGCCGAGAAGCAGGAGCGCGTGCGGGCCGTGTTCGACTCCGTGGCGTCGCGCTACGACCTGATGAACGACCTGATGTCGCTCGGCATCCACCGGCTCTGGAAGCGCCGCACCATCGAGATGGCGGGCGTGCGCCGCGCGCAGCGGGTGCTGGACCTCGCCGCCGGCACCGGCGACCTCGCCGAGCGCTTCGCACGCATCGTCGGCGCCGACGGCGAGGTGGTGATGTCCGACATCAACGCCGCGATGCTGAATCAAGGCCGCACGCGGCTGGTGGACGCCGGCGTCGTCGGCAACCTCGACTACTGCCAGGCCAACGCCGAGGCGCTGCCGTTCGCGTCGGACAGTTTCGACTGCGTTACCATCGCCTTTGGGCTCCGCAACGTCACGCACAAGCAGTTGGCGCTGAACGAGATGTACCGCGTGCTGCGCCCGGGCGGGCGCGCGCTGATCCTGGAGTTCTCGCACCCGACCACCAAGCCGCTGGAGAAGGTCTACGACGCCTACTCCTTCAGTGTGCTGCCGGTGCTCGGGCGGCTGGTCGCCGGCGATTCCGCCAGCTACCGCTATCTGGCCGAGTCCATCCGCATGCATCCGGACCAGGAGACGCTGCTCGGCATGCTGGAGCAGGCCGGCTTCGAGCGCGCGAGCTACGAGAACCACACCGGCGGCATCGTCGCCATCCATCGGGGATACAAGCTGTGAGCACGGGCGCAGACATGGGCGGCGCCGAAGCCACCGGCATCCAGTTGCCAGACGCGCTGCTGGCCGCTGCCGAGGGCACTGTCAACGGCGTGCTGGCGCTGGACCCGGAGGGCGCCGCGCGACTGGCTGGCGTGCAGGGCCAGGTGCTCAGGCTCGATCTCACCGGCTTCGGCACGCACCTTTACGTGGTGCCCGGCGAGGACCGGCTGTTCTTGTTTTCCGCCTACGAGGCGCCGCCCGACTGCGTCGTCCGCGGCAGCCCGGTGGCGCTCCTGGGCATGGTGCTCGCCCGCAATCGCGAGGACGCGGTGTTCGCCGGTACCATCCGGATCGACGGCGACAATCGCCTCGCGCAGACCCTGGGCGATGTCTTTCGCGGTCTCGACATCGACTGGGAAGAGCAGCTCTCCAAGCTGCTCGGCGACACGCTGGCGCATCGGCTGGTGCAGCGCGCCCAAGCCGGCAGCCGCTGGGCCGGGCGCAGCGGCGATGTCGCCGCGCAGAACCTGCGCGAGTACCTGCAAGAAGAGGCCGCCGTGCTGCCGAGCCGCTCGGAGCTGGAGGCCTTTCTCGCCGCCGTGGACACGCTGCGCGACGACGTGGAGCGCCTCGCCGCCCGGGTCGAGCGCCTGCAACGCCAGCGCGGCGGCTGACCAGGCCGCCCGGACAAGCCGCGTCCGCCAGCCCGACGCCAGCCGGGCGCTCAACCTGCTGTAACCCGCGCCGCGACACGTCGCCCGCATCCTTAAGGATACCCGCCGCACATGCTTCGCCTCCCGCAGACGCTGCGGCTGCTGCACATCAACCTCGTGCTCTTGAAGCACGGACTCGATGAGGTGGTGGCGTCCATCCCGGTGCTGCGCCCGGTGCGTTTTCTCGTGCACCTGGCGCCCTGGAACTGGTTCAAGCGCGACCTGCCCGCGTTTCCGGTGCGGGTGCGGCTCGCGCTGGAGGAGCTCGGGCCCATCTTCATCAAGTTCGGCCAGCTCCTGTCCACGCGCGTGGACCTGCTGCCGGCGGACATGGCCGAGGAGCTGGCCAAGCTCCAGGACCGCGTGCCGCCCTTTCCGGGCAGCGAGGCCCGCGCGCTCATCGAAAAGGCCTGGGGACGGCCGGTGGAGGCGGTGCTCGACGCCTTCGACGAGACCCCGCTCGCGTCCGCGTCCATCGCACAGGTGCACACGGCGCAGCTCAAGGATGGGCGCGAGGTCATCGTCAAGGTGCTGCGCCCCGGCATCGAGAAGATCATCCGCCGCGACGTGGACCTGCTCTACGCCTTCGCCGGCCTCGCCCAGCGCTACTGGCCGGACGGGCGGCGGCTGCGGCCGGTGGAGGTGGTGCGCGAGTACGAGAAGACCATCCTCGATGAGCTGAACCTGCAACGGGAGGCCGCCAACGCCTCGCAGCTTCGGCGCAACTTCAAGCACAGCGAGCTCTTGTACATCCCTGAGGTGTACTGGGACTGGACGCGCCCGAACGTGATGGTGATGGAGCGCATCTACGGCACCCCGGTGTCGAAGGTCGAGGAGCTGAAGGCGCAGGGCATCAGCATGCGCCAGCTCGGCACCCGCGGGGTCGAGATCTTCTTCACGCAGGTGTTCCGCGACAACTTCTTCCACGCGGACATGCACCCCGGCAACATCTTCGTGGAGCCGTCCGGGCGCTACATCTCCGTGGACTTCGGCATCGTCGGCACGCTCACGAAGGAAGACCAGCGCTACCTCGCCGAGAACCTGCTCGCGTTCTTCCGGCGCGACTATCGGCGCGTGGCGGAGCTGCACCTGGAGTCCGGCTGGGTGCCGCTCGGCACCCGGGTCGAGGAGTTCGAATCCGCGATCCGCACCGTGTGCGAGCCCATCTTCGAGAAGCCCATCGCCGAGATCAGCTTCGGCAACTTCCTGGTCAACCTGTTCCAGACCGCGCGCCGCTTCGACATGGAGATCCAGCCGCAGCTCGTGCTCTTGGAGAAGACCCTGATCCACATCGAGGGCCTGGGCCGCCAGCTCTATCCGCAACTCGACCTCTGGACCACCGCCAAGCCCTACATGGAGCGCTGGATGCGCGAGCAGATCGGCGCCAAGCGACTGGTCGAGCGCACGCTGCACAACTGGCCCGCGCTGGCCGAGCGACTGCCGGACCTGCCCGTTGCGCTGACCCGCATCATCGACCAGCTCGAGCGCCAGGCCGCCATCTACCCGGACGGCGCCACCGGCGACCTCAAGGCCATCCGCCGGAATCTGGGCGACAACAACCGCCGCCTGCTCGCAACCTTTGGCGCGCTCGGGCTCGCCGGCTTCGCGAGTGCCGTGCTGCTCTTCGGCGAGCCCTGGGCGGAGCTGCCCTGGCTCCTGCCGGCCGCCGCCGGCGCGATGCTCGCGATGAGCTTCGTGCTGTTCTGGCGGGCGTTGTTTGCGGATGGAGACTGAGAGCGGCTCGCCGCTGCTGAAGCGATCGAGGCGGCGCAGAGCAAAAAATCAGCAAACTCCGGCCTACCGCGGCCAAGAACTATAATGCGGTGCATTAAAACACCAGCGGATTCGAGCCACGGGTATGACGGTATGACACGCGTCCGGATGCCCGACGATCTCGTGCAGCGGCTCGACGCCACGGCGGCACGCCTGCGTCGCTCCAAGGGCTGGATCATCAACGACGCCGTGCGCGCGTACCTGGAGCGTGAGGATCTGCGGCCGCTTCGTGACGAGGAAACGCAGGAGGCCCTCGCCGAGCTGGATGCGGGACAAGTCGTCGACGGCGACGCCGTGCTCGCCTGGATCGATAGCCCGGAGATGCTCTCCCTCGTCGCCGAGATCGACGAGCTCAAGGGCGCCTGGCGCGCCCTGGGCACTCTGGCGCCGGAGCGTCTGTCGGCGTTGCGCCGGGGCGCCACCATCGAGAGTGCATCCTTCCGACCTGAAATCGGGACCGGAATCCCAGCCGTCTCGCAGACGCGCGGCTGACTGGGAGCGCCGGCTTTCCAGCCGGCTCGGCGCCGTCGCGGCTCGATGCCGCGTCGGCGGCGTCTGGGCTGGCACAAGGGCACAAGCGCAGTCGCCCGGCCCGGCGGCGCGGCATGGGTAGTCGCCCTGCTCCAGCGCAGTCGATCGCACGCCGGGGGCATCGAGCCCCCGGCGCGCGAAGCCGGCTGAAAGCCGGCGCTCCCAGTCCGTGACGGCTCGCTGTCCAGGCCGATTTTGGGATACCTCAGGTGCTGACCACGCTGCTCCTGCTGCGGGCCGGCTATGCCTATGTGCCCTACAGCTCGCCGGGACGCCAGGAGCCTTATCGGTCGATCAGCCGATGCCGCAAATCCCGCAGCCCGAAGCCGCACCACCCGGCGGGCGGCGCCTCTGCGGCGCGGGCCAGTGCGAGCACCTGAAAGCGCTCGCCCATGGCGGCCGGCAGCACGAGCTGCTTGGCGCCGACGGCGAGGTCCATGAGCGTGGCCGGGTCATCGGTCGCGGCGCTCAGATGGCGGTCGAGTCCGCAGCCGATGAGAAAGTTGGCCTGCGTCGTGTAACCGGCGAGGTCGAGTCCCGCGGCGGTGCCGGCGTCGGCGACGGCGGTGAAGTCCACGTGCGCGGTGATGTCCTGCAGGCCCAAGTGGCTGTAGGGGTCGGCGTGGGCGCGGTGGCGGTGATGGCACAAGAGCGTGCCGTCGCGGCGTTCCGGCAGGTACAGCTCCCGGCGCGGATAGCCGTAGTCGATGACGAGCAGCATGCCGGCGGCGAGGTGCTCCGCGAGGAGCGCGAGCCAGGGCGCGAGGCGCAGGTTCAGCTCGCCGCAGAGCCCGTCGGCGAGCAGGTCCGCGGGCAGGTCGAGCGCTGCGACCGCCTCGGCGAGCCCGGCCGACACCGGCGCCGAGCGGATCTCGCCGAAGCCGTCGCCGTCGCGTACCACCAGCACCTCCTGCACCCGCTCCGCGAGGTGCGCCGGGTCGGCGGCGGCCGGGTCCAGCGGCGGCACGCAGAAGCGGTGCACGGGCATCGCGTCCAGTACCTCGTTGGCGATGACGACGCCGCGGAGCCCCGCGGGCGGCGCGGGCAGCCAGTGGACGCGCGGCGCGAGCGCGGGCACCCGCTCGGCGAGCAGCGCGCGCTGGCGCTCCGCCAGGTCCGGGCTCGGCTCCAGGATCAGATAGCGCTCGGGGGGCCGCCCGAGCGCGTCGAGCGTGCTCAGCAGCTCCGCCGCGAGGGCGCCGCTGCCGGCGCCGAATTCGAGCACATCGCCGCCGCCGAGCGCCGCCAGCACCTCCGCGCACTGGCTGGCGACGCAGCGGCCGAACAGCGGCGAGATCTCCGGGGCCGTGACAAAGTCGCCGTCCGGCCCCAGCTTGGCGGCTCCGGCGGAGTAATAGCCGAGCCCGGGGGCGTACAGCGCGAGCTCCATGAAGCGATCGAAGGGGAGCGCACCGCCGGCCGCGTCGATGGCGGCTGCGATGTGCGCCGCAATGGCCTCGCTCTGCGCAAGAGCGGCGCCGTCGGCATCGTTGGGGTACTGCATGGTTCAGCTCGCTGGGCCGCGTCAGGTTGCGCAACGATACAGGGGTTTGAGGGCCAAGGGCCAAGGGCCAAGGCATCGGCAGTCCGGGCTCGGCCCTCGGCCCTCCGACCTTGGCCCGAGCGGGCCCATTTGCACCGATCAATGAGGTGACTCACCCTTGGCTACGTCGCATCCGACCCCGCATCCAAACGCCCCGCTCGCACCGCCGGTGGCGCTCATCACCGGCGCGGCGGCGCGCATCGGCGCCGAGATCGCCCGCGTGCTGCACGCCGAGGGCATGGACCTGATCATCCACTATCGCAGCTCGGGCGACGACGCCGCGGCGCTGAAGGCGGAGCTGGAGGCCGCGCGGGCGGACTCGGTGCGGCTCGCGCGTGCCGATCTGCTGGACCCGAAGGCCCCGACCGTGCTACTGGACGCGGTGCGCGCGTTTCGCAACCGGCTCGACGTGCTGGTGAACAACGCCTCCAGCTTCTATGCGACGCCGCTCGCCGAGGCCACCGAGGCGCAGTGGACCGAGCTTATGGACACGAACCTGAAGGCGCCCTTCTTTCTGGCCAAGGCGCTGGCGCCGCTCCTGACGGCCGCGGACGGCTGCATCGTGAATCTGGTAGACATCCACGCCGAGCGCCCCCATGCGCACCACCCCATCTATTCCATCGCCAAAGCCGGCAATGCGATGATGGTGCAGGCGCTGGCCCGGGAGCTCGGGCCGCGCGTGCGCGTCAACGGGGTCGCACCGGGCGCGATCCTGTGGCCCGAGCAGGGGTTGGCGGACGCCGTCAAGGAGACCATCCTCGCGCGCACCGCATTGAAGCGTCCCGGCGCGCCCGCGGACATCGCCCGCACCGTGCGCTTTCTGGTGTGCGACGCGCCCTACATTACGGGGCAGATCATCGCCGTCGATGGTGGTCGCACCATTCAGCAATAAGACGGCATCGACGGTGCGCCGAGACCGCGCACCCGAGCCCGGAGGATCTCAAGCATCGTCATGAGCAAAGACGACAAGGCCCTGCTGCATCGCGGCGACGCGCGCAGCTCGCCGTATCCCGTGAGCCGCCTCGCGCCGGCCTTCGAGGCCCCGGAGCTGGCCGAGGAGATCGCCCGCGCGGAGTCCATGCTGAGCGCGCGCACCGGCGCCAAGCTCCGGGTCATCGCGGACCAGATCAAGGCGCTGCAGGCCGAGGCGCGCAAGGTGCTCGATGAGGCGCGCGAGGAGCAGGCGCTGACGCATGCCGAGTGCGCCTTTAAGCGCATCCCGGGCCAGGTCTATCACCTGTACCGGAAGGCCGGCGGCAGTTTCTTCTCGATGCTGTCGCCGGCGGACTGGCGCGGCGCGCCGCCGCACGAGTACTTGGGCTCCTACCGGCTGGAGACGGACTATTCCTGGACCCCGGCCGAGGACCTCGACCGCGCCGACGACACCGGCGAGATCGTCGGCGAGCTGCTGCGCATCGGCGGACTGCACCGCGGCGAGGCCGGCTGACGGCACCGCGCGCCGGAGCCCGTGCGTGCCGGTCATTCGGCGTCGCGCCTTGTGTGGCGCGCCTGCCGGCCGCAGAACCCCCGGCATCGCCAGCCAGGGGAGCCCGCATGAGCTACGCCAGTCGACCCTACGCCGCCATGCCCGGCGCCGCCACGCACGGCCGCCGCTTTCAGTACTACGACCTGATCATGGTCGGCTTTGTCACGGTGCTGTTGTGCTCCAACCTCATCGGGCCCGCGAAGGTGGGGCAGATCGAGCTGCCGTTTGCGCTGCCCGGCATCGGCGAGAGCTTGAGCTTCGGCGCCGGCAACCTGTTCTTTCCCATCAGCTACATCTTCGGCGACATCCTGACGGAGGTGTACGGCTATGCCCGCGCGCGACGCGTGATCTGGGCGGGCTTCGGCGCATTGGTGTTCGCCTCCGTGATGTCCATGGTGATCATCGCGCTGCCGGCGGACCCGGCCGAGCCCTTCAACGCGACGCTGCAGCCGGCGCTGGAGACGGTCTTCGGCAACACCGCGCGCGTCGTCATCGCCTCGATCGTTGCCTTTTGGGTCGGCGACTTCGTGAACTCCTACGTGATGGCGAAGATGAAGCTCTGGACCCGCGGCAAGTACCTGTGGACCCGGACCATCGGCTCCACCATCGCCGGCCAAGGCGCGGACAGCCTGCTGTTCTACCCCATCGCCTTCTTGGGCATCTGGTCCGCAGAGAGCATCGCGTCGGTGATCGCATTCAACTTCGCCTTCAAGGTGCTGCTGGAAGCGACCATGACGCCCGTGACCTACGCTGTCGTCGGCTTCCTGAAACAGGCCGAGGGCGTTGACATCTATGACCGGGGCACCAATTTCACGCCCTTCTCCATCAAGGATTGACCTGATGACAGACACCGCCGACCGCCCCGCGGCCCTCGTCACCGGTGCCGCCACGCGGCTGGGCCGCGAGTTTGCCCTCGCCCTGGCCGACATGGGCTACGACATCGCGCTGCACTACAACAGCTCCGCCACCGAGGCCGAGACCACGGCCGCGGAGCTTCGCACCCGGGGCAGCGATGCCGAGCCGCTGCAATGCGATCTGTCCCGGCACCAAGACCTGCCCGGCCTGATGGAACGGGCGCTGGCGCGCTTCCCGCGCTTGGGCGTCCTCGTGAACAGCGCGTCGCGCTACGTAGCCGGCAACCTGGCCAGCACCCGCCCGGAGACCGTCTACGCGCAGCTCGCCGTCAACCTCGTGGCACCGATGGAGCTGATGCGGGTCTTCGCGGCCAGCGTAGACGCGGGCTGTGTCGTCAACATCATCGACAACAAGGTCGCCTACGCCCAATACGACTACGCCGCCTACCTGCTCTCCAAGAAGAGCCTCGCGGAGGCGACGCGCATGGCGGCCTTGGAGTACGCGCCGCGTATCCGAGTCAACGGCCTCTCGCCCGGGGTCGTCATGCCGATGTCGAGCCGGACGGCGGATTACCTGCGCTGGCGCCTAGACGGCATCCCCCTCAAGCGCCAAGGCAAGCCCGAGCATCTGTGCCACGCGCTGCGCTACCTGGTGGAAAACGACTTCGTGACCGGCCAGATCCTCACCGTCGACGGCGGCGAGGGCATGTTCCAAGTGGGGCGGCACTCCGAGAACTATCCGGCCGCGCGATGAGCGCGAGCGCCGTGCATCTCGCCGTGGTCTCGATTGGCTCGAACATCGAGCCGGAGCTGAACCTTGAGCGTGCCCGCGACATCGTCGCCGCCGAGCACCGGCTGGTGGACGAGTCGCCGCTGATTCGCACCGACCCGGAGGGATATCTGGCCCAGCCGGATTTCCTGAACGGCGCTTGGCTGGTTGAGACGAGCCTGGAGCAGACGGCCTTCGTCGCTTACCTGAAAGGCGTCGAGGACCGGCTCGGCCGCCAGCGCGGCGGCATCAAGGCGGGTCCGCGGAAGATTGACCTCGACCTCATCGGCTGGGATGGCCGCGTGGTGCATGCAGAGTATCCGGCGAAGGACTATGTAGCCATCCCGGTGGATGCGCTGCTGCGACGCCACGGCATCGGCCTCGTCTAAGCCGGGTAACACACCCCGCTCGAAGCACGCTCGGCTCAGCCGGGCCGCACGCCCCGCTCAATGACGACGCCGACGCCGGCGGCGTCGCTGATGGCACCGATCTTATTGACCTTGAGCCGCACCCAGGGCGCACCGAGCTCGTCGAGGATGATCGCGGCGCAGCGCTCGGCGAGGGTCTCCACCAACTCGAACTGCGACTCGCCGACGAACTGCTTCAGCCGCTTCGAGACGGACTTGTAGTCCAGCGTGTCCTCGATGCGATCGGAGGCGGCGGCCCTGCGGTTATCGGCGGCCATCTCGATGTCGAGCACCACGGGCTGCTTGATCGCCTTTTCCCAGTCGTAGATGCCGATGACGGTCTCGATGCGCAGTTGGCTGATGAAAACGATGTCCACGGGGGCTCCTATTGTTGTCGTCTGGCGTTGGCTGGACTGACTGGAGTGTTGACCTCCAGGTCAACACCGACAGAGCGGGATGCACGGATATCGCGCGTGCCTAGCCGACCTGGCGGTCGGCTCTCCGGCCCAGCTCCGGCTCCGGCCGGCCCTCCTCGGCCCTCGGCACTAGCCCCTTCCCAAATGTTGTCTGTTCGCGCCTGTGCAAGCACCGCGCGAGCGCCAAGAGCTTAGTTCCGAGCTTGACCGCAAGGGGCGCAGCCGGTCCAATGCGCGGCCATGGACCTATCCCTCATCATTGCGCTCTTGCTCGTGCTCGGGGCCTATCTGCTCGGCTCCGTGTCCAGCGCCATCATCGTCTGCCGGGCGATGGGCCTGCCGGACCCGCGCACGCAGGGCTCCAACAACCCGGGCGCGACCAATGTGCTGCGCATCGGCGGTGCCAAGGCCAAGCCCGCGGCGGCCATCACGCTGGCCGGCGACATGCTGAAGGGCGTGCTGCCGATGCTGATCGCGCACGTGCTTGGCGTCGCGCCGTTGACGCTGGCGCTGGTGGGCATCGCCGCGTTTGCTGGCCACCTGCTCCCGGTGTTTTTCGGTTTCCGCGGCGGCAAGGGCGTGGCGACCGCGCTAGGCGTGCAGCTCGGGCTCTACTGGCCCATCGGTGCGGCGACGGCGGCGGTGTGGCTGTTTGCGGCGAAGGTGCTCAAGATCTCGTCCGTGTCGGCGCTGTTGTCCATGGCGCTGGCGCCGGTGTTCGTCTGGCTCCTGTGGCCCAATCCCGCGCTCATCGGCATGCAGCTCGTCATCACGGGGCTCTTGTTCCTGCGTCATCGCAGCAACATCAAGAAGCTGCTGCGGGGTGAGGAGGATCGGATCGGCGGCGGGGCGGCGGAAGCGACCGTGGTGCAGGGGCAAGGGCCGAGGGCCGAGGGCTGAGGCGCCGGATTCGCTGTACCTCGGCCCTTGGCCCTCAGCCCTTCTCCAACGCAGGGAGTCCCTCAAGCGGCCATCTAGGCATCGCCGTGAACGCCAGTGGCTCCGCGAGCCCCGCCGCGAGGCGCTCGTGGCCGGCGAAGGCGATCATGGCGCCGTTGTCGGTGCACAGCGCCGGCCGCGGGTAGAAGGCCCGACCGCCGCGCGCGGCCATCATCTCGTCTACACGCGCTCGCAGCCGGCGATTGGCGCTGACACCGCCGGCGAGCACGAGGCGGTCGCTGCCGGCGGCTTCCACCGCGCGGCGACACTTGATCGCGAGCGTCTCCACCACCGCGTCCTCGAAGGCGCGGGCGATGTCGGCCTTGGCCTGCTCGGTGTCCGGGCGGCGCGCGAGCTCGTCGCGGACCGTGTTCAGCGCAAAGGTCTTGAGCCCGCTGAAGCTGAAGTCGAGCCCGGGGCGATCGGTCATTGGGCGCGGAAAGCGGTAGCGGCCGGGCTGGCCCTGTTCGGCGAGCTTCGCCAGCGCCGGACCACCGGGATAGGGCAGGCCCAGGATCTTGGCCGTCTTGTCGAAGGCCTCGCCGGCGGCATCGTCCACGGACTCGCCGAGCAGCCGGTAATGGCCGATCTGCGCCACGTGCACCAGTTGCGTGTGGCCGCCGGAGACGAGCAGCGCGACGAACGGAAAGGCCGGCGCCGGCTCCTCCAGCAGCGGCGCCAGCAGGTGGCCCTCCATGTGGTGCACGCCGATGGCGGGCACGCCCCAGCCCCAGGCGAGGCTGCGGCCGAGCCCGGCGCCCACCAGCAGCGCGCCGACCAGCCCCGGCCCCGCCGTGTAGGCGACGCCGTGGATGTCGGCCGGTGCCGTCGCCGCCCGGTCCATGACCAGTCGGATCATCGGCGTCAGCCGGCGGATGTGGTCGCGGGAGGCAAGCTCCGGCACCACGCCGCCATAGGCCGCATGCAGGTCCACTTGGCTGTGGACCTCATGCGCAAGCAGGCCCGCGTCGCCGTCGTAGATGGCCACGCCCGTTTCGTCGCAGGAGGTTTCGATGCCAAGTACACGCATTGGGTCGATTCGCCGCGATCCGCCCAGCGGCGCCCCGGGGGCGGAGCAGCAGGCGGGCGTGCTTGTCAGTGGGAAGTTGTGCAGGGCATAATGCGCGATTACGCACGCGTTGGCCAGACGCGGCGCGGCGTAATGCTCAACTGAATTTCATTGCAAGGATTTTTCATGCCCAGCGTTCGCATCAAAGAGAACGAGCCCTTCGAGGTCGCCTTGCGCCGCTTCAAGCGCTCCTGCGAAAAGGCCGGTGTGCTCGCCGAGGTCCGCCGCCGCGAGTTCTACGAGAAGCCGACAGCGGAGCGCAAGCGCAAGAAGGCAGCCGCCGTCAAGCGCCATCACAAGAAGCTCTCCCGCGAGGCGCGTCGTTGGGAGCGCCCGTACTGACGGCTCGATCCCCACGGCGGATGCCGGAACCTCTGCGCGTTGCCGTGCCCTAAGGACCGGCACCCGGCGGCTCCAAACCTCCCGGCAAATCGAGCCCAAGCCCGACTCCAGCGACCATGCTCAAGCAGCGCCTCACCGACGACATGAAGGCCGCGATGAGGGCCGGCGCCAAGGAACGCCTCGGCACCATCCGGCTCGTCAACGCCGCCATCAAGCAGCGCGAGGTCGATGAGCGCATCGAGCTCGACGACACGCAAGTGCTCGCGGTGCTCGAGAAGATGGTCAAGCAGCGGCGGGACTCGATCGCACAGTTCGAGGCCGCCGGTCGCGAGGACCTCGCCGCCAAGGAGCGCGCGGAGATCGACGTCATCCAGGGCTACCTCCCCGAGGCCCTGTCCGATGACGAGATCGATGCGCTGATCAACGCGGCCGTCGCGGAAACCGGCGCGGCATCCATGCGCGACATGGGCAAGCTCATGGGCGTGCTGAGGCCGCAGCTACAGGGCCGCGCCGACATGGGCGCCGTGAGCCAGCGCGTGAAGGCGCGACTCGCGGGCTGAACAATGGCCGATAGCGGCGCTGCCGAGGGCCAAGGGCGCCATCCTCGGCCCTCCGCCCTCGGCCCTTCTGCAGGTTCTATCTCGCCGGTTGCCGTGACTCGGCTGCGGCAAGACCACATGCCCGGGCTGCGGCCAGCGCGTCTCGGTTCCGGCTCTCGCGAGGTCGTGGTCGATGGTCGGTCGCATCACGCCGGAATTCAAAGACCGGCTGCTCGCCCGCACCGATATCGTCGAGATCGTCGGGCTGCGCGTGCAGCTCAAGAAGGCCGGCGCTGAATTCACCGCCTGCTGTCCGTTCCACACCGAGAAGACGCCCTCGTTTACGGTCAGTCCAGCGAAACAGTTCTACCACTGCTTCGGCTGCGGTGCCCACGGCAACGCCATCGACTTTCTGATCGAGTTTGACCGGCTGAGCTTCCCGGAGGCCGTCACCGAGCTCGCCCAGCGCGCCGGCATGTCGCTGCCCGCGGACGACGGCGCGCCGACAGGGCCGGACCCGGCGCCGATCCTCGCCGTGCTGGAGCAGGCGGCGGGGCTGTACCGGCAAGCGCTGCGCGAGCACCACGAGCGCGAAGCGGCCGTGGCTTACCTGAAGCGTCGCGGCCTGAGCGCCGAGGTGGTGCAGCGCTACGGGCTGGGGCTCGCGCCGAGCGGCTGGAGCTTCCTGCTCGACGCACTCGGCAAGACGCCGGCGGAGCAAGAGCGCCTGTTGACGGCGGGGCTCATCACGGAGCGCGACGGGCGGCGCTACGACCGCTTTCGCGCTCGGATCATGTTCCCGATACGCGACCGGCGCGGGCGCGTGGTCGGCTTCGGCGGGCGCGTGCTCGACGACGGCGAGCCCAAGTACCTGAACTCACCGGAGACGCCGGTCTTCGTCAAGGGTCGCGAGCTCTACGGCCTCTACGAGCAGCAGCAGGCGTTGCGCGGCCCGCCGCGCATGCTGCTGGTCGAGGGTTATCTGGACGTGATCGCGCTCGCGCAGTTCGGCATCGACTATGCCGTCGCGGCGCTCGGCACCGCGGCGACGCCGGAGCACATCAAGCGGCTGTTGCGCAGCGCGCCGGAGATCGTGTTCTGTTTCGACGGCGACCGGGCCGGCCGCGACGCCGCCTGGAAGGCACTCAAGACCGCGCTGCCGCTCGCCACCGGGCAGCAGCCCTTGCGTTTTCTGTTCCTGCCCGACGGCGAGGACCCGGACACGCTGGTGCGCAAGGAGGGCAAAGACGCCTTCGAGGCCCGGCTCGCGGAGGCCAAGCTCCTGTCCGCGTTCCTGTTCGAGCACGTCGAGGCGCGCCACGACCCAGCCACGCCGGAGGGCCGCGCAGGGCTGGTGGACGAGGTCCAGGGGCTGCTCCAGGGCATGCCCGCCGGCAGCTATCGCCAGCAGCTCGGCGCGGAGCTCGCGCGGCGCAGCGGCACCGCCCAACCGCGCCAGGGTGCCCGGCGCGCGCAGGGCCGGCCGTCGGTGCCGCGCATGCAGCAGGCAGGGCCGGCGCTGACGCCGCTGCGCCGGGCCATCGCGCTGCTGCTGGATGATCCCGGCCGCGCCGCGCTCGTGGTCGAGCGCCCCGCGGATTGGCGCGAGCTGGATAACCCCGGCATCGCCCTGCTGGCCGAGATCGTCGACATCGCCGCCGCCTATCCCGGCATCACCACGGCGACGCTCGCCGAGCGCTGGCGCGACACGGAGCACGAACGGACCGTCCGTCGGCTGTCGGAGCCGGGACTGATCGCCCTGATCCCGGCAGAGGGCCGCGCCGAGGAGCTCGCCGGGACCATCGATCGGCTCAATCGCGAGGTGGCCGCCCAGCGCCGTGCCGCCGAGATCGCGCGGCGCTGGCAGGCGCGCGGCGGAGGTGATGGCCACGGCGCCGGCTGAGCCCGTCGGGGAGGCGCGCCGGCAACGAGCGCGCCTCAGGTTAACGCGCCGTCGGACTCCGGGGCCTTGGGATACCGGAAAAAGCGCAGATCTGATACGCTGGCCAGTTTGTTCGCAGCATCCTACAGTTCAGCAACTATACTCAGCACCTATACTTCAACACCTTCGGGCAGTTGCCGGCCCGACCGCGCCCGGGCGCGGTTGCCGGCGCGTTTCCGCATTCCGCCCGGTCCAATCCTCGAACAGGTATCCGCATGGATCAAGACCAGCAGCAGGCTTCGCAACTCAAGCAGTTGATCGCCAAGGGCAAAGAGCAGGGGTTTCTGACCTATACCGAGGTCAACGACCATCTGCCGGACGGCATCATCGAGCCCGAGCAGATCGAAGACATCGTGCGCATGATCAACGACATGGGGATCATGGTGCACGAGACCGCCCCGGCGGAGATCGACACGCTGAGCAGCGATTCCGCCGTCGCCGATGACGAGGCCGCCGAGGCCGCCGCCGCCGCGCTCGCATCCGTCGACAGCGAGTTCGGTCGCACCACGGACCCAGTGCGCATGTACATGCGCGAGATGGGCACCGTGGAGCTGCTGACCCGCGAGGGGGAGCTGCGCATCGCCAAGCGCATCGAGGACGGCCTGAATCAGGTGCTCGGCGCGCTGTCCACCTATCCGCGTGCCGTGGAGTTGCTGCTCGACATGTTCGCGCAGGTGGAGCGCGACGAGCGCCGCCTGTCCGACGTCATCTCCGGCTTCACCGACGAGGAAGCCCCGGAGCCCGTCGCCAAGGGGGCCGCAGCCGCCGCTGCCGTCGAGGAGGAGACGACCACCGCCGCCGGGACCGCCACCGAAGAAGAAGACGACGATGCCGAGGAGGCCGCTCCCGACACCGGGCCGGATCCGGAGGAGGTCAGGCGCCGCGTCGCCTCGCTGCGGACGCATTTCGAGGAGTTCGTCGCACTGCTGCGCGAGCACGGCCGCGATCACGACGCCTCCCGCGCCGCGATGGCGAACGTCTCCGAAGACTTCATGCAGTTCAAGCTCGTCGCCAACGTCTTCAACGAGCTGGTGGAGGTGCTGCGCGGCAGCATCGAGCGCGTGCGCACGCAGGAGCGCATCATTATGGGGCTCTGCGTTGAGCACGCGCAGATGCCGCGCAAGGCCTTCATCGACAGCTTCCCGGACAACGAGACCAACCCCGACTGGGTGCGCGAGCAGATCGACGCCGGCCACCCGTACTCGGTGCGCCTGGCAGAGGTCGAGAGCGACGTGCGCCGCGCCCAGCGCCGGCTGCAGGACTTGGAGCGCGAGAACACGCTGACCATCGGCGAGATCAAGGAGATCAACCGCAAGATGTCCATCGGCGAGGCCAAGGCCCGCCGCGCCAAGAAAGAGATGGTCGAGGCCAACCTGCGGCTGGTGATCTCCATCGCCAAGAAGTACACCAACCGCGGCCTGCAGTTCCTGGACCTGATCCAGGAGGGCAACATCGGCCTCATGAAGGCGGTGGACAAGTTCGAGTATCGCCGCGGCTACAAGTTCTCGACCTACGCCACCTGGTGGATTCGCCAGGCCATCACCCGCTCCATCGCGGACCAGGCGCGCACCATCCGCATCCCGGTGCACATGATCGAGACCATCAACAAGCTGAACCGCATCTCCCGGCAGATGATCCAAGAAATGGGCCGCGAGGCGACGCCCGAGGAGCTCGCCGAGCGCATGGAGATGCCGGAGGAAAAGGTCCGCAAGGTGCTCAAGATCGCCAAGGAGCCGATCTCCATGGAGACGCCCATCGGCGACGACGAGGACAGCCACTTGGGCGACTTCATCGAAGACGCCGGCGTCATCTCGCCGCTCGACTCCGCCACCGCCGCCGGGCTGCGCGAGGCGACGCAGAACATGCTCGCCAGCCTCACCAGCCGCGAGGCCAAGGTGCTGCGCATGCGCTTCGGCATCGACATGAACACCGACCACACGCTGGAGGAGGTCGGCAAGCAGTTCGACGTGACCCGCGAGCGCATCCGCCAGATCGAGGCCAAGGCCCTGCGCAAGCTGCGCCATCCGACCCGCTCCGAGAAGCTGCGCGGCTTTCTCGACAGCGACTGAGCCGCCGGGGACTGCCCCGTGCCGGGCGCGGGCCTGCGGCCCGGCTTGGCCGGCTCGATCCGCGCGCATCGCACGCGCCGCCCGCCTTCCCCCCGGGCCGTTAGCTCAGCGGTTAGAGCAGGGGACTCATAATCCCTTGGTCCTAGGTTCGAATCCTAGACGGCCCACCACTTGGCGCCGACGAACGCGGCTCGTGCGGAGCGTGGCGACCTGTAAGCGTGGCTTTACAGTCGATTAGGCCGGCTCTCCCCGAGATCTGCAGACGTTCGAGCCATCTTTTTCAACTCCGGAGCTGGCATCGTGCGTCCGTCAATCGCACGCTGCACCTGTCGTCCGCTAGTATGGCCCACTTGGCGGGGATCCCAGGTCGCTGCGGCGGGCCCCGGATCGAGCTTCCGCCGCGGTGCTGGGCTGGGGGCGCTCAATGACTGTTCGATGACTGTCAGAATTTTTTACAGTATTCATCGCCGATCACCGTGCGCACCGGGGCTTCGTCTTGCAAGTGATTGTTCTTGTTCTTTGATTTTTGGATGGTCTAATACTTGCTGTGATTCTAGGCAATCCCCTGAAAATGTTCATCGGTGACAAATACTGGCGCGCCAGGCCGGTCCCCCGATGTCCTACCCCTGCCGGAGCGACCCACCCCATGCCTCTGCGAAGCCCGCTCAGTGCCGCCGTCGCGGCCATCCTCGCCGGAATCGCCGTACCAGTCGGCGCCGTGCCGTTTCAGGCCAATATCGACAGCGTCGAGAACGCGGTGTTCTTCACATCCGATACGGCGAGCTATGACGCCTGGGCGACCGATTGCAGCAATGTCGCGGGCGGGAGCGGCTGTGCCATGAGCGACTCCGACGCGCCGACGCCGAACGACGACACCCTGTTCTTCTGGGGCGGTCAAGGCGAAGCCACCAACAGCAAGGCGACACTCACCTGGGCCGGCACCGGGAACAGCCCGGACATCACAAGTATTCGCGTCATGACGCTGCGCGACGACGCCGGTCTCAGCACGCCGTTGGGGCCAAGCTATGGGCCGGCGGAGCCGCTCACACCGCTCGGGAGCAGCAACTACACATTCAATCCCGACGCTTTGCAGGGTCAAGGCATCGCTGCTGCCTACGGGAGACCCGGGGTGTTAGATCAAAACGATCCAAGTATGGTCGGTGTGTTCTATCCCCCCGCTCGACAATGGTCAGGCACCCTGAAGGCGGCCGCAGCGGGCAGCGCGACCCACGAGTTCGGGGCTGAGCTGCCTGCGCCAGGCTCACTTTGGGCGCAGACGGGGACTTTTCCGAACTTCCTATTGTCTTCTGTCCCCGCGCAGATCGCTCAGCGGTCTCAGGTGGTGCCGTTTGTTGCGGGCACCGCTCCAGTGCAATTGCAGACCGGCGGCACCGTCGACGCGACGTTCTTCGCTGGCGACACGTCGGGAGTCCCAGAGGCGTACATGTCTGACTTCCTCGTGCAGCTCAATGCACCGGCAGTCGGCGCCCCTCCGGAGGCAGGCATGATCCTGCTGGACGGCGACGATGCGCCCATCACGGACGTGACATACAGCCGCCCGAGCCCGGATGACCTGCGCGCATCGCTGGGGCGCACCCGCGCGGATGGCACCCCAGGGTCGACCCTTGAAGGCAGCATTTGGCTGTTCAACCAGGGTGGGGCCGGCAGCAGCATCGCCGGCACCGCCTACGTCGAGTCCACCGGCAACGCGACCACCAGTGTCTCGGGCGCCCAGGGCAACGTGAACCTTGCCGTCGGCGAGACGCCCGTGCTGGACGGCTTTGGCTTCACGATGCCGGCGCGGCCCGCGAGCATGCCGTACACTTTCAACGCAAACGGCACTGTCAACACCGCCGCCACCGGCAATGCCCAAGTCGACAGCGTTCGCGTGCGCGTCGGCGGCCCCACCGCCGGCAGCGGCACCTTCGCCGAGCTCACGCAGCAAACCGTCGGGCCGCTGCTCGGCGTGTCGCCCGACGCCGGCGCCCGCTACTTTGCGCCCGGGGTTGGCCAGATCAATCTCGATACCGTGGACCCTGGCGATACCTTGGCCGTGACCCTGACCCTGAAGAACCTCTTCGGCGCCGACTTCGGCACCTTGGACGATCTGACGATCTTCAACGTCTCTGCCGATATCACGGCCGGAACATTGGGCACCTTGAGCTTGCCGAGCGACACGTTGAGCGCAAACGAAGAGCTATCGCTGACCTTCGACATCTTCACGACCGCGCAGGCGGGTGCGCAGTACACCGTCACCCTCAGCTTCCTCACGGATCAAGCGTCCGGTTACGACGCCCAGAACGACACCCCCTTCACCTTCACGCTCAGCGGGAGAACCAGCGGCACCCAGGACGTCCCCGCCCCCGGCGCGCTGGCGCTGGTCGGCCTAGGGCTAGCCGGGTTGGCAGGGGTGCGGGCGCGGCGGCGGTGGGTGGCCGGGCGTGTGGGGGGTGGGGTATGAAGGGCATCGCGCTCGCGCTGCTCGGACTTGCCGGGCAAACGTCCATGCGCAGGGCCGATCCTCGGCGCGGCTGCGCCGCAGCACGGCGATCGGCACTGGCCGCCGCGATGCTCGGGCTCTTTGCCTCCAGCGCGCACGGGGTCGTCACGATCGAGATACAAAGCGGCCACTTCGACGCAGACCTCAATGCCTATGTTGCGCCGGTGACCCTGAACCCGAGCATTTGGGTCAATTTCTCCCAAAATTGCCCTGGTGTGGGCGGCCCTTCCGCCAGTTGTAGCCCAGCGGCGCAACCAGGTCCAAAACAAGATCATCTCCTGTTCAGTTGGGGCACGCGGGGTCCAAACGACCCCAGCGTCGGCGACAACTCCTGGCTCCGGGTGACCTTCGATGCGGACATCGACTTTGTTCTCGGCACAGTGGCGTTCGAGACGGTCGCCGATACGCCCAACCTCGGCCCGCTGGCTGGTCCAGCCAGTCAAGGCCTGAGTCCCACGCAAGGCACGGGAACCATGCTCGCATACGAGCGGGTGTTCCGACCGACCCAGATTCTATCCCTCCAAGATGTGACACAGCAGCAGATGGCGCTGCATGCGTCCTACCGCGACGCCGATGACACTGCTGTGTCTGCGACCACGAGGGATTGGAAGGTCGTAGTCGATCAGTCGGCTACGCCTAGCGCGAACACCAAGTACGTGCAGAATGGGGGTATCGCCGATTTCCGTATGGAGGCGGACAGGACTTTCTTCTTCACCAACTCCGACATGGCCACGGTCAATGACCCGGCAGATCCGACCGCCAATCGCAACGAAGCGATTCGCTTACGCGAAGATGACACCCTGAGCTTTCAGTTCTACGAGGAGGTCTGGAACAACTCCACGATTATTGCTCAGGCCGTCAAAGCTCCTGATGCCTACTACGGCAGCTTCGACATCATCATCACGCCGCTGGATGAGCCGGAGCCGGCGCTCTCGGTTCAGAACGACGCGAATCAAGAGGCCGGCATCGACTTCGGGACAGTTCGTGCCGGGACAGCTCAGCTACCGAAGGCCTAACGGCACGCAACGCGGGGGCGAGCGGCACCACGCTCGACAACGTGAAGTTTGCGGACGTCCTCAGCGGGTCTAAGGCTTCATATTTCGTGGTTGATCCGGCCACCGGCCCGGGGCCGGCGAGTCTCGGCACCGCTGCCGCCGACACACTCGCGCGAGGCTACAGCGCTGGCGGGCTCGCCTTCGGCGACGTAGACGGCGTAACCATCGGTGCCGGCGAGGCCGTGCAGAGCGTCTCCGCGGACGGCGTGCCCGACGTGACGCGGGCCATCACGGCGACGATCAAAGGTCCGATTCTCGGTCTTGGGAAGACGCCGAATAGCACTCCCGCAACCTCGGATCTGTCCGCGTGGGCCGACTACGGCAGCGAGATCGTGATCGGCGATACCAGCATCGACGGCGACAGCTTCACGAAGTCGCTGGCACTTGCAAACCTCTTCGGCGATGTCGATCCTGCCGATGGCAACCTGACGGACTTGACGTTTTACAGTGTCGGATTTGGCCCGAGCTTCGATCCGACCACTTCGTTCTTCAGCATCGTCGGCGGATTACCGTCCTTCGGCGACGACCTTGATGCAAGCACGACCGGCACACCGCTGCAGATCGACTTCGACCGTGCCGGCGATCTGGCAACGGAGTGGCGGGCGACGCTGTATTTCCTGACGGACCAGAATCGTCCCCTGAATAGCTGCGCCGGGCTGAATGTTGAGGCTTGTCTCGGGGACGAGATCGGCTCCATCTGGACCTTTGACATCATTGTCCGTGCCGGTGCCGTACCCCTGCCCGGTGGCCTGGCGTTGATTGCGCTGGGTCTCTTCTCAATGGCCGCGGTACGTCGACGCCGCGGAGCGGCCTAAAGTCCCGCGGACAGGCGCACGGATGCCCCGGTCCGCTAAGGAGGAGCGCGCGGCGGGAGGTGTCGCTCCGCCCGTGATGGCGTATCATCCGCCGCTCGCTGCCGCACCCGCGGCCTGACCGACGCTCCGCGCCCCCGTGCACTTCGACATCGAAACCTTCCGCGCCTGGAAGCACCGCAGCGTCACGCTGCTCGGCATGTCCGGCGTCGGCAAGACCTATCTGTCGGCGCTGTTAAGGCGCAACGACTGGTTCCACTATTCCGGCGATTACCGCATCGGCACGCGCTATCTGGACGAGCCGATCCTGGATCTGATCAAGTCCAAGGCCATGGAAGTGCCGTTTCTGCGCGACCTGCTGCGGCGCGACTGGATCGCGATCCAGAACAAGATCGCCGTCGATGACCTGGGGCCGGTGCTGAGCTTCGTCGGCAAGCTCGGCGATCCGGATCAGGGCGGGCTGTCGCTGCAGGAGTTCAACCGCAGGCAGGCCATGTACCGACAGGCGGAGATCCAGGCCATGCTGGACGTGCCCGCCTTCATCGACAAGGCGCGGCATATCTACGGCTACAGCCATTTCGTGAACGACGTCGGCGGCAGCCTGTGCGAGCTCGATGAGCCGTCAGTCATCGACCTCTTGGCGCGGCACACGCTGATCCTGTACATCCGCGTGCCGCAGCAGGACGAGATCAAGCTGATCCGCCGCGCGCAGGCGGACCCGAAGCCGCTCTACTTCCGCCCGGCGTTTTTGAAGTCCGCGGTGAAGGATTACCTCGCCGAGCACGCGCTGGACTATGTCGCGGACATCGACCCGGACGACTTCACCCGCTGGGTGTTCCCGCGGCTGTTTCACTCCCGCGTGCCGCGCTACGAGGCCATTGCGCGACCGCACGGCTATGTCGTGGAGTCGCCGGAGGTCGCCGCGGTGCGCGACGAGCGGGACTTTCTGGACCTGATCGAGACCGCCATCGCGCGCAAGACGAGCGCCGCCGATGCGCCGGGCGCGGACGAGCCGGCGGCGGAGGGCTGAGCGCGGCCATGCCGATCGTCGGCCACAACGATCTGCCTACGTTCGAGCGGCTGCGCGCCGAGGGGCAGAACATCCTGCCGTCGGACCGCGCCATCGCGCAGGACATCCGCGAGCTGCATATCGGGCTCTTGAACATGATGCCGGATGCGGCGCTGGCCGCGACCGAGCGGCAGTTCTTCCGGCTCGTGGGCCAGAGCAATCAGATCGCGCAATTCTACGTGCACCCCTTCACGCTGGACGCGCTGCCGCGCTCGCCGGAGGCCCGCGCGCACATCGAGCGCTGGTACGAGCCCTACGCGCAGGTGCGCGACCAGGGCCTCGATGCGCTCATCATCACCGGTGCCAATGTCGCGGGGCCGGACCTGTCCGGCGAGCCCTTCTGGCGGCCGTTGATGGACGTGGTGGATTGGGCCTGCGAGAGCGTCACATCGACGCTCTGCTCCTGCCTCGCGACCCATGCCGTGATGCAGTTCCGTTACCGACAAGTGCGCCGACCGCTCGGGTTCAAGCGCTGGGGCGTCTTTGCGCACCGCGTTGTCGACCGCGGCCATCCGCTGGTCACCAGCGTCAATACGCTGTTCGATGTGCCGCATTCGCGCTTCAACGACATCGGCCGAGAGCAGTTTGAATCCGTCGGTTGCCGGGTGCTCGTGGAGAGCGCAGCCGCCGGCGTGCACCTCGCGGTGAGCGGCGATGGGCTCAGGCTGGTGATGTTCCAAGGCCACCCGGAGTACGACACCGTCTCGCTCTTGAAGGAGTACAAGCGCGAGGTCTACCGCTACGCCGCCGGCGCGCGGCCGGACTATCCGCCGTTTCCCGAGCATGTCTTCAGCCCAAAGGCCGCCGCCGTGCTGACGGAGTACCGGCACCTGCTGGAGCACGAGCGCGACCGCGGTCGCCCGCCGCCGGCGCTGCCGGAGGCACGCATTGCCGCCGGGCTCGACAACACCTGGCGCGACACGGCGGAGGGGGTCATCGGCAACTGGATGGGCCTGATCTACCGCGTCACGCACAACGACCGGCGCATCCCCTTCATGGCGGGCGTGGACCCGGAGGACCCCCTCGGGCTGCGCCGCTGACCCGCCGGGCGGGCCGCCCTGTGCCCCCAGATCGGGTCTTTTCCGCCGTCCGGGCTGTCGCCAACCCCCAAACTGTTGGGTTTTCAGTACATCCGTTGCGCTGCCGACGCGATGGTGCACTAGGTTTGTCAGGTATTTAGGAAATTCGTTACAAAACCGTCACTCCGGTGACTCAAACATCTGTTGCATTCGAGCTTGTCAAGTTCCTGATCGGCTTCTAAACTGTGCGGAACAGATCGAAATGTCGCAAGCACGCGACATGCGCGGTTTGTAGCCCCGGGAAAACCCGAAATCCTTCTATGAATCAAGGGCAAGCACCCGACTCGATAGATCTCATCACTGAGCAAAGAAAAATGTTCGACGAGCAAGACAACGTCATCCGCTACAAGTGGGACCCCTGGACCGGTTCCGGCTATCGCATCCGCCGCGCGGTCGGCGCCGGGGAGCACAGTTTCTTCGTTGAGGACTGGAGCAACCATGTCGTGGTCGACGACTACGGCTGCGACAATCTCGACGAGGCACTCGGTGTGCTCCGCCGCTACTGTGACATCGATGTGGCGCAGGAGCGCTCCCGCATCGCCGCCTGGCTGCCGGAGCAGGCGCAGTAACCTGTTTCTGCGCCTTCCAGCGCAAAGACAAGGGGCCGCACTAGCGGCCCTTGTCTTTTCTGCGGCATGCGCCACGCACCGCGGCCTCAACCGGTTGCGGCGCCGGTCAGGGCCGCAAGGTCCCGGTCACGCATGCCGAGCAGGTACAGGATGCCGTCGAGCCCGACGGCACCGATGGCATGGCGCGCCCGCTCCTTGACCATGGGCTTGGCGCGGAAGGCGATGCCGAGCCCGGCGATGGACAGCATCGGCAGGTCATTCGCACCGTCGCCGACGGCGATCACCTGCTCCAGCCGAATGCCCTCGCGCGCCGCGAGCTCGCGCAGCAGTTCGGCCTTGCGGGCGCCGTCCACGATGGGGCCGGCCACCTTGCCGGTGAGCCGCCCGTCCTGGAACTCGAGCCGGTTCGCATGCACGTCGTCGATGCCAAGGCGGCGCTTGAGATGCTCCGCAAAGTAGGTAAACCCGCCGGACAGGATGGCGACCTTGAAGCCGAGCGCCTTCAGCGTGCAAATCAGCCGCTCGGCGCCGTCGGTGATGGGCAGCCGTTCGGCCACCTCCGCCAGCACCGACTCCGGCATGCCCTCCAAGAGCGCCATGCGGCGGCGGAAGGATTCGCTGAAATCCAGCTCGCCCTGCATCGCCTGCTCCGTGATGGCCGCAACCTCCGCGCCGACGCCGGCGGCGGCGGCCAGCTCGTCGATGACCTCGGTCTGGATCAGCGTCGAGTCCATATCGAAGCACACCAGCCGGCGGTTGCGCCGGAACACGTCGTCTTCCTGAATCGCGATGTCCACGTCCATGCCGGCACCGAGCGCCAGGCACTCCGCGTGCAGCGCGCGCACGTCCGGCACCGGCCCCTTGAGCCAGAGCTGGATGCTGGCGTGGCCGGTCGCTGCCGCGTCCGGCCGCCGCGAGATGCGCCCGGACAGGCGCGTAATCTGCTCGATGTTGAGCCCGTAGTGGGTCACCACCGAGGACACCCGCGCGATGTGCTCCGCCGTGATGGCGCGCCCGAGCAGGGTCACGATGTGGCGCGGCTGGCCCTGCTCGCCCACCCAGTGCTCGTAGGCATCGGCTGCCACCGGCGTGAAACGCACGTCGAGCCCGAGCTCATGGGCCTTGAACAACAGCTCCCGGAACACCGGGCAGCCGCCGCCGCCGTCCGGCAGCTCCACCAGCAGGCCGAGCGCCAGCGTGTCGTGGATCACGGACTGGCCGATGTCCAGCACCGTCACGGCATAGCGCGCCAGCACGCCGGTGAGCGCCATGGTGATGCCGGGGCGATCGCGGCCGGCGATGTCTATTTGGATGATTTCTGGCATGGGTAGGAGAGGTGCTAGTGCAGCGGCGCGGAAGTCTTGAGACCGTCTTGGGTCGTCGCGGGCGGGTCGGCAGCCGATCCAGAGCGGCCCGGGCCGGGCCGGAGAGCCGACCTCCCGGTCGGCTCGGCAGTCGCGACAACATTCCGCTCTGTCGCCGTGTTGACCTGGAGGTCAACACTCCAGTCAACGCCCGTCAACACCGCGCACGTTCGATTACGATCACGACGACGATAACGACAACGATGAAACCACGGTCTCGGGATTTTGGCAGCGAAGCACTAGGGGCTAGGGGCTAGGTGCCAGGGGCTAGGGGCTAGGGGCTAGGGGCTAGGCGGACCCTAGCGCCTAGTACCTAGCTCTTAGAACCTGGCTTCGTACCTAGCTCCTAGAACCTGGCTTCGTACCTAGCTCCTAGAACCTGGCTTCGTCGGCTGCTGCTGCGCCGGCGGCAGCGCGTGCTCGCCGTCCTGGGGGTCGATGACGCCGACGGGGCGGCCGGCCATGCCGCAGTAGCCCCAGTCGTCGCCCGGGTTGTCCGGCGGCTGGCCGTCGCGGCGCGGCGTCGCCCAGCGCCAGGCCATGCAGTGGGAGGCCTTGCAGCCGATGTTGATGGCGTTGTTCCCGAGCAGCGGGCAGGCGACCATCTTCGCGTGGTTCTCTTTGACAAGCATTGCGTCGGGGCGGTCGGCTTCGCTGGCGTTGGCGGTTAACTGTAGCGCAACAGTAGGGCTGAGGGCCGAGGGTCTACTCGTCCCCAGCCCGTTTGCCGCGAAACCGGCGTTCGAAGCCCGCGTCGTAGAGCTTCGAGGTCGCACCGCCCGGCGCGTCGCGGGCGCCGAGCGCCGGGCTCACCAGGATCATGGCCTGGCGCACGATGTGCGCATCGCGGCAGCGCCCGGCGATGTCGCTGAGGCTGCCGCGCTGCACCAGCTCCTCGCCCGGCCAGGTGGCCTTGTGCACCACCACCACCGGCGCGTCCGGCGCCCAGCCGGCGCCGATCAGGGTCTCGGCGACGGCGTCGATGCGCTCAATGGACAGGAAGATGCAGAGCGTGCAGCGATGCCGGGCCAGGTCCGCGAGTGCCTCGCCCGCGGGCATCGGGATGCGCCCGCCGAGGCGCGTGAAGATGACGGTCTGCGTCACCTCGGGCAGGGTCAGGCATTCGCCGGCCGCCGCCGCCGCAGCCATGGCGGACGACACGCCGGGCACGATGCCGACCTCGACCCCGGCCGCATCCAGCGGGCGCGCCAGCTCGGCGAGCACGCCGTAGAGGGTCGGGTCGCCCGTTTGCAGGCGCACCACGGTGGCGTGGCGCTCGGCGCGGGTCAACAGCCAGTCCGTGACCTGCTCCAAGTCCATGGACTTGGAATCGGCGATCTCGCAGCCCGCGGCGGCCCATTGCAGCGCCGTGTCGGCCACCAGGGAGCCCGTGTAGAGGATCGCCCCGGCCTCGGCCAGCAGCCGTGTGCCGCGCACGGTGATGAGGTCCGGTGCGCCCGGGCCCGCGCCGACGAACCAGACCTTACCCACGGGACGTGCACTGCCCGCACGGCGCGGGCGCTGGGGGTGCGAAGGCGGCTGGGGCGCTGTGCAAGGGACTCACCTGTTGTCGGTCATTGCGGCCGGGGCGGGCGCGCCCGAGACTGGGCGCTCGCCGATCCCGAGCGGTAAGCGCCGGATTCTGTTGCCCGCTCCCGCCGCTGTCAAACCCACTGCCGCTGCACCCACCGCGCCCGTGTCCATTCACTCAGCGTCGCCGGACGTGCTGGTCAGCGGCGGCGGTGCCGCGGCGCTAGCCGCCGCCATCGAGGCCGCACAAGCCGGCGCCCAGGTGCTGCTGCTCGACGCCGCGCCGCCGGCGCTCCGCGGCGGCAACACGCGCCATTCGCGCAACTTCCGCTGTGCGCATCTGGCGCCGACGCCCTTCACGCCGGATGCGTACAGGCCGGACGAGTTTCGCGCCGACCTGACGCGCACCGGCGCGGACGCCGCCGACCCAGCGCTGCTCGATGCTCTGGTGACGGGCTCCGCCGCGCTGCCCGACTGGCTCGCGGCGCAGGGCGTCGCGCTGCAACGCGCGGGCGACGGCCGGCTGCCGTATTCGCGCAAGACGGCATTCTTTCTCGGCGGCGGCACGGCGGCGGTGCGCGCGCTGACGGATCGGGCGCTGGCGCTCGGGGTCCAGATCCGCCACGGCGTCGGCGTTACCGGGCTTGAGCTCGACGGACGCCGGGTTGTCGCGGCCGTCACCACGGCCGAGGACGTCGCCGCCGGCGCGCAGGTGCTCGCCTGCGGTGCCGCGCACGCGGACCCGGACTGGCTCCGCCGGCACTGGGGCGAGGCCGCCGCCGGTTTCATCAACCGCGGCACGCCGCATGCGCGCGGCGAGCTGCTGCAGTGGCTCATGGCCGCCGGCGCAGAGCCCGCGGGCGATCCGGCCGGGCTCTATCTGGTGGCCGTGGACGCGCGCTCGCCGGCGCACGACGGCGGCATCGTCACGCGCATCCGCGGCATGCCGCTCGGCATCGTCGTGGACAACGCCGGGCTGCGCGGCCACGACGAGGGCGCGGACACGGCCTCCACGCGCTATGCCCGCTGGGGGCGGCGGCTCGCGGACCTGCCTGGGCAGACCGGCTGGCTGGTGCTCGACGCCGCGGGACTCGCCGCCGCCCCGGCGGCGCTGTATCCGCCGATCCGGGCGCCGAGCATCGCCGATCTGGCCACGGCGACCGGCATCGACGCGGACGGGCTCGCCGCCACCGTCGCCAACTACAACGCGAGCATCCGCCCGCCCGCGGACCGGGCCGACGCCGCCGGCTGGCGCACTGCGGGGCTCGTGCCGCCGAAGTCCGCCCACGCCCGCCCCATCGCCGAGCCGCCCTTCGCCGCCTACCCGATGCGCCCCGGCGTGACGTTCGCGCACCACGGCGTCGCGGTGGACGCGGCGACGCGGGTACGATGGGCCGATGGCACGCAGCTCGACAACGCCTTCGCGGCCGGCATGATCATGGCCGCGAACCTGATCCCGCGGGGCTATGTGTCCGGCCTCGCGGTGAGCATCTCGCTGGTGTTCGGGCGCCTGGCCGGGCGGGCGGCGAGCCGCTGCGGAGGTGGCGATGGGCAGTGCTGAGCCGACTCGGCCGGCGGGCGGTGCCGCTGCTGATGGCAACGACGCCGAGGCGCGCCGGCAGCTCGCCGTCTGCAACATCTGCAACTACTGCAACGGGCTTTGCGCGGTGTTCGACGCGGCCGAGCGCCGGGCGCGGCTCGCGCCGGGCGACCTCGACCTGCTCGCCAACCTCTGCCACCAGTGCCGCAGTTGCCTGTACGACTGCCAGTACGCGCCGCCCCACGCCTTCGACGTGAACCTGCCGCGGGCGCTGGCACGGCAGCGCTGGGCAAGCTATCGGGCCTACGCCTGGCCGTCGGCGCTGGCGGTGCTCTTTGCCGGCGGTGGGCGCTGGTTCCCGGGCCTTGCACTGGGGATCACGGTCGCCTTCACGGCGGCGGTGCTGCTCGCGGTGCCGTCGTCGGTGCTGTTCTCGGCGCAGGTGGGCGAGGGCGCCTTCTACCGGATCATCCCGTGGTGGCTCATGGTCGCCGGCGCCGGGCTCGGCTTCGGTTGGGCGATCCTTGCCATCGGCATGGGGGTGCGCCGCTTCTGGCGGACGACGGCCCCCGCGATGGCGGTCAGCGCGCCGCCGGCTGCCGCGGCGGCCACGGCGACGCTCGAGGTGTTGACGCTGACGAACCAGCGCGGCGGCGGCCCCGGCTGCGCGGACATCGATCATCGCCCGTCGCGGCTGCGCCGGCGCTTTCACCATGCGCTGTTCTACGGGTTTTTGCTCTGCTTCGCGGCGACGCTCGCGGCGAGCGGCTATCACCACCTGCTCGGCCGCGCGGCGCCGTATCCGCTGCTGAGCCTGCCCGTGCTGCTCGGCATGCTCGGCGGCCTCGGCATGGTCGCGGGCACCGTCGGGCTGCTGTGGCTCGCGCACCGCGAGGACCCGGCGCCGACGGACCCGGACAGCCGCGGCGCCGACCGGGCGCTCCTGTGGCTGCTGCTCGCGGTGGCCGTGACGGGGCTCGCGCTGCTCGCGCTGCGCGAGACGGCGGCGATGGGCCTCCTGCTCGCCGTGCACCTGGGTACGGTGCTGGCGCTGTTCGTGCTCGCGCCCTACGGCAAGCTCGTGCACGGCGCCTATCGCGCCGCCGCGCTGATGCGGGATGCGCTGGAGCGGCGCGGCCGATGAGCCCGGTGCCGGACCCGACCACGCTCTTGATCCTCGGCGGCACCACCGAAGGCTATGCGCTGGCCGAGGCGCTGGCGGGCCGACCGGGGGTGCGGGTCATCAGCTCGCTGGCCGGGCGCACGCCGAGCCCGCGCCGGCCGGCCGGGGAGCTGCGCAGCGGCGGCTTCGGCGGTGTCGCCGGGCTCAAGGACTATCTCGCCGCGGAGGGCGTCGCCGCCGTGGTGGATGCCACGCACCCCTTCGCGGCCACGATGGGCGAGCACGCGGCAGCCGCCTGCGCCGAGCTCGCCGTGCCGCTGCTGCGGCTGGAGCGCCCGCCCTGGCGGCCCGTGCCCGGAGATCGCTGGGAGCCGGTGGCCGACTGGGATGGCGCCATCGCCGCGCTGCGCACCCTTGGCGCCCGCCGCGTGCTGCTCGCCCTCGGCCGGCAGGAGCTTGCGCCCTTCGCGGTGCTCGATGAGATCCGGTTCCTGATCCGCTGTGTCAGCGCCCCGGACCCGCTGCCGCCCTTCGCCGACGCCGAGATCCTGCTGGACCGCGGCCCCTTCGACCTCGCCGCCGAGCGCGCACTGCTCGATACGCACCGCATCGACTGCATCGTCTGCAAGAACAGCGGCGGCAGCGCAAGCGCCGCGAAGCTCCAGGCCGCCCGCGAGCGCGCCATTCCGGTGGTCATGCGCGAGCGCCCGGCGCGGCCGGCGTCGGCCGTGGTGGCGGACGTGGCCGCGGCCGCCCGCTGGCTGCGCAACGCCCTCCGATCAAGCTGAATATCGACCGAGCGCGGGCGGTGGATGACTGGGCTGGACTGCGTACTGGGTCTGCAGTCGTAATGCCCATACACTCGCATCGCGGAGCGTTTCCGGCGTGCGGGATTTCCTGATAGTCTCCGTTCGGTGACGGCGCGGACTGCGGCTGAAGGTTTCGATAAGGGTCGGCTTGCATATGAATGATCCAATGAAGCAGCGCTCCCAGCTTGCCAAAGAGCGGCGCAAAGTAGACTTCGATACTTACGACGTCACTGTGGAAGAGCTTGTTCGAAGAGTAGAGCGGGCGCGGATCGAGATCGCACCGAGTTACCAGCGACAATTCCGTTGGAACGAGGGCAGGCAGTCCAGGCTGCTGGAATCGCTGCTGCTGGGCATTCCCGTTCCCCCGCTCTTCATGGCTACGAACCTGTCGCCGGACGAGCGAAACCAATGGGAAGTCGTCGATGGATTGCAGCGGCTGCTGAGCCTGGTCCATTTCGTTGGAGGCGAGACGGCGAGGAAGGTTGCGAAATTGGACGACGGCCCTCTTCGCCTCACCGATCTGAATAAGCTATCCGCGCTGGTTGGCATGGCGTTCGAAGATCTGCCCCAAGACATCCGCACGGCATTGGAGGACCGCCCCGTCAAGGTCATTGTGCTGAACGATAAGAGCGATCTGCAGGTTCGCTTCGACCTATTCGAACGCCTGAATACGGGAGGAATCGCCCTCACCGATCAGGAGGTTCGGGCATGCGTATATCGAGGCCCCTTCATTGCAATGTTGACGGCGCTCTCGGACAGTGCCGACTTTCGCACCGTAGTGCGGCTGCCCAAGCCCAATTGGAAGGACGGTACGCCGGAGGACTATGTGCTGCGCTTCTTCGCTTTTCTGGAAGGGTACGAAGTCTTTAGCCACTCAGTTAAGGATTTCTTGAATGCCTTTACCGCGAACAATGCCAAGGACGCCGATACAGAGGGACGGGAAGGAACTTTTCGGAAGACTTTTCTTTTCCTTGCTCGGGTGTTCCCCGATGGCGTCAAGACGCGCAGGGGCATGACACCGGTCAATCTTTTCGAAGCGGTCTCTGTTGGCGCGGCGCTGGCGCTTCGCGCTGAGCCTGCACTTGAGCTTCCGCGCTCTACGGAATGGCTTGCTTCTCCCGAATTGCGGCGGCTGACGACCGGCGCTACCAACAGTCGACCACGGGTCAAAGGTCGCATCGAGTTCTGCCGCGATCGATTCTTGAGTTTGCCACAAGATGTTTGATGGTCAGCCTTATCGTGATGAGCTCGTTCGCCGACTTGATGCTGTGCGGCGGATATTGGATGCCGCGCACCCTCCTTCTCCCGTCGATGACGCGGCCGACGCTAGTCGCGATGCGCGCGGCATTGCGGTCTTGCTGCTCTATGCCTGTTACGAACATCTACTGTATTCCCTCTGTCGGCGGCTCTTGGAGATCGCGGTGACGCTGCGCGTTGGGAATCGCAGGCTTCGTGATGGCCTACTCATGTTCGCGGCACACGAGAAAATGCAATCCCTCGCTGGCGTCTCGCCCGCCACGGTTTGGAAGAGTAAAGGCCGCGAGCTCCTAGCGTGCGTAATGGATGGCCGAGACTGCACGATCAATGCAAACCTGTTTCCTGGCGACGGCAGCTTTATGAAACGATCTCAGGTTATGCTTTTCTGTGAGATATTCGAGCTCGGGCATCCCGGCCCCATTCTTGCGGAGGTTTGGAACAGGCTGGATGCCGTGGTAGCCGAAAGGAACGCAATAGCCCACGGCAGATTGACACCGGAGGAAGTGGGCCGGAATTACTCGCTGGAAGAGATGAGGTCGATGGTGGATGTCTGGCAGGAACGGTGGTTGTCCTTTATTGATCATGTCGAGCACAGCGCGCAGCATCGCAGTTTCTACAGGCACGAGCGAAAGAGGTGATATGAGCCTGGCTCAGCCCGGATAGCTCCGCGGCGTATACACCCACTCGCGCCCGTCCGGCCGCGCAATGCGCCGGGTGCGCGAGGAGCCGATGATGACGACGGTGCGCATGTCCACCTGCTCGGGGGACAGCGCGGCGAGCGTCGTGATGGTGAGCTGCTCGTCCAAGCGGCCCACATCGCGGCCGAGCACGACGACGGTGTCCGGCGCGCGCCGCCCGCGCAGCAGGGCGAGCGCGCGGCCGAATTGGTCCGGGCGCGCCTTGGAGCGCGGGTTGTAGAGCGCAATCACCAGGTCGGCCTCGCAGACCAGCGCGAGCCGGCGCTCGATCTCGGCCCAGGGCTTGAGGTTGTCGGACAGCGACAGGGCGCAGAAGTCGTGGCCCAGGGGCGCGCCGGCCAGCGCGGCGGCGGCCTGGGCGGCGCTGACGCCGGGCAGGATGCGCAGCGCCACCTGATGCCAGGCGGGGTCGTCCGCGGCCTCCAGCGCCTCCAGCACCGCGGCGGCCATGGCGAATACGCCGGGATCGCCGGAGGAGACGACGGCGACGGCGGCACCGCCGGCCGCGAGCGCGAAGGCGTGCCGGGCGCGGGCGATCTCCTCGCGGTTGTCCGACACGTGTACGCGCTGCTCGGCACGGAAGGGACCCGCCAAGTCGAGATAGGTCTGGTAGCCGACGATGTCCGTTGCAGCAGCGAGCGCGGCGTCGGCGGCCGGGGTGCGCAGTTGCTTATCGCCCGGCCCTAGGCCGACGACGGTGAGGCTGCCCGGGCCGGCCGGCCCCGTCACGCGCCCTGCCACCGCGCGCCGGGCAAGAGCACCATGGCGAAGTAGGGCACGGTCGCCGGGTCGACGTCGGCCAGCGGGCGAATGCGCTCATCCGTCATGGTCGCGCGCTCCACGTACAGCGCACGCGTGTCGAGACCGAGTTGGCTCAGCACCCGGCGCACCTTCGCGAAGTTGCTGCCGAGCTTCATGATCGCCGCCGCGTCCACGTCGGCCAAGCGCCGCGCGAGCTCGTCCTCCGGCAGCGTGCCGGCGAGCACGAGCATGCTCTGGTCGCGGTAGACCAGCGGCACGCCGAGCGCCGCGGCGCTTGCAACGACGGAGCAGACGCCGGGTACCACGTCGGCACGGAAGCGGCCGGACAGCCGGTCGTGCAGGTACATGAAGGAGCCGTAGAAGAACGGGTCGCCCTCGCACAGCGTCACCACGTCGCGCCCGGCGGCCAGATGCGCGGCGATGCGCTCGGCGGAGGCGTCGTAGAAACGGCTCATGACGCCCTCGTAGTCGAAGGGCGGCGCCGGGATGCGACCCGTGACCGGGTAGATCAGCGGCAGCAGGATCTGCTCCTCGCGCAGATAATCCTGCACCGTCGTGAAGGCGTTGCCGCGCTTCTTCGGCCCCGCGTAATAGGCGACGACGGGCGCCGCGCGCAGCAGCCGCAGCGCCTTCAGGGTCAGCAGCTCCGGGTCGCCCGGGCCGACGCCGATGCCGATGAGCCGGCCGACGGCCACGGACCGCGTGGTCGGGGCGGCCGCTTGTCCATCCGGCAGCCGAAGCGGGTCCGGGCGCGCGTCGAACGGGCTCATGCGGCGCGATGCCCGGTCGATGACTCAATGCCGAGCGCGTTGACCGCCGCCGCCGCCATCGCGCTGCCGCCGCGGCGCCCGCGAACCGTCACGAAGGGCACGCCGCGGCTGTCCTCGGCGAGCGCGGCCTTGCTCTCCGCGGCGCCGACGAAGCCGACCGGAAAGCCCAGGATCAGCGCCGGTCGGGGCGCGCCGTCGTCCAGCATCTCCAGCAGCCGAAACAGCGCCGTGGGCGCGTTGCCGATGACGACGACCGCGCCGGCCAGATGCTCGCGCCACAGCTCCAGCGCGGCGGCGGTGCGCGTGTTGCCGTGGGCTTTGGCGAGCGCCGGCACGCGCGGGTCTTGCAGCGTGCAGATGACGGCGTTGTCCGCCGGCAGCCGGGCGCGGGTGATGCCCTCGGCGGACATGCGCCCGTCGCAGAGCAGCGCGGCGCCCTGTTGCAGCGCGGCGCGCCCGGCGCGGCCGGCGCCGTCGGAGAACACCAGGTCATCGATGACGTCCGGCATGCCGCAGGCGTGGGCCACCCGCACCGCGAGCGGCTCCAAGTCCGGCGGGATGCGCGAGAGGTCCGCCTCGGCGCGGATGATCGCGAAGGATTCGCGGTAGATGGCGTGGGCGTCGCGGTTGTATGGCAGCATCTGCGGGGTCTTCGGCGGCGTGGCGGCGGCGCGTTGGCGCGGCCCGATCACGCGATGATGCGCGAAAACGCGTAACTGTAGCGGCTGGCGCCGGTATCCACCAGCGCGGCGCCCGATGGAATCGCTATCTATGTCAATCAACCTGCAATCCGACCCGGCGCCCGCCGGCCCCTGGCTGTGCGTCGTCGGCATCGGCGAGGACGGGCTCGCCGGCCTCGGCGAGGCGGCGCGCGCGGCCGTGGCCGGGGCCGCCGTGGTCTTCGGCGCCGAGCGCCACCTCAAGCTCTTGCCCGAGCGGCTGCCGGGCCAGCGCGAGGGCCAGCGCCGCGAGCCCTGGCCGCAGCCCTTCGACGTTGGGTTCAGTGCCGTGCTGGCGCTGCGGGGCGCGCCCGTCTGCGTGCTCGCGAGCGGCGACCCGATGTGGTTCGGCGCGGGCGCAAAGCTGGCCGAGCGGCTCGCGCCCGGCGAATACGAGGTGCTGCCGGCGGTGTCCTCCGCGTCGCTGGCGGCGGCTCGGCTCGGCTGGCCGCTCCAGGACCTGCGCGTGTTGCGTCCGGTGGCGCCGGACCGGCTGCTCGGGCTCGCGCGGGTGCGGCTGCATCTGGCCGATGGGGCGCGGCTCATTGTGCTGTCGGCGGATCGGGAGACGCCGGGGCTCTTGGCCGCGCTGCTGCGTGGCGACGGCTTCGGCAGCAGCGCAATGACGCTGTTCGAGCGCTTAGGCGGCCCGGCCGAGCGGCGCATCGACGCCAGCGCGGACGCCTGGCCGGAGATCGACGTCGACCCGCTCAATCTCATTGCCGTGCAGTGTCGGGCGGCACCGGGGTTGCCGCCGCGCCCGCGCCGCGCCGGGCTGCCGGACGACGCCTTCGCGCACGACGGCCAGCTCACCAAGCGCGACGTGCGCGCCGTAACCTTAAGCCGCCTCGCGCCGCTGCCCGGCGAGCTGCTGTGGGACGTCGGCGCCGGCTGCGGCAGCATCGCCATCGAATGGCTGCGCGTCGGCGACGGCTGCCGGGCCATCGCCATCGAGCCCGACGCGGGGCGCGGCGCGCTGATCCAGCAGAACGCGGCGGCCCTCGGCGTGCCGGATCTGGTCATCGTCGCCGGCCGCGCGCCGCAGGCGCTCGCCGACCTGCCGGCGCCCGATGCGATCTTCATCGGCGGCGGGCTCACCGCGGGCGGCGTCGTCGAGCGCTGCTGGGACGCGCTGCGGCCGGGCGGGCGGCTCATCGCCAACGCCGTCACGCTGGAGACCGAGACGCTGCTGGTGGCGCTGCACCAGCGCATCGGCGGCGAGCTGACCCGCGTGCAGGTGGCAGATGCCGCAGCACTCGGGCGCTTCGAGACCTGGCGCCCGGCGCTGCCGGTGACGGTGCTGGCGGCGACAAAGCCTTCGGGGCTTATGGATGTTTGCAGATGAGCCGGGAATAAGGGCCGAGGGCCGAGGGCCGAGGGAGCCGTCCTTGGCCCTTGGCCCTTGGCCCTTTGGCTCACTTTCGGGATCGGGATCGGGATCGGGATCGGGATCGGTAGCCACTGGGTTCGATTTCGATAGCGATAGCGATTTCGATAGCGATTTCGATCTCGATGAGCACTCGCTAGACCCCGTTGCCCGACGGCGCCGTTTCTGCCGCCTCCACCGCTTTCGGCGCGGGCCGCGCCGAGCGCCCGCCGACGACATCCCGCAGCCGCTCCTCGACGCCGGCGATGACGCGTGACCAGCTCAGCGCCGCTGCGGTGCTGCGCGCGGCCTTGCCCATGGCACGCACCTGTTCCGGCTGCTCGACGAGCGCGAGTGCGCGCGCGACGAACTGCTCGGCGTCGTCGAACGGCACCAACTGTCCGTTGACGCCCGCGTGGATGTGCTCGTGGGCGGCGGCGTAGTCGAAGGCGCAGACCGCGAGCCCGCTCGCCATCGCCTCCGTGACGACGTTGCCGAAGGTCTCCGTCAGGCTCGGGAACAGGAACAGGTCGCCGCTCGCGTAGTGCGCCGCCAGCTCCTCGCCCACCCGGGCGCCGACGAAGCGGCAATTGGGATGGTTACGGGCGAGCCGCGCGCGCTCCGGGCCATCGCCCACCAGGACGCAGCGCAGGCTCGGCAGGCGGGCGCCGAGCGCGTCCATGGTCTCGAGCGCGAGATGGATGTTCTTCTCTGCCGCGATGCGCCCGACATAGAGCGCGACCAGGCTGTCCGGCTCACAGCCCCAGTCTCGGCGCAATGCGGCGCTGCGCCGGGCCGGGTCGAACAGCGCGGTGTCTACGCCGCGGCTGAACACATGCACGTTGCGAAACCCGGACTCGTGCAACTGTGTGCGCAGCGCCGCCGTCGGCACCAGCGTTGCGTCCGAGCGATTATGGAAGTTCCTGAGCGTCTGCTCGATGGGACGCGTCAACAGCCCGAGCCCATAGTGCTGGCTGTACTGATGGAACTGGGTGTGGAAGCCCGTGATGACGGGGATCGACGCGTTGAGCCCCGCGTTCAGCGCCGCGTGGCCGAGGGGGCCTTGGGTCGCAACGTAGAGCACGTCCGGGCGCAGGCGCAGCCACAGGTGGCGCAGGCGCCAGTACACGGGGAGCCCAAAACGCAGCCCCCGGTAGCCGGGGATGGGCAGGCCCGGCACCAGAAAATGCCCGCGCGGGGTCCGGCGACGACGATCGGTCACCTGTCGCGGGCGCACCAAAAACAGGTGGTGGCCGCGCTCCGCGAGGCCGGTCACCAGTTGCTGCATGGTATTGGCGACGCCGTTGATCTCCGGCGGGAAGGTCTCGGTGACGACGGCGATACGGAGAGGTTGTTCGTGCTGATTGTCCATGACGCGTCCGCCGAGCGCTGTCCAGAATCGTAAAGTCAGAACGTCCGGGCCGCGGCATGCGCGTCCGGGGTGGCCGCGCTGCTGCCGCAGGCGGCATTCGACCAGTCCCGCAACTGCCGGTCGATGGCCTCGCGGGCGGCCTCGGCGAGGGCGCGCCGAGTGAGACCCGCGGGGTCTAGCTGCGGCAGAAAGCTTACGCGCACGCAGAGCTCAGGATGCCGCAGCACGCGCCCCAGGTGCGGCAACAGACTGTCATCGCCGATGAACGGCGCGATGGCGTCCGGCTCCACGCCGTTGCCGTAGCGGATGGCCACCGGCTGTATCGGCACCTGCCCGCCGTCCGCCGCCGCCAACAGGCGGGCGTGAAAGCGCTTGAGCTCGCGGCCGTCGCCGGTCGTGCCTTCCGGGAAGATCGCGACCGTCGCGCCCGCCTGCAGCTCGGCGGCGATGACCCGGGCCATCGCCGTGGCCTGGTGCGCGCCGCGCTGCATGAACAGCGTGCCGGCGAGGTCGGCCAGCCAGCCCACGACGGGCCACCGCCGGACCTCGAGCTTGGAGACGAAGCGCACCGGCGCGAGGCTCCCCAGCACCGGGATATCGAGCCAGGAGACATGGTTCACCACCAGCAGCGCCCCCTGCACCGGTGTGCCGGTCGCCTCCACGCCCACCGCGAGGCTCCTGAGCAGGCGTCGGTGCCACCAGGCCACCAGCCCCGGCAGCCAGGGCCGCGGGCGCTTGAGCAAGCCGAGCACGGCGACCGGCACGGCGAGCACGACGCCGGTCGAGAAATGTTCCGTCAGACGGAGCGCCCGCGCCAGCGCGGTCGATGGTTGCCGCTCGTTCAATGCTCGCCGACACGCTCCAGAAAGTGTCTGGCATAGGTAGGGTTGAGCTCGCCGATGTCGAGCAGCATCAGGATATCGCCCACCTCGAAGTCGGCATCCCGGCAGGCCTCGCCGCAGGCCCGCGCGCCAAGGCGCACGTAGGCCTTCAGCAGCGCCGGCAGCGGCGCATCCAGCACGGTTGCAGGAACATGGGTGCAGAGCAACGGCGTCCGCGGCGTGACGCGGAGCGTCGGCGGCGACATCGCGTGCCGGCGCATGCGGTTCATGATGGCCGCGGCCTGCAGGTCGCCCTCGCCGAGCGGCACCGAGGCGCAGCCGAACAGGTAGTCGATGTTGTGGATCTGGATGTAGCCGGCGATGCCGGACCAGAGCACGGCGATGGCGGCGCCGTCGCGGCACTCCGCGGAGATGCAGGTCCGCCCCACCTCCAGCAGCTTGCCGGGCAGGTTCGGGATCGGTCCCAAGTCGAACTCGCCGGCCGAGTAGAAGCCGCCGATGCGCCGGGCGTCGTCGCCGTTCAGGAGCCGCGTGCAGCCCACGACGGCGCCGGTCTTGGTCTCGCGCACCAAGAGGTGATGACAATGGGCGTCGAAATCGTCCACGTCCAGGCCCGGGTGGCCGTGCTTGAGCTTGGCGCCGAGCTCCTGCCCGAAGACACGGTAGCGCAGCGCCTGCGCCTGGCGCACGGCCTGCGGGCCAGCGGCCAGCTCCACGAACAAACGCTCTCCCCGCCGGACCGGGAGTGCGGACGCGTTGACCCCCATGAAATCACCCCATCGCTCGCTGTTCGGCCAATAACGCGGCCAATGGACCGGCCAATTGAGCAGAATAGCGGATCGGCATTGCAGGCTGATGAGGGAATGATGACGGAACGGTGACGGCGCGGCGCGCTCAGGCGGGCGTTTCGCGCAACGAGATGATCGGCCACTCGCGTTCCGACGCAATAACGGCCAGCAGCGGGTCCGGATCCACCGCCACGGCATGGTCGACGCGCTCCAGCAACGGGAGATCGTTGATGGAATCGCTGTAGAAGTGACTGCCGGTAAGGTCCGCGCCCTGCTCCGCGAGCCAGGCCTGCAGCCGCGTGACCTTGCCCTCGCGGAAGGCCGGGATGCCCGCGACGCGGCCCGTATAGCCATCGCCGTCGCGCTCCGGCTCGGTGGCGATCAGATGCGCAATGCCGAAGCGCTCCACGATGGGCGCCGTGACGAAGGCGTTGGTGGCGGTAATCACGAGCAGCGTGTCGCCCGCCGCCCGGTGGCGCGCCACCAGGTCGAGGGCCGGCCGGCCGATGAGCGGCGCGATCACCGTCTCGACGAAGGCCTGCCGCCAGGCGGCGAGCAGGATCGGGTCGTTGTCGCGCAACGGCCGCAGCGCGAAGGCGAGGAAGGCGTCGATGTCGAGCCGGCCGGCCTTGTAGTCCGCGTAGAAGCGGGCGTTCGCGGCCTCGTAGGCAGGACCGTCGACCACGCCGAGCGCCACCAAATGCCGGCCCCAGAGGTAATCCGAGTCGCCCGACAAGAGCGTATTGTCCAGATCGAAGATCGCGAGCGGCATGATGGTCGGCGCTTGGAGCAGGGTGGTCGCGAACCTTAGCGGAAGCAGGCCATATCAGCAAAGACTGAAATGCTTGTGGATTTGCCCGGTTGCGTGTGGTTATGGAAAAATGCCGTGGCACTCAAACAGGTACGCCGCCTTGATCGACCCGGACGGTTTTCGCCCCAATGTCGGCATCATTTTGACCAATGAGCAGCGCCGACTGTTCTGGGGACGGCGTATCGGCCAGAACGCCTGGCAGTTCCCCCAGGGCGGCATCCGGTCGGATGAGACGCCGCTGGAGGCCATGTACCGGGAGCTTGAGGAGGAGGTTGGGCTCTGCGCCGGCCAAGTCACGGTGCTCGGCGCGACCCACGGCTGGCTGCGCTACCGGCTGCCGCGGCGCTTCATCCGCCGACGCTGCGGGCCCACCTGCATCGGCCAGAAGCAGGTCTGGTTCATGCTCCGCGTGGATTGTGGCGAGAACGAGTTCTGCCTCGACCGCACCGCGAAGCCCGAGTTCGACGCCTGGCGCTGGGTGCGCTACTGGCATCCGCTACGCGAGGTCGTGTATTTCAAGCGGCACGTCTACGCGCAGGCATTGCAAGAGCTCGCGCCGCTGCTCTATCCGGAAGGCGCACCGCTGCCGGACCCGGCGGAGGACACGGCCCTGGCCGCGTGGCTGGACGCCGAGCGGCGCGCCGGCAGCGCCCACTTTCTCGGCGGCCTGCGGCAGCGCCGCCGTTGAGGGACACAGCACCCACGGCCGAGCACGACGCAACGCCGATGCGTTTGCACGGTTCCTGACGCCATGCTCGCCCCACTGCGCCGTATCCTTGAGGCCGTCGACAGGGCGCCGTCACTCGACGCCGCGCTCGCCGTGCTCGTGCACGAGGTCAAGGACGCCATCGGCGCCGACGTCTGCTCGGTCTATCTCACCGACCCAGACCGCCGCGAGCATGTGCTGCTGGCCACGGACGGGCTCCCTCCCGACGCTGTCGGCCGTGTGCGGGTGCCGCTGAACCGCGGCCTCATCGGCCGCGCCGCCGAGCGCGCCGACATCGTCAACCTGGACGATGCGCACACCCATCCCTGCTATCTCAAGCTGAACGAGACCGGGGACGATCAGTATCACGGCTTCTTGGGCGTGCCCATCATCCAGCACCGCAAGGTGCTCGGCGTGCTGGTGCTGCGCCAGCGCGCGCCGCGGCGGTTTGCCGACGACGAGGTGACCTTCGTCGTGACCCTCGCCGTGCAGTTGGCCGCGGCCATCGCGCTCGCCCGCGGCAACGGCGAGCTGGGCCGGCTGAGCCAGGGTCCGGGCCTGCCGAGCCGCCATCTGGCCGGCGTCGCCGCCTCGCCCGGTGTGGGCATCGGCACCGCCGTCGTGGTCTATCCGCCCGCGGACCTGGAAGCGGTGCCGGACCGGCCCGCCGCCGACCCCGACGCCGAGGTGGCCGCGTTTCAACAAGCCGTTGCCGCGGTCGCCGCCGAGATCGGCCGCCTTGCCGAGCGCATGAGCGGCACGCTGCGCGACGAAGACCAAGCCCTGTTCGGCGCCTGGCGGCTGATGCTCGAGAGCGAGAGCTTCGTCGCCGACACCATCGCGCGCATCCGCGCCGGCAACTGGGCACAGGGCGCATTGCGCGACACGGTCGCGAACCTGGTCGCCGAGTTCGACCGACTCGACGACCCCTATCTGCGCGAGCGCGGCGCCGACGTCGGCGACCTCGGTCGGCAGGTGCTGCTGCGCCTGCAACAAGGCGCGGCGGCAACCCCCGGTGAGGACTATCCGGGGCAGACGGTGCTCGTCGGCGACGACATCAGCGCCATGCAGATCGCGGCGGTGCCGCGGGAATCGCTGGTCGGCCTGGTGAGCCGCCGCGGCTCGGCGTCGTCGCACGTGGCGATCCTCGCCCGCGGCATCGGCATCCCGGCCGCCTTGGGCGTCATGGATCTGCCCGTGAGCCGGCTGGAGGGCTGGCCGCTCATCGTCGACGGCTACCGCGGCCGGGTCTATGTGCAGCCGTCCGCGCTGGTGCGCGCCGAGTACGGGCGACTCATTGTCGAGGAGCAGGCGTTTTCCGCGGAGCTCGACAACCTGCGCGGCCTGCCGGCGGAGACCACCGACGGCTTCGCGCTGCCGCTCTACCTCAACACCGGCCTCGTGCTGGAGCAGCGCCCGCTGGGCATCGAGGAGTCCGCCGGCGTCGGGCTCTACCGCACCGAGCTGCCCTTCATGGTGCGCGACCGCTTCCCCGGCGAGGAGACGCAGCGCAACCACTATCGGCAGTTGCTGGAGACCTTCGCGCCGCGCCCCGTCACCATCCGCACGCTCGACGTCGGCGGCGACAAGTCGTTGCCCTACTTCCCGGTAGAGGAGTCCAATCCCTTCCTCGGCTGGCGCGGCATCCGCATCACCCGCGACCACCCCGAGATCTTCATGACCCAGGTGCGCGCGATGCTGCGCGCCGACGTCGGCCTCGGGAACCTGCAGCTACTGCTGCCGATGATCACGAACACCGACGAGGTCGATGACGCCCTCGCGCTGATCCAGCGCGCCTGCGACGAGCTGCACGAGGAGGGTCATCCGGTGCGGCTGCCGCCGGTGGGGGTCATGATCGAGACCCCTGCTGCCGTGTACCAGGCGGAGGCCCTCGCGCGCCGCGTGGACTTCCTGTCCATCGGCACCAACGACCTGATTCAGTACCTGCTCGCGGTGGATCGCAACAACGCCCGCGTCGCCGGGCTCTACGACGTGTTCCACCCCGCCGTGCTGCGAGCGCTGATCCAGGTGGTGGAGGCCGCGCGCGCCTATGGACGCGAGGTCAGCGTCTGCGGCGAGCTGGCCGGCGACCCGCGGGCAACGCCGCTCCTGCTCGCCATGGGCGTGCACAGCCTCAGCATGAGCGCCGGCAGCCTGCTGCGCGTGAAGGGCGTCGTGCGCAGCATCAGCCGCACCCGCGCCAAAGAGATCCTGCGCAAGGCGCTCTTCTGCGAGACCGGCGCCTGCGTGCGCCAGCTCTTGATGGACGCGCTGGAGGAGATCGGCCTTGGCGGGCTGGTGCGCCCGGGACGCTGAGGCCAAGACCCCGCTGGTTGTGCGAGAATCCACGGCCCGCCGCAGCCGCCGCCTTTCGCGTCAATGACCATGCCCGCATCGCCCTTCGATCTCGGCTCCGACAACGCCTACCTCGCCTGGCGCGAGCAGAAGCTCGCCGATGCGCCGACGCGGCTCGCTGACCTCATCGTCGAGATCGACGACCCGCGCCGGCTCACGGCCGCGGAGCATGCGGCCATCCTGGAGCGCTGCCGGCGCGCGAACATGGCCATCTACATCGGCAACACCGGCGACGACCCTGACAAGGAGATCCCAACCCGGCTCGGCGCCGCCTTCGGCCTCACGCGGCTGGACCACAACCGCGGTGCCGACGACGACGCCATCACCTCGCTCACGGTGCAGACCGACGCCCGCCACCGCGACTACATCCCCTACTCCAACCGGCCCATCGCCTGGCACACCGACGGCTATTACAACAGCCCCGAGCGACGCATCGACGCGCTCTTGCTGCACTGCGTGCACCCGGCCGCGGACGGCGGCGCCAACGACCTGCTCGACCACGAGATCGTCTACATCCTGGTCCGCGACCAGTCGCCGGACTACATCCGCGCGCTGATGCACCCCGAGTGCATGACCATCCCCGCGAGCCATGTGGACGGCGCCCAGGTGCGCCCGGACCAGCCCGGCCCCGTGTTCGCCGTGCGCCCCGACGGGCAGTTGCACATGCGCTACACCAACCGCGCGCGCAACATCGTCTGGCGCGACGACCCGCTCACGCGCGAGGCCGTCGCCTGGCTCAAGGACGTGCTGCACCGCGACACGCCCTGGCACTTCCGCGGCCGGCTCGAGTCCGGCTGGGGCCTCATCAGCAACAACGTGCTGCACACCCGCACCGGCTTCACCGACGGCGAGGTGCCGCGGCTTCTGTATCGCGCTCGCTATTACGATCGCATCGACGGGACCTGACCGGCACGCGGGTCAAACCGCTCGCCTCCCCTCAACCCAGATCCCAACGCGGTTTGTCGCAATCGCAACGGCCCACCCGTTGGACTGCGGTGGACGCGACAGGCCCGCCGCTGCGCCCCGAACTGCGAAAACAGCGGCTTACGGACAGATCCAGCCCGGCTCGTTATTTGCTTAATGCCTCGGCATCGCCGCGGGCGGCGCCTCATCGCGTCACCAGTCAGCACGCGCGCGACGCGCCCCCTGCCGCAACCGGAGCCCAAACCATGACCACCGAAGAGAAGATCCGCCAGCAGATCAGCGACAACCCCGTGCTCATCTACATGAAGGGCACGCCCGAGAAGCCCGAGTGCGGCTTCTCCGCTCGCGCGGCGCAGATCCTGACCGACACGGGCATCGACTACGCCTTCGTCAACGTGCTGCAATCGCCGTTCATCTACGAGCGTCTGCCGGCCGTGTCGCAGTTCCCGACCTATCCGCAGGTCTTCATCGGCGGCGAGCTCATCGGCGGCAGCGACATCGTCGCCGAGCTGATGGAGTCCGGCGAGCTGATGGACATGCTCCAGGCCGCCAAGGCCGCCAAGGCCGCCGCCGCGAGCTGAGGGACCAGACATGCACGAAGACGAGATCATCGCCCGCATCCGCGGCCTCTACCCCGACGCCGTCATCGAGGTCGCCGGCGAACGGTGCAGCTTCGAGGTCTACGTCGTCACGCCCGCCTTCGCGGGCATGAAGACCCTGGAGCGCCAGCGCGGCATCCTGGACCTGTTCAAGACCGAGATCGCCACCGGCAAGCTCCACGCGCTCGGCATCAAGGCCAAGACGCCGGAAGAGATGCAGCAGGTCCAGCGCAACCCGGTGGGCGCCGAGATCAACCTCTGACCCGTGGGAGCGGCTGCAGCCGCGAAACGACGACGCGGGGGAGCTTCGGCATCCCGCGCAATTCGACAACGACAACGAAGCCTGCCCCAACGGCCCGCATGCAGGTAATCCCAGCTTGACCCCGCCCACCCCCACACCGCTCAAGGTTGCCGTCGCCAGCAAGGAAGGCCTCGCCGTCAGCGAGCACTTCGGCCACGCCAAGCAGTTCCGGGTCTAGGAGGTCAGCCCCGGCCGCTGCCGCTTGCTGGAGCAGCGCGACGTCTGGTCTCCCTGAGGTGGGCTCCCTGAGGTGGGCTCCCTGAGGTGGGCTCCCTGAGGTGGGCTCCCTAAGCTGGTCAAAGCGCCCGACCAGTGGCGCGGGTACTGGCGAGGAAGCTCGGGTAACGATTGTAGAAGGTCTCGAAGTGCCTCTCTACAGCGTCTTGCGAAAACCGAAAGATGCTATCGACCACCGTGTCGATCGTCTCTGCCGGCGCGCTCGCGGCGGCCTCGGCGTCATTCATGGCCTCGCGAAAGCCTTCCCGGCCCAGGCGATGCGCGATGCCGGTCAGTGCCCAGGTCGCATCCGCACGCAGCCACTCCGGACCATCGAACGTCGCCGCCAACAACGGCAGAACCGCTCGGCGGTCACCGCCGCGGGACAAGAATCCGTACCGCTCGTAAAACTCCCGCTGGCCAAGCAAGAGGTCCAACAAAGCGTCCGCAGCACGCGCGTCCGCGAAGTCGATCAAGCCCCAAAGCGGGCCGACCCAGTTCGTGGTCGAGTCGGAGCGCGTACGTTCGAAGAAGATCCATAGTCGGTCGGCTTCCGTGTGCGCATCGAGCAAACCGAGCGCAACGCTCGCCAGGCTGCGTCCGTAGTCGTCCAGCGCGTCCCAGCAATCGATCAGCGCCCCGGCTCCAGCGTCGCCGCACCACCGCAGCGCGCCGATGAATCGCTCATCAACGCTCCCGCTCGACTGCCGCTGCGATCGCATCCAATCACTGTGCACCCGCGCGACGATCTCGGCAGCGGCGCCTGCACCGAGCTCCGTCACCCGCTTGAGCCAGGCATACTCAGCCAAGCCGCCTGCAGCCGGTGCGAGGTCCAGCAAGGCCGCCAGGTCCGCAGCCTGCTCGATGCGTCGGATCTTGGGTGCGTCACGTTTCAACAGCGACGGCTGCACCGCCTTTGTCGTCGCGTGCAACCGCTCTTGGACGCTCAAGTCCAGGTGCAGGGTTCGCCACAGCGTCTGCGCACTCGGCACGAGCACCAGCTCGCGAGGCGCTGGCTGCTTGCTCGTCGCGGCCTGCCCCTGACGGCGCGCCTGTTGCTTTTTCCGGCGGCGCTTTTCTTCTCGATTCTTCGACATGATCGAATCGGCGTGACGGGACCAGCGGTAGTGTTGCGTGCTGACGCGGTCGATGATCCAGGCGATGTTCATGGCACGCTGTCGCGGTGACCAGCGAGCTTAGCCCGCGCCGCCTAACTTGGCTAGGCGGCGGGAGGCCTTCGAGCAGCCGTAGGCGGGCTTCGCGGAATTTCTGCGGCATACCCGGGGCACACAGGCTTTCGAGCTTTTCCAGACGCAGCCGGAACAGCCGGGTCGGCAGGGGAACGGTGCCACCGGCTCGCGCCCGTCCTTGCTGATCTGAAAAGTTAGCGGGCACTCGCCCGAGCCCTTGCCGCGCCGGCGCGGCGCGGCGCGGCTTTCTGTCGCACCGGCTTCGGCTCCCCGTCGGAGATCGCGAGCACCAGCCCGAGCGCGAGGCAGGTGACCAGCAGGCTGCTGCCGCCTTGGCTGATGAAGGGCAGCGTGACGCCGGTGATGGGGATGGCCTTGGTGACGCCGCCGACGTTGAGCAGCGTCTGCACCGTGAAGACCGCGGCAAGGCCGGTTGCGACCAGCGTGCCGAAGGGGGACTTGGCGCGAGCGGCGATCAGCATCAGCCGCCAGCACAGCAGCCCGAAGAAGACGAGCAACAGCGCGCTGCCGACGAAGCCGAGCTCCTCCGCCACCACGGCGTAGACGAAGTCCGACTCCGCGATGGGCGTGTAGCGCGGGCGCGCCTGGCTGAAGCCCTCGCCCCAGAGCCCGCCGGCGTACATGCCCGACAGGCCTTGGAGCACCTGCCAGCCGGCGCCGGTGGGGTCCGCGAAGGGGTCGAGCCAGCTCGCGACGCGACGCTGGCCGTGGCTGAAGAACTGGAGCACGGCATAGCCCGCGGCGGCGGCGGCGAGCGCGCCATAGACCAGATAGCAGACGCGCTTGGTGCCGGCCGCGAGCTGAAGCAGCAGCACGACGGCGAGCATCAGCGCCAGGCCAAGGTCGCGCTGCACCAGCAGCAGCCCGAGCAAGAGCGCGCTGAACAGCCCGAGCGGCCAGAGCGCCCGCAGCGGCGGGAAGGGCACGGGCGCGTGCCACTTGGCCAGCGCCTGTGCATGGCGGTCCACGAAGGCGGCCGCGAACAGCACCACCGTGAGCTTGAGCCCCTCCGTCGGCGTGATGAAGCCGGCACCGAACACCGCGCCGCGAAAGCGCTGCCCGGTGGCGAGCACGAAGGCCACAAGCGCGAGCGACAGCACCGCCCAGAACCAGAGCCCCGCCGCCAGCGGCCGGTAGCGGCCGTCCATGCAGGCCAGCGTCGTCAGCGTGAGCGCCAGCACACCCACCGGCAGCACCAGGTGATCGAGCGTGAGGGCACCACCCGCATAGGCGCCCATGCGGAACTGCACCAGGAGCCCGACGCCGGCGAGGAAGGCCACCGCCGCCAGCATCAGTTGATCGCCGCGGAAGCCGGCGGCGACGAAGACCAGATGCGCGCCGGCGAAGGCGAGCGCGAAGCCGACGGGTGGTACGAGGTCCGTCCAGCGCACCGGGATGCCGTCCTTCGGCAGTGCGCCCAGCACCATCACGAAGCCGACGCCGATGGCGAACAGCACCCACGCCAGCAGCCGGCGCTCCGGCGCGCGGGCGTCCCAGCGCTCGGCCAGGGTGATGGGGCGGGCGGGCTTGGCCATGCTCAGCTACCGGTGTGGGTCATGGCAGGTGGCCGCGCTCTTGCGCCAGCAGCAGGAGATCCCGCGCGATGGGCGCCGCGGCCGTGGAGCCGTAGCCGCCGTGCTCCACCAGCACCGCGAAGGCGAGCCGCGGGCGCTCCGCCGGCGCATAGCCGATGAACCAGCTATGCGATGCGCCGAAGGGGTTCTCGGCGGTGCCGGTCTTGCCGGCGATGGCGAGCCCCGGCGTCTCGATGCTGCGCCCGGTGCCGTCTGCGACCGCCTTGCGCAGGATCGAGCGCAGCTCCTGCGCCGTGCCCGCCTGCATGAAGCGGCCGATGGCGGCGGGCTCCTCGTCGGCGAGGAGCCGTGGCCGCACCGCGACACCGTCGTTGGCAATGGCGGCGGCGATGAGCGCCATCTGCGCCGGCGTGGCCAGCACCTTGCCCTGGCCGATGGAGGCCTGCGCGAGCCCGTAGCGGTCCGAGGCCGGGATGCGCGGGATGCGCCCGGTGCGCATGAGCTGCCGGCCCGAGTCGCCCGCGCCGATGGTGACGCGACTGTTGAACAGGAAGCGCTCCGCGGTCGCGCGGAAGGCCTCGTGGCCGAGGTGCACGCCGAGCTGCGCAAAGAAGACGTTGGAGGAGTCCGCCAGCGCCGTGGTCATGCCGATGCGCCCGTGTCCGCGCCAGCCGCGACCGGCGCGGCGCGCCTCGTAGTACTCGTGATCGCGAATCTTGCGGTAGCGCCCGGACGTGGTCCAGCCGTCCGCCGGGCAGTCGATGAGGCTGCGGAAGCCGCGGTCCAGCGCGTCGGCGGCGATGACGACCTTGAAGGTCGAGCCCGGCGGGTAGAGCCCGGCGGTGGCGCGGTTCAAGAGCCGCGTCTGCGGGTCCGCGCGCAGGAAGAGGTCCGCGTCGATGTGGTTCGGGTCGAAGGACGGCGTGCTCGCGAGCACCCGCACCGCGCCGTCCTGCGGGCGCAGCACCACCACGGCGCCGGCGCGCTCGCCCAGGCGCTCGACGGCGAGCCGTTGCAGCGCCGCATCCAGCGTCAGCGTCACGTCGTTGCCCTTCGGGCGCTTGCTCTTGGTCAGGATCTGCTTGCCAAGCTCGCCCCAGTCGCGCCAGGAGTCGGGCTTGCCGCCGTTCAGCAGCACGTTGGTCGCGGACTCGATGCCGGAGGCGCCGAAGCGCGGGTCCGCATAGCCGACGACGTGGGCGAAGTCCGGCCCGAAGGGATAGTGCCGCTGGGCCTGGAGCCCGGCCGGGGCCTCGACGGCGCGGGTCTCGGCGAGCACGGTGCCGGCGACATCCAGGATGCGCCCGCGCTCGATCCAGTGCGCGGGATTGAACTGCCGGCGGTCGTGCAGTTGCATGAAGGCGATGAGCTCCGGCCGCGCCGTGCCGGAGAGCTGCCAGCTCGCCTGATACGCGAGCACGGCGCCGAACGCCAGCACCGCGAGCACGCCGGCGGCGGCGAACCCCGCCCGCGGCTTGGCCAGGTGCTTGAGCCCGACGACGGCGCGCAGGTCCAGCATCTGCTTCAGCACGTACAGCGCCGCGAGCAGAAAGACCGCGTGCAGGCCGATGCGGAGCACGCCCCAGGGGGCGGACTGGAACAGGGTGTTGACCAAATCCATGGGAGGCAGGGGCTAGGAGCTAGGGGCTAGGAGCTAGGGGCTAGGGGCTAGGGGCTAGGGGCTAGGAGCTAGTGCTTCGCTGCCGAAATCCCGAGACCGGGGTTTCGTCGTTGTCGTTGTCGTAATCGTCATGGAATGTCTGCGGTGTTGGCGGGAGTGACCGGAGTGTTGACCGGAGTGTTGACCGGAGTGTTGACCGGAGTGTTGACTGGAGTGTTGACTGGAGTGTTGACCTCCAGGTCAACACGGCGACAGAGCGGGATGCGCTGGCGAAGAGCCGACCTGGAGGTCGGCTCTCCGGCCCGGCGACGGCCGGCCCGGCGA
>NZ_JABX01000026.1 GCF_001469165.1 Thiohalocapsa sp. ML1 | reverse complement strand
ACTGCGCCTGTGCTCTCTGATCGGCCCGGACGCCGCCGACGCGGCATTGAGCCGCGCCGGCGGCGAGCCGGCTGGAAAGCCGGCGGTCCCGGTCCGCCGCCGACTGGGAGCGCCGGCTTTCAGCCGGCTTCGCGTGCCGGGGGCTCGATGCCCCCGGCGCGCGATCTGCGGCGCGGGCGCGGGCGGGGGCCCGTGCCGCGCCGCCGGGCGGACGACTGTGCATGTGGCCTCTGATCGGCCCGGACGCCGCCGACGCGGCATCGAGCCGCGTCGGCGGCGAGCCGGCTGGAAAGCCGGCGATCCCGGTCCGCCGCGTCGGCGCGCCTCCGTCCTAGGCCCTCGCCCCTTTGAAAATTGCGCTATCTTTCCCAATCCCGAGGCTTTCGGTAAGCGGCGAGCGCCGCCGCGCTGCGTGCGATAGCCAGTATGACCCTCGATCCAGCCCTGTTCAGCCCCACCGCCACCTGGGCCGCCCTGGTGCTCTATCTGGCGTGCCTGGCGCTCGCGCTCCGGCTGGCGCCCTGGCGCCGGCTCTTGGCCGCGAAGCTGACGCACGTGTTCTTCGGGGCGACGGTCGTGCTGATGTTCCTGTGGCAGATGGAGACGCAGGTGCAGCCCGGGCTCCATTACCACCTGCTCGGGCTCACGGCGGTGACGCTCATCTTCAGTTGGTCCTTGGCCGTCATCGCCGCGTCGCTTGCGCTGCTGGGCGTCTATCTGAGCGGCGATGCGGCGTGGAACGGCTTTGCGCTGAACGCGCTGGTGAGCGGCATCCTGCCCATCACGCTGACGCAGATCGCGCTGGTGCTGATCCGCCACTATCTGCCCAAGCAGTTCTTCGTCTACGTGCTCGTCAACGGCTTCGCCACCGCCGGCCTGGTCGGCGTCGCCATGGGCTACATGGCCGCATGGCTCCTGGTGGGCAGCGGCGCCTACACCTTCGCGGAGCTGAGCCAGACGGTGCTGCCGTTTTTCCCGCTCATGTTCCTGCCGGAGGCGATGCTGAACGGCTGGATCATGGTCATACTGGTGGCCTTTCGCCCGGAATGGGTGTACTCCTTTTCAGATGAGCAGTATCTGAAGGGCAAATGACGTGAGCTGGTTCGGGAAGGTGGTTGGCGGCCTCTTGGGGTTCGCCGCCGGCGGGCCCTTGGGCGCCATGCTCGGTGCGGCGCTGGGGCATGGGGTGGACAGCGGCGTGCAGCGCCTCGCCGACGATTTGGGCCTGCCGTTCGGCGATCGCCGCCGCATGGAGAGCGCGTTTTTCACCGCGACCTTCTCGGTGATGGGCCACCTCGCCAAGGCCGACGGGCGCGTGTCCGAGGCCGAGATCGCGCTGGCTGAGACCGTGATGTCGCGGCTCCAGCTCACCGGCGATCGCCGCAGCGCCGCCATCGCGCTGTTCCGCCAGGGCAAGCAGCCGGACTTCGACCTCGATGCCGTCATCGGCCGCTTCCGCCGCGAGTGCCTGGGCCGGCGCCTGTTGGTGCAGTTGTTCCTGGAGGTGCAGTTGCAGGCGGCCTATGCCGACGGCGAGCCGTCCGCGGACAAGCGCCGGCTGCTGGACAAGATCCGCGAGGGGCTTGGCGTGTCGCCGATGCTGTTCCGGCAACTGGAGAACCTGGTGCGGATGCAGCGGCGCTTCGCCGGGGCCGCGCCCGGTGGCGACGCCTGGCGCGAGCGTGCGCGCCAAACGGGTGGTGCCGGGCGGCGCGCGCCGACCACGGGGCCGACGCTGAAGGACGCCTACGCGCTGCTCGGCGTCGCGCCGAAGGACTCCGACGATGCCGTGAAGCGCGCCTACCGCAAGCTCTTGAGTCAGCACCACCCGGACAAGCTCGTCTCCAAGGGCCTGCCGGAGGACATGATCCGGCTCGCGACCCAGAAGACCCACGAGATCCGCCGCGCCTACGAGATGATCCAGGCGGCGCGGCCGTCGATGGCGCGGGGGTGACCGGATACCGTTGCGTCGGGCAGGGCCTCGGAGTGTTTAGTGGGCTTTACACTCGCCAGCCGGCTCTACGCGCTCCCGGCGCTGCCTCGGCCGCCCGAGGCCATGCTGTCGCCTAAGGCTTGCCTAGAAAAATCCTTTAGGCTTAGGCCGATATAGACCCGTGGGTCTGCATCGGCTGGTTCCCTGGTCGTGATCGGCGGGCGCAGACACCGTCAAGATTCTTTACAAGTTTGCTTGGCGCGATGGGCTCCAGGCCTGGGTTTTTCCCATAAGGCTCTGATAGGGATAGTGTTTGTTTAGATGGGCGCGGAATTTGCTTCGAGGATCGCGAGTGGACTTGGACTCGGCGCCACGCAGCCCGTGTACGGCCTGCCCCGCGCAACCCTAACGGTCGGGCGACCGAACAACAGCTAAGAGATGCACACGATGAAATCCAAAGAAAACCAGCTCCGCACCGTCGGTGCCCTTGCCCTCGCCGGTGCCCTGATGCTTGTCGGGCAGCCGGTTTTCGCGACCTTCAAGCCCGCGTTAGGTCTGACGAACTTCAACCCTGACCTTCAGGCGACGGCGCTTGACCTCAGTTACGCGGCCAGTACCGGGGTCATGACGATTAGCGGCACCGGTGTAAGCGGCACCTTTACCGATGTGGATGGCAACTTTGCCGGCGGGGGATTGCTGAATTACACCCTCAGCGTCACCTTCGAGAACGACGGGGCGTCGCTGTTGGCGACGGCTTCGAATACTCTGTCGATCACCGCTGCTTCGCAGTGGAACATCAATAGTCAGACCATCGATGTCGGCCAGGTCATGCTGGACGGAGACATCTACAACTTCGGCATTGCCGGGACCGGCAGCAGCGGTACGTTCGAGTTTCTGACGGAGAATCTGAGCAGCGATGTTGACGGCATCCTGGGTTGGAATCTGTCTGGGTTCTCGCAAGTCATCGCGACCGCTTCTTCCATCAGCACCGGTGATGCGAGCTGGCTGGTAGGCAACGTCGACTTCTCCGCCTCCACCGTGGTCGCCGACAACTCCGTGTCGGCGGTGCCTTTGCCCGCCACCCTGGCCCTGATGGCCTTCGGGGTCGCCGGAATCAGCGTCGTGCGACACCGCCGCGGCTTGCTCGTTCGCGCGACAGAGAAACGGACCTAAGCGCCACAACCTCCCTCCCTTCGCCCCCTGCGGCTCGGCGCAGGCCGAGCCGCTACCGGCACCCGCCGCCACGCGGCGGGCCGATCTGTCCCTCTCTCCCAGCTCCCGGCTCGCCGCTGCAACAGCGGTCCGCGTCGTCTCGGCCATCCCCGTCCCCTCGGTCCGCGCGAAGTCGCCCGTAGCCGCCCCTGCCTCGTAATTCGCGCGCCGACGAGCCCGCGGCACCTGCGTCGGCCCTTAACCCGTCCACCGTTTTTCGCCAACGCGACGGCTTCCAGATCGTCCGGCTCGATCCCATTGGGGCCGGCCCCGGCGGCTTTGCGGGTTTACCCCAAGTCTCTAAGCACAATGCGAATTCGCAATTTGCAACGCGCGGCGCATTTTGCAATTCCGGGTGGGCCCGCAGCCGGGCGGCAGTAGCGGAGCCAGGCGCCATGGCCCGCGCCTCCGGCGAAGAAGAGCCTAAGCAAGACGCTAGGCCGTCTCTAAGAGCGCTTGCGTAATTCGGCATAAGACTGCTTCCTAAGCCCATTTCCAGATCGTTTTAGTCGGTTTTGCCGCTGCGTTAAGTCTCTTATTCAAAAGGTTTTTAATGTTTGGTATGGGCGCGTTGCTGCTGTGGGGTCGATGCGGTCGCTGCCCCGTGCGCTGGTCCTAGAGGCACGGCGTCTGCGTGTAGCGCCGCTGAAAGAAAATTTCCACCGGTGCCGGCAGCACGCCGGCCACGTTGCACGACTCGACCAACACGCCCATGACCACAGAACACCTCTTTCGCCACCAGCCGCGTACGGCCGACCGCACCGGGCCGGGGCTCCCGACCGCACTTCGACATCGGGCGCCACCGCGAGCACGCGCCAGCGCAGGCCGCGCACTGGTCGCCGGGCTGCTGCTCGCCGCCGTGGCCCTGCCCGGTGCGCGCGCGGCGACGCTCGACGTCAGCCCACAGATCCAACTGCCGCGGAGCGAGCTGGCCGGCCCCGGCAGCTTCGGCTATAGCGCCGCTACCCGCACCCTGTCGCTGGCGGGGCAGCCCTTCGTGACCCAGTTCCAGCCGGGCGTGAACACCTTCTGGGGCTTCTCGAGCGCCACTGACAAGCTGAACCTGAGCATCACCCTCGGGGCTTGCACGCCTGCCGACGCCGGCGCGGTGTCGTGCGATGTGGTGCCGTCCACCGGCGACAACTTCGTGGTGCAGGGCAACATCCCGGGCCAGTCCAGCGGCACGTTGCTGACGGGCCGGGTGACGGCGTTCGGCTTCGCCGATATCACGACCACCGATGTGTTCGATTTCCGCGTGACCGTGACCGGTGGGCAATGGGTCGCGGATGGACTCATCCCCTCGGGGGAGGTGGGGCTCGCCGCGGTGATCGAGGGCTCCACCTTCGTCGGCAGCTTCGGTCAGGATTTCCGCAGCACCACCGGACGCGTGAAGGGCGGCTTCGGCCCGCTCCCCGGCATTACCACCCCCGGCGGCATCGCCAGCCTCGGCGACCGCGTCTTCGAAGACCGCAACGGCGACGGCATCCAGAACTGCACGGACACCAACGACAACGGCGTCCTCGGCGACGCCGGCGATGTCGGCACCGAGTGCGACGCGGGCATCGCCAACGTGCCGGTTGAGCTGTTCAGCGCCAACGACGGCATCTGCGGCAACGGCGACGACACTAGCCTGGCACAGAGCACCACCGACGCCAATGGCTTCTACGGCTTCGGCGACTTGCCTGCCGGCGACTACTGCGTGCAGGTCACCCGCCCGTCCGGCATCTGCGCCTTCGGGGACGCGGCCTTCACCGGCCAGGGCAGCGGCAACGATCCTGCACAAGACAGCGACGTCGATGCCGACGGCCGCACCGGCCCCATCACGCTCGTAGACGGCCAGATGGATCCGACTTGGGACGCCGGCGTCGTCTGCCCCGCGCGCATCGGCGACACGCTGTTCGAGGACACCAACAAGGACGGCTCACAGACCGATGGCGCCGGCGACCCCGAGCCCGGCGTGGACGGCACCCTCGGCACGCCCGAGACCACCGATGACCTGAGCGTCGAGCTCTTCGCCTGCGACGCCGACGGCAACCGCGGCGCGCTGGTGGGCACCACCACCATCGACGCCAACGGCAACTATTTCTTCGACGTGCTGCCGGGCCGCTACGAGGTCGTGTTCACCGCGCCCGACGGCACCAGCTTCACGCTGCCCAACTTCCCGCTCGCCGGCGACGCCGCCGACAGCGACGCGAGCCTGTCCGGCGCCACCGGCTGCATCATCGAGGTCGCGTCCAACGACGAGGATCTGACCATCGACGCCGGCATCATCGTGCCGGAGCCGGACCCGCTCTTCTCGCGCTTTGGCAACCTGCTGTTCCACGACAAGAACCGCAACGGCATCCAGGACGGCAACGAGGACGGCATCGACGGCGCGCTGTACCCGGCCACCGTCGAGGTCTATGAGAACTGCGGCACCGCCAACGAGGTGCTCATCGGCATCTACGACATCGACGCAGCGGGCGAGTACCTGACCGACGACCTGCTGGCCGGCGACTACTGCGCGCGGTTCACGCCGCCCGCGGGCTTCTGCGTGGACGACGCGACCGGCATCGACTTCGGTCCGGCCAAGTTCACGCTGCAGGATGCCGACGACGGCCTGCCCGGTGCGGACACCCGCGACAGCGACGTGGACCCGGATACCGGCCGTCTGGATGCGTTCTTCCTGCCCGAGGACACTACGGACCTGACCCGCGATGCCGGCGTCTACTGCGACGCGCTGATCGGCGATCGTCTCTGGGACGACACCGACGACGTGGACGGCGTGCAGAGCGCCGACACCGCCGCCGAGCCCGGCATTGCCGACGCCGAGGTGACGCTGTACGCGTGTGTTGACGGCCAGCCCGGCACCGCCATCGCGACGGCTCAGACCGACAGCGCGGGCTTCTACGAGTTTTTCGTCGCGCCCGGCAGCTACGCCGTCGGCTTTACGATCCCGGCGGATCTCGCCGCGGCGGGCTACATCTTCACGCTCGCCGACCGCGGTGACGACGCCTTCGACAGCGACGCCGACCGCAGCACCGGCATCAGCGCCTGCGCCACGGTCGCGTCCAAAGAGGCCGATATCAGCATCGACGGCGGCATCTTCGAGCCGAACGCCTCGCTCGGCGACACCTGCTTCCATGACCTGAACGCCAACGGCATCCAAGACCAGGACGAGCCCGGCATCAGCGGCTGCAAGGTCGAGGTGTTCGACAACCCGAACGGCGGCGTCTGCGAGGCCACCGAGGCCAATCTGCTCTCCGAGCTCGAGACCGTCGGCGGCATGTACCTGTTCAAGAACATGGAAGGCGGCGACTACTGCCTGCGGTTCACGCCGCCGGCCGGCTTCTGCGACATCGGCACGGCGGCCTGGAGCCCGCGGGGCGAGGGCGGCGATCCGGCGCTCGACAGCGACGTGGATGCGAACGGCCTCACCGGCAACATCGCGCTCGGCTTCCAGGACCAAGACCTGACCCGCGACGCCGGGCTCTACTGTGCAGCCCGCTTGGGTGACCGCGTGTTCGAGGACACCAACCGCGATGGCCGCCAGAACTGCGCCGACGCGGACCAGGACGGCATCATCGGCGAGACCAACGGCGACGACACCGGCGCCGAATGCGGCACCGGCATCGACGACGTGCTGGTGACGCTGCTGACGCCCGGCACCGACGGCCTGTGCAACACCGCGGACGACGGCGACACGGGTCTGTCGCAGCTCACGGCCGACGGCGGCTTCTACCTGTTCGAGACCGCCCCCGGCGGCTACTGCGTCGAGGTCACGCCGCCCGCGGGCTACGAGTGCACCACTGCAAACGTCGGCGAGAACATCGGCGACAGCGATGTGGTTGCATCCGTGAGCGGCGGTGTGGAGTGCCGCACCAGCGAGACCATCGTGCTGCCTTCCAACACGGAAGATCTGACCTGGGATGCGGGCTTGGTCCTGCCGGCGGCCCCGGCCATCGACATCAAGAAGTACACCAACGGTCTGGACGGCAACCTGCCCGGCACCGGCCCGGCGCTCGTCATCGGCGACGACGTGACCTGGACCTACGACGTGACCAACACCGGCAACGTCGACCTCGTGAACGCCGTCGTCACCGACAGCGTCGAAGGCCCGGTCTGCACCATCGCCTCCCTGGCGGTGGGTGCCACCGAGACCTGCACGCTCACCGGCACCGCCACGATGACGCTGTATCTCAACAACTCGACCGTCGTCGCCAAGCCTGCGTTCGACCCAGTGAACGGCCCCGAGGTCAGCGACAGCGACCCGAGCCAGTACACGGCGCGCGTGCCCGACCCAATCCCGGCGAGCCTCGGCAACCTGGCCTTCGAGGACCAGAACGGCAACGGCATTCAGGACCAGGGCGAGCCCGGCGTCGAGGGCGTGCAGATCACGCTCACGGACCCGAACGGCAACAGCCGTACCCTCGGCACCGACGCCAACGGCGAATACCTGTTCGCTGATCTGACACCCGGCGTCGAGTACGGCGTCCGCTGCGAGGCCCCGGCCGGCTACGCCTACACGCCGATCTTCGGCCAGGCGCGCGACAACGACACCGACAGCAACGCCGACCCGGCCAACAACGGCTTCATGGGCAGCTTCACCCTCGGTGACGGCGAGTACCTGCCCACCGTGGACTGCGGCCTGGTGCGCGACGAGCCCGAGGTCTGCCCGGTGCCGAGCGTTGACGGCGCCATCGGCGATTGGAACCTGACCGAGGACTTCTTCGCGAAGCTCTACGAGGCCGGCAATCCGAGCAAGGACCACCTCGCGGACAGCTATGTGCGCTGGTCCGACGGCACGCTCTACGTGCTGGTGCTGGCCACCCCCGGCAACAGCGTGAGCCTGTCCGCGCAGGACGCCTGGGTGAAGGTCTATGACCTGTCCAACTCGACGCAGGTGGACGGCAATTCCGCGACCTTCGCGTGGGTCACCAGCAACGCTCAGGTGCGCGGCTACGAGGCGTCCTTCCCGCTCGCGGCCGGCAGCTACGCCGAGATCGAGATCCACCTCAACGTCAACGGCGGCGACACGGCGTCCACCGGCAAGAAGAAGCAGGGCTACATCCCGCTGACCACGGAGGAGAGCTGCCCGGCCGTTGCGGATGGCGATCAGTGCCCGGTTGACGGCGTCTGCGCCGACGGCATCGACTTCTCGGTCGATGGCGCCGGCAGCACGCTGCGAGCGGGCGACGACGTGAGCAACGCCTTCGCCGCCATGGGCCTGCGCATTCGCGCCGAGGACCGCAACGGCAACGCGCGCATCCCGATGATCTTCGACAGCAGCAACCCCACCGGCGGCGATTGGGACCTGGGCACGCCGAACGAGGCCTACGGCGGCCCCGGCCGCGGCAACAGCGGCGTCACCAACAGCAAGGCGCTCGGCAATGTGCTGATCATCTCCGAGGACGGCGACGCCAGCGATCCGGACGACATTGTCCGCGGCACGCTGACCTTCGACTTCGACGCCCCGGTGCGCATCGGCGCGCTGGAGATCATTGATGTCGAGGCCTCCGAGATCCCGGGTTGGGTGAAGGCCTTTGATGCCGCCGGCAATCTGGTTGCTGAGCAGGACTTCGCGGGGCTGGGCGACAACAGCTACCAGCAGATCTTCCTGGACGCCGAGAACGTGAGCCGGCTGGTGGTGTACTTCCGCGGCAGCGGCGCGGTGGGCTCCCTGGAATTCTGCCCGCAGCCCCCGGATTGTCCGACGCCCGATGGTGACGGCACCGAGCCCGACGACGGCAACGAGCCCGACGACGGCACCGAGCCCGACGATGGCGGCGACCTTGGCCAATGCCCGCTGCCGAACGTGGACGGCGCCATCGGCGATTGGAACCTGACCGAGGACTTCTTCGCGAAGCTCTACGAGGCCGGCAATCCGAGCAAGGACCACCTTGCCAACAGCTATGTGCGCTGGTCCGACGGCACGCTCTACGTGCTGGTGCTGGCCACCCCCGGCAACAGCGTGAGCCTGTCCGCGCAGGACGCCTGGGTGAAGGTCTATGACCTGTCCAACTCGACGCAGGTGGACGGCAATTCCGCGACCTTCGAGTGGGTCGGCATCAACGGCCAGGTGCGCGGCTACGAGGCGTCCTTCCCGCTCGCGGCCGGCAGCTACGCCGAGATCGAGATCCACCTCAACGTCAACGGCGGCGACACGGCGTCCACCGGCAAGAAGAAGCAGGGCTACATCCCGCTGACCACGGAGGAGAGCTGCCCGGCCGTTGCGGATGGCGATCAGTGCCCGGTTGACGGCGTCTGCACCGACGGCATCGACTTCTCGGTCAACGCGGCCGGCAGCGCGCTGCGAGCGGGCGACGACGTGAGCAACGCCTTCGCCGCCATGGGCCTGCGCATCCGTGCCGAGGACCGCCATGGCAACGCGCGCATCCCGATGATCTTCGACAGCAGCAACCCCACCGGCGGCGATTGGGACCTGGGCACGCCGAACCAGGCCTACGGCGGCCCCGGCCGCGGCAACAGCGGCGTCACCAACAGCAAGGCGCTCGGCAATGTGCTGATCATCTCCGAGGACGGCGACGCCTCCGATCCGGACGACATTGTCCGCGGCACGCTGACCTTCGACTTCGACGCCCCGGTGCGCATCGGCGCGCTTGAGGTCATCGATGTCGAGGCCTCGGAGATCCCGGGTTGGGCCAAGGCCTTTGATGCCGCGGGCAATCTGGTTGCGGAGCAGACGTTTGCCGGACTCGGCGACAACAGCTACCAGCAGGTGTTTCTGGATGCCGAGAACGTCAGCCGCCTGGTCGTGTACTTCCGCGGCAGCGGCGCGGTGGGCTCGCTGGAATTCTGCCCGCAGCCCCCGGAGTGCCCGACGGCGCCGGCCGATCCCGCCGGCGAGGCGGGCACGCCCGATAGCACCGTGACGGTGCTGATCGAGGCGGAGGACGGCGCGCTTGGCAATTGGTGGCGGACCAAGTCCGATGCCGATGCCTCGGGCGGCCGGTACATCGAGATCAAGTCCGGCAAGACGAGTACGCGCAAGCCGAACCGCAAGAGCCATGGTCGCGCGGTGTACAGTTTTGACATCGAACGCGACGGGGTCTATGCGTTGTTCGGTCGCGTGATCGCGCCGAACGGCAACGACGACTCCTTCTGGGTCCGCGTGAACGGCGGCGACTGGATCAAGTGGAACGGCATCGAGCGCGGCCGGAACTGGGTCTGGGACCAGGTGCACGACGCCGACGCGGGCAACGCGCCGGTGGAGCTGCACCTCGACGCCGGCACCCACACGCTGGAGATCGCCTACCGCGAGGACGGAACGAAGGTGGACCGCTGGCTCGTCACGGATGACCTCGCCAATCCGCCCATCGACTGACGCCGGTCGAGCGGGGCGGCAGCCGTCGCCCCGCAGCGCGACCCCGGCGGGTGACGGCTAGCGTCACCCACCAGGCGCGGCACCAGAGGGGGCATCAGGCCATCGCGGCGGCCCTGTGGGAGTGCAGATCCGATAAGCCGAGCCGATGGCTCCGGTCCTTAGCGACGCCCGACAGCAGTCGGCCGTCGCTTTTTTGTGCCGGCGTCTCCACCACGGAGTGATAACGGTTGCGCATCCGGCAGCAGCCGTGACAACAGGTGTCGATCGGCTCCGGACTGATCCGTTGCAGGTACGGTCGCTCCTGCTTCGGCGGCTGTATCCGTCGCGCCGCAAGCTGGGAGATCGGGCTATCGCCGCCGCAGGCCCGCGATGATCGCCGCCATCTCGGCGACCATCGGCACGGCAATTGCTCGCGTGGCGATCAACTCCGCGGGCACCAGGCGATACTCGTGGGTGATCTGATTGCGGACCTCCCGAATCTCCTGCCAACGGGTCATCGACGGCAAGTGTCCGTAGCGTTCAAGCAGATTCAGGATATCGATGATCGGTCGGTCCTCGACCGGCTCCTTGAGCCGGTCTACGGCAAAGCGTCGGAATACCTGTGCGCTCGGTCAACAGATCATTGAGGTCACGCATCGGGGCTACACCGGTTGGCTGTGGCGTTTGGCATGGTCCTGGATCGCGGAAGGCGCGTCCGGATTCTCCACGACGACATCGATCTTCTGATCGTCCAGTCGGGCCTTCACCTCCGCGCAGAACTGCAGCCGGCGCGAAACCGCCTCGACCGCCGACCAGCGACCCGGAATGAACAGGTCGATATCGCCACCCCGCCGATCGTCATCGAGTCGCGAGCCGAACAGACGCGGCGTCACGCCAAAATGGCGCAGCCCCGCGGCGCGGATCAGTCGTCGCTGGGTCTCGGTCAGGCGCATGGCTTGGTGTGAGCGAGCGTGAGTGGTGGAGGCATCGATTGCACCCGATGAAGCCTGGTCGGTTGGGCTGAGTCCTGGCCCCTGCGGTGAGCATCGCGGTCGGCACTGCCAGGGGGCGGCCTCGAAATGATGTCGCAACCCGTTGCGATGCGCCAAGACAAAGCTCGCGCAGAAGAGCTCGCGCAGAAGAGCCCGCGCAGAAGAGAGAGATGCGTCACGCAAAGGCACGAAGACACGGAGATAGAGACGGATGGACGTGAGCGACGGCGCTCCGCAGCGGGGCGCTCAGGCCGCCGAGCCGAGGCCGCGGTGCTGGCGTAGAATCCAGGTATCGGCGCCAACGCGCGCCGTGATTGATCCAACGCAACCGCTTCGAGACGCGCCATGTCCAGCAACAAGCCCCTGCTCGGCCCGGGTCCGTTCCGCGCCGACCAATTGCGCGACGGCGATCGCTACGAGCTCGTCGACGGGCATCCGAGCTACTGCGCACCCTCCGGCCCCGAGCACGCCAATCGCAACTTGAGCGGGGGCGCGGTCATCGAGTCCGACCCGGATGTGGACTGGGCCGGGGTCGATGCCGGCTTTGCGCCGGAGGCCGGTACCCTCTGGGCACCGGACATCGCCGTTGCCCCCGCGGCAGCCGCCGCGGGCGTGTCGGGCTGGATGCCCGGCGTCCCGCCGCTGGCCTTGGAATACGCCGGCAAGGGTCAGGACGAGGAGATGCTGCGCCGCAAGGTCGCCGATCTGCTCGCGCACGGCACGCGGCTCGTCTGGGTCGTGCGCCTGCTCGGCCCGCGGCGGGTCGAGGTGCATGCACCTGGGGTCCCGGTGCGCACGCTGGGCCCGGGCGATCGGCTCGAGGCCCCCGGCATCCTGCGCAACCCGGTGCCGGTGGAGGCCCTCTATGACCGCGCCGCCGGCCACCAGGCGACGCTGCGCAACCTGCTTCAGCGGCAAGGCTATGCCGATTTGGACGCCGTGTTGGCGCGCGGCCGGGAAGAGGGCAAGGCTGAGGGCAAGGCTGAGGGCAAGGCTGAGGGCAAGGCCGAGGGCAAGGCCGAAGGGCAGGTCGAGGGTCTTGCCGCCGCCGTGGTGGCGCTGCTCCGCGGCCGCGGGCTCGAGGTCCGAGCCGAGGTGGAGGCGCAGATCATGGCCTGCCGAGATCGCAACCGGATCGAGCGCTGGCTGCTGGCCGCGGCGGCGGTCGAGCGCGCCGAGGAGCTGCCGGAGCTCTCGCCGCGCCCTTGAGCCCGCCGCGCTCGTCAGACCGCACTCTGCAAGCAGCCGGCCTCCCGACACCGGGGGGTATCGGCGCGCTTTGCGCTAATCGGCGGCCCCGTTCGGGTCGATGCCGAGCGCGCGCAATCGCTCGGACAGGCGTTCGGCTCGCTCCCGGGCGCGCTCCGCGCGCTCGTGCTCCTGTTCGGCACGCTGTCGCTCCTGCTCCGCGCGCTCGTGCTCCTGTTCGGCACGCTGTCGCTCCTGCTCCGCACGCTCGTGCTCCTGTTCGGCACGTTGTCGCTCCTGCTCCGCACGCTCGGCGCCGGTCGGGATCGGGGTGCCGGCGGCATCGCACCAGCGCAGCCAACGGGCGGGCATGTCCTCGAAGGGGCCATCCCACAGGCACAGGCCCAGACCGATATCGGGCATCCAGAGCGTCGCCCGTTCCACGTAGCTCGCCCCATGCAGCTCCTGCAGCCGCAGCAGTCGGTCGCCGAGCAGCCGTTCCGGGTCGAAGACGGCGTAGTACTTGACGCCGATGGCCGCGTAGTCGGCGAGCTTGCTGTCGAGCTCGTGGCCCTCCCGGTTCGAGACGACCTCGACGACGATCTCCGGCGGCTTGCCGTACTCCCAGACGAAGTAGGCGCGATGCGACTTGGTCCAGACGTCCTGCGGGATCTCCACGCCGAGGCTCAACAGCATGTCGGGAACCAGTGGCGGGTGGTGCGTGCGGTAGAAGAGCCCGACGTTGGCCATTGCGGCAAAGGGCCGCTCGCGCGCGCCGGCGTACAGGGGCTCGGTCAGCAGGCGCTGCTGCTTCTCGGAAAAGATACTGTCCACGGGCGTGTCGTCTTCGGTGACGAGATCCTCGACATCGGGCCAGAAGTCGTCCGGATACGCGTCGATGCCGTCGGGCGTAGGGCTGGCTGAAGGATGCATCGGTTCGGCACTGTCGGTGGCTGAGCTTGGAGTATAGGCGCTCCGGTCCGAAGACGGCCCGGGCGCGGGTCGGGCGTCTAGGCCGAACAAGCTGCCGCCTCGAAGCCCCATGCCGGGCCACCGGGGCGGCCGATACGGGGCAGCAGGATCGTGCGGCGCCCGGAGCGCCGCGGCGCCGGAGGCGGGAGAGCGTAGGCGGCTCGAATCGGTGCGTGCAGGCCGGAGGGTCCGGGCGCGCGCATCGTCGGTCGCCTGGGCCGGCCCCCGACAGCGGTTGGCAGAATCCCGATCGGCTGTCGCGGATCATTGCATAGACCATGTATAGATAAACCTGCATGGCTCGGATTGAAACAATCGATTTCGCTCTAACGACCCTCGGGGGTATTGTTCGCGGCGGAATTTCCACAGCTTCGCCAGGCGAAGCAGACGCCGCAGAACAAACCACGGGAGCTGAGCATGAGCGTGAAGACCTACGACGCCGGTGTAAAAGAATACCGGGACATGTACTGGACGCCGGACTATGTCCCGCTCGACACCGACCTGCTGGCCTGCTTCAAGGTCACCGGCCAGCCGGGTGTCCCGCGCGAAGAGGTCGCCGCCGCCGTCGCCGCCGAGTCGTCCACCGGCACTTGGTCCACGGTGTGGTCCGAGCTCCTGACCGACCTGGAGTTCTACAAGGGCCGGGCCTACCGCATTGAGGACGTGCCGGGCGACAACGAGTCCTTCTACGCCTTCGTCGCCTACCCCATCGACCTGTTCGAGGAAGGCTCCGTCGTCAACGTGCTGACATCTCTCGTCGGCAACGTGTTCGGCTTCAAGGCCCTGCGCCACCTGCGCCTGGAAGACATCCGCTTCCCGATCGCCTACATCAAGACCTGCGGCGGCCCGCCGGCCGGCATCCAGCTCGAGCGCGACCGCCTGAACAAGTACGGCCGTCCGCTGCTCGGCGCCACCATCAAGCCGAAGCTCGGCCTGTCCGCCAAGAACTACGGCCGTGCCGTGTATGAGTGCCTGCGCGGCGGCCTCGACATGACCAAGGACGACGAGAACGTCAACTCCCAGCCCTTCATGCGCTGGCGCGACCGCTTCGAGTTCGTCGGCGAGGCCCTCCAGAAGGCGCAAGCCGAGACCGGCGAGCGCAAGGGCCACTACCTGAACGTCACCGCCGCCACGCCCGAGGAGATGTACAAGCGCGCCGCGTTCGCCAAGGAAGTGGGCTCGCCGATCATCATGCACGACTTCCTCACCGGCGGCTTCACGGCCAATACCGGCCTGGCCAACTGGTGCCGCGAGAACGGCATGCTGCTGCACATCCACCGTGCCATGCACGCGGTTATCGACCGTCATCCCAAGCACGGTATCCACTTCCGCGTGCTGGCCAAGTGCCTGCGCCTGTCCGGCGGTGACCATCTGCACACCGGCACCGTCGTCGGCAAGCTCGAAGGCGACCGCGCCTCCACGCTCGGCTTCGTCGATCAGCTCCGCGAGTCCTTCGTGCCGGAAGATCGCTCCCGCGGCGTCTTCTTCGACCAGGACTGGGGCTCCCTGCCGGGCGTCTTCGCCGTCGCCTCCGGCGGTATCCACGTCTGGCACATGCCGGCGCTGGTCACGATCTTCGGTGACGACTCCATGCTGCAGTTCGGCGGCGGCACCCAGGGTCATCCCTGGGGCAACGCGGCCGGCGCCTGCGCCAACCGCGTGGCGGTCGAGGCCTGCGTCAAGGCCCGCAACGAGGGTCGCGAGCTGGAGAAGGAGGCCCGCGACATCATGACCGAGGCCGCGCGGCACAGCCCGGAGCTGGCCATCGCCATGGAGACCTGGAAAGAGATCAAGTTCGAGTTCGACACCGTCGACAAGCTGGATGTGCGGTAAGAGAGGGCCGAGGGCCTAGGGCCGAGGACAGCCTCGGCCGAGCGACGCCTCCGGTCTTTGGCGCTTGGCCCTAGGCAAGCGCCGAACGCCGCGGCACACCGAATCGGCGAATTCCGAACACACCCGAACCCGAATTCCAATCAGGAGCAAGAACCATGCCTCAGAGCACCACGGGCGACTACCAGACCAAGCGTACGCTGGAGACCTTCGGCTTCCTGCCGCCGATGTCGCAGCAGGAGATCTACGACCAGATCGCCTACATCATCGCCCAGGGCTGGACGCCGGCCATTGAGCACGTCCACCCCGCCGACGCCATGAGCGACTACTGGACCATGTGGAAGCTGCCGTTCTTCGGCGAGACCGATCTCGGCAACGTGGTCGGGGAGCTGGAGGGCTGCCATCGCTCGTACCCCGATCACCACGTGCGCATCACCGGCTACGACAACTACACCCAGAGCCAGGGCTCCTGCTTCGTGGTGTTCCAAGGCCGGGCCTGATGCCCTGAGCGCGGGCGCCGCGGTGCGACGCGGCGCGTTCGCGCGCTCCCGCGGATGCGCCGCGCCGCCGAGCCTGTTCAACGATGCCCACCGGCGCCTTCGCGGTCTTCATGCATTTGGCGGGCGCCGCCGGTGCGCCGAGCGATCGGCTCCACTACCCGGAGCTGGGCCGGCCGGCCGCATCCGGGCGCGGTACGCCTGCCGCATCGCAAACGAGCTCATCGCAGCCCCAGACAACCAGCCCCCGGACGAGTGACATGGCAAGCAAAGCGAACCTGAAATCGAGTGGTCGAGAAGCCGCCCTGGCCCGGCGCAAGGCCATGTCGACCCGGGGCAAGCAAGGGGTCCGTTCCAGCACGCCCGAGCGCACTCGGTACAACGCCCGTGCTGCCGCCCCGGCCACCGCGGCGGCGCCGGCAGCAGCGCCCGCCCCGGCAGCGCGGCCGCGCCCGATGGCCGCACCGCTGACGGCGAACGCGCCGCGCGGGAGCCGCGCCGCGCCCTCGCCCAGCCAGTCGAGCCGCGCCCTGGCCCGCCAGCGGCGCGCCGCACTTGCGCAGGACGGCCGCCGTGCGCAGCGCAGCGCCGATCGCGTCCGCACCCCGCCGGCGGCATCCGCGTCGGCGCCGGCCAAGCCAGGCGGCTGCGGCTGCGGCTGCAATGGCGAGCGCAAGGACGCCGGCAAGCCGACCGCGGACCTGAGCAGCTTCGCCCACCAGCCCGGTGCGCCCAAGCCGCAGAGCAGCCTGGGCAACGGGCACGGCAAGAACGGCGGCAAGAACGGCCCTCGCAATAAGCGCGTGGACGCGGTTTTGGCGGTCAAGCCCGCCGGGCGCATGCAGTCGCTGGCGCGCCGCGCGGCGCTGTCCAGCCGCGGCAAGAGTGCCGCGAGCGGGGCGCAGTCCACCGCCAGCCTGGCGCGCCAGGCCAACCCCAAGCTCACGGGTCGCGAGTTGGCGCAAAAGGTTCGCGCCGCGCGTGCCACCAATGGTGGTGCCGGGGAGCGCCGCTCGGCGCCCGCCGGCCGCGTGCGACCGGCCAAGCCGCGCGAGCTCCAGGGCGCCGCGGATCAGCCGTGGAAGGTCGCGGTCACCGAGACGGCCATGGGCCAGCGCGTCACCGGCACTAAGGTCGGGCGCAGCGTCAAGACCACCGGCGACGAGCCGAGCACCTGCCGCACCATCACCGGCACCGAATACATGGGCGCGGACATCTTCCGCGAGTTCTGCCAGACCGACCCCGCGGTCGGCGCCCCCAAGGTGCGCGTCAGCCCCACCGGCCATGGCCAGCGGGTCACCGGCAACGAGGTCGGCCGTTCCAGCAAGGTCACCGGCGACGAGCCCGGCACCTGCAAGAACATCACCGGCACCGAGTACCTGTCGCCGAACCAGTACGAGGCCTTCTGCAGCGTCCGTCCGGAGCCGAGTCCGCGCAAGATCGGCCTGGCCGAGACCCTCGGCGGCAAGCCGGTGTCCGGCAATATGGTCGGCCGTTCGGGCAAGGTCACCGGCGACGAGCTCGGCGCCCAGATCCGGCCCACGGGCACGCAGTACACGTCGCCATCGGACATCGGCACCGAGATCGTCCCGCCGAAGGTCGGCCTGTCCCAGACCCTGTCCGGCGGCTCGGTCACCGGCACCCGCGTCGGGCGCTCCGAGAAGGTCACCGGCGATGAGCCCGGCAGTTGCCGCTTGGTCACGGGCGATGAGTACATCGACGCCGCCCAGTACCAGGCCTGCAAGGTCGAGGCGAAGCCCGAGCCGCCGAAGGTCGGCGTCATGCACACCTACAAGGGACGGGTCGTCTCCGGCACCCAAACCGGGCGCTCGGGCAAGGTCACCGGCGACGAGCCCGGCACCTGCAAGGCCATCACCGGTACGCCCTACGCGGGGCTGGACCAGGCCGCCGACTACTGCGAGCCGCGCCAGCAGCAGGAGATCCAGCGCCGCATCCGCCCCATGGCCATGACTCCCGGTCCGGTCATGACCGGCCTGCAGCCGGGGCTCAGCTCGGCGCAGGCGGGCGGGCGTAGCTTCGGCGGCGGTATGACCGGCGCCGGTAAGGGCGCCTGCGAGCCGCTCACCGGCACGCCGTACGTCGGTGCGGATCAGTTCGCCGAGGTCTGCGGCGGCAACGGCGCCCAGCCGGGTCAGCCGGACTTCCCGCGCCCCATCGGCGGCGGCGACGCCCCGGGCGCCTCCCCGCAGGGCTTCAGTGTCAGCTCGCCGGCGCAGGCGGCCCTCGCGAGTCGGGAGCAGCGCAGCAGCGTCACCGGCACCGCGTATGAATCCAGCCACCACATCACCGGCCCCTTCGGCATGGGCACCGGCAAGATTACCGGCACCGAGCAGGCCCGCTTCGACGTCAACCGGCTGCGGCCGAACCTGATGGCCATGCAGCCGCCCGCCGCCGATGCCGGGGCGGAGGCGCCCGAGGCAGAGGCGCCGGAGCGCAACCGCGTCACGGGTGAGGGTCAGAGCGCGGGCAAGAAGATCACCGGCGACGACTGGGAGCGCGGCGATCGGGTCACCGGCACCGAGGGCGTGTCCGCGCGTCGGCGCAATCCGACCCGCCCGGGTGCAATGGCCGCCATGCCGCCGGTGGAGCGCAAGCGCAATGAAGGCGGGACCGTGCCCACGAGCCGGGTCACCGGCGCCGCCGGCAGCACGGACCGCGGTGCGCTGATCACCTACTCCGGCGGCGCCCGGGGCTGATCGGTCGCACTGAGCGCAAGCGAGCAAAGCCATGCCAGGCCGTCCTAAGCCATCGCCGCGCAGCCGAGGTCTAGCGACCCCGGTCGCCGCGCCCGCGCCGAGCCGTCTGCCGCTCGCGCCAGCCCCGCTCGCCGGTGCCGACGCGCGCCCGCGCGGCACGGGCCAGCGCGCGCTGGCCGGCGAGGCAACGCGCGCAGAGCGCACCGCGGCCGACGCGGCCGCCGAGCGCATGCGCAGCCGGGCGCGCAGCGCAACCCCGGTGGTGCGCCGACCGGCGGCGCCGAGCCGGCCGGCCGCTGCTGCGCCGAGCCCGGCGCCTGCTCCGGGCATGGCGCGCGGGCGCCTGCACCCGCTCACCGACGCGGCGGCCAACGAGCGCCTGTATGCCTACGAGGCGGCCGTGAAGGGCGCCTTCGATGCCATCGTGCCGGTGCTGCAACGCATCGCCACGGAGCGCTGCGAGCCCGATTTCATCGAGCGTGCCCAGGGCATCGCCCGCGCCGAGCTCGGTTTCGAGCTGCCGGCGCACATCCTGGAGGCGACCTGGGTGACCGGGCTCGACATGCGCCGGCTGTTTGCCGCCTGCGTCTTCGAGACCTACCGGCGCTTCAGCGACGAGTTCTACACCGCCGACCCGCTCCGGGGCCGGGACGGTGCGGCCTTCCAGGCCCTGCTGCAGGACTGCGGTTTCCATCTGATGGACATCACGCCCTGCGCCGACGGCCGGCTGGCGCACGCCATCAGCTACGTGCTGCGGCTGCCCTATGGTGCGGTGCGGCGCAAGTCCTACGCGGGCTCGCTGTTCGACATCGAGAACACCGTTGAGAAGTGGGTCGAGACCGAGTTTCTGCGCTTCCGCGAAGGCGTGCCGAACACCGCCGACGCACCGACGCGCTATCTCAAGGTGGTGCTGTATCACTTCAGCAGCGTCGACCCGGCACACCAGGGCTGCGCCAAGCACGGCTCGGACGACGCCGCCGCCGCCCGCGAGGGCTGGGAGCGCCTGCGGGCCTTCCGCCAGGCGGTCGAGAACGGCTTCTGCTGCGGTGCCTCCGTGGACCTGCTGCTGATCGGCATGGACACGGACACCGATGCCATCCGCGTGCATGTGCCCGATGCCGACGGCTGGTGCGACCTCGAGCAGTGGCTCGACGCCCGCAAGGTCCACGAGATCACCCAAGGTCTGACCGCCGACGAGGCGCGCCGACGCATCCTGGAGCTGGTGCGCGCGCATGCGCCGGGCAAGGCCGCGCGCTTGGCGCAGCCCCCGGGCGATTCGGCCTGGGACGGCATGACCCGGCTCATCGCTTGGCTGATCGAGCAGAACCTCTCGCAGATCGACTACGTGCGGAGCTACCACGCCGGCGGCTATGCCGACATCGGCCACGCGGAGCGCTTCATTGGCGCCGGCATCGGCTTCGAGGAGATCCAACTGCGCAATCTCACGTACTTCGCGTACCTGAGCACGGTGGAGGAGGGCGCCGCGGACCTGGATGTCGGCATCAAGATCTTTACGGGGCTCAACGTATCGCGGCAGTTGCCCGTGCCTATCGTCGTGCGCTTCGACTACCACGGCAAGGTGCCGGGGTCGCGGGAGCGGGCGGTGGGGCATTGCGAGCGCGTCGCGGCAGCGCTGAAGGCACGCTATCCGAGGCTCTGCGACGACGGGCTGCTGCACTGCCTGCGGGCCGTGCGCGACTGCGATGCGCAGGCGCCCATCGAGGTGGTCGGCTCGTCGCTGGCCCCGGCCGCCGCCGCGGCGCACTGAGGGTTTGCAACGGCCATGAAGATCTGTCGCGTCGTGAGGCCCCTGGTGAGCACGTACCGGATTCCGGAGTTCGAGCACAAGCACCTGCAAGTCGTGCAGGACGGCAGCGCGCAGGCCGTGGCGGTGGACGCCATCGGCTGCAAGCCGGACGACTGGGTGATCTGCGTCGGTAGTTCCGCCGCCCGCGAGGCCGCCGGCAGCAAGTCCTACCCGAGCGATCTGACCATCGTCGGGATCATCGACAACTGGGACCCGGATCGGGTCTGAACGAGGCGCGCGGCATGGAGATCAACCAGGTCGTTGGCACGCTGGTGTGCACGCATCGGGTGGCGGGCCTCGACCATAGCAGCCTGCGGATTCTGCAAGACCGCAAGGGCAAGCTGCTGGTGGCGACGGACCCCGTGGGGACGCGCCCCGGCAACTGGGTGTTCACCGTGAGCGGCTCCGCCGGGCGCTTCGCGATGGGCGACCCGGACATCCTGACCGATCTCACCATCGGCGGGATTATCGACGACTGGGAGCCGGAGGAGGTCGCGAAACCCGCCCCGGCACAGGCAACCGACAGCGGCGCCACCGAGACGGCGGCACCGCAGACCACAGACCGCGCACAGGCCGCATGACGCCCGCGCTCACAACGAGGATCGACACATGGCCGAACGTCGGCTTGGTATTGCACTCGGCTTGATCGAGACCCGCGGTCTCGTTCCCGCCATTGAAGCGGCGGACGCGATGACCAAGGCGGCCGAGGTCACCCTGGTGGGCCGCGAATGGGTCGGCGGCGGTTACGTCACCGTGCTGGTGCGCGGCGAGACCGGCGCCGTCAATGCCGCGGTGCGCGCCGGTGCGGACGCCTGCGAGCGCGTCGGCGACGGCCTGGTGGCCGCGCACATCATCGCCCGGCCGCATGCGGAGCTGGAGCCGCTCCTCAAGCAGTCCGGCGACACCTTCGCGCCGGGCGACCAACGGCGCTGAGTCGCTGCGACAACGAGAATTCCGCCCGGTCGCGCCGCGCACCGGGACCGCTAGGCAGGTTTTCAACGAGCTGACACAGACGGAGACAACGCAATGGCGAACGAGACCATGGGCATCGCCCTCGGCATGATCGAAACCCGCGGCCTGGTGCCGGCCATCGAGGCGGCGGACGCGATGACCAAGGCGGCGGAAGTGCGCCTGATCGGTCGCGAGTTCGTCGGCGGCGGCTACGTCACCGTGCTGGTGCGCGGCGAGACCGGTGCAGTCAACGCGGCGGTGCGCGCCGGTGCGGACGCCTGCGAGCGCGTCGGCGACGGCCTGGTGGCCGCGCACATCATCGCCCGCCCGCACCGCGAGGTGGAGCCGGTGCTGCCCAAGGGCGGCGCTGAGTGAGGGCCTAGGAGCTAGGGGCTAGGGGCTAGGCTCCAGCACCTAGCACCTAGCACCTAGTACCTAGTACCTAGCACCTAGCACCTAGCACCTAGCACCTAGTACCTGAAGTCGGGACGCTGACCCCCGGCGCACAATCCCAACGGAGAGTAAAAAAATGGCAAGCGAGACCATGGGCATCGCCCTCGGCATGATCGAAACCCGCGGCCTGGTGCCGGCCATCGAGGCGGCGGACGCGATGACCAAGGCGGCGGAAGTGCGCCTGATCGGTCGCGAGTTCGTCGGCGGCGGCTACGTCACCGTGCTGGTGCGCGGCGAGACCGGTGCAGTCAACGCGGCGGTGCGCGCCGGTGCGGACGCCTGCGAGCGCGTCGGCGACGGCCTGGTGGCCGCGCACATCATCGCCCGCCCGCACCGCGAGGTGGAGCCTGTTCTGCCCAAGGGCGGAAACGCTGAGTGAGGGGCTAGGGGCTAGGGGCTAGGGGCTAGGGGTTAGCCCCCGGATTGCTGGGCGGCGCCTTATGGCGACAAGTCGCTTGAGGGCAATAGGGCCAAGGGCGCCCTCCTCGGCCCTAGGCCCTAGGCCCTAGGCCCTCGGCCCTTCGCCCGCTCGGTACCCTGGCAGGTCTGAGGCCTCGCCCCCCTAGCACCTAGCACCCAGCACCTAGCACCTGGCATCTAGCACCTGGCACAGAACCTAGCACCTGAACCCCATGCGTACCGCCTCCATCCATCCGCGCACCCTCGGCTACCTCGGCCGCGCGCTCAGCCTGGAGTACTCTGCCGTGCAGCAGTACATGACCCAGGCCGGGCTCGCCGACGCCTGGGGCCTCAAGGACGCCGGCGACCGCTTTCGGCGCGAGGTGGTCGAGGAGCTCCAGCACGCGGATCGGCTCGTGAAGCGCATGCTGGGCTTGGGCGTCGCGCCCAACGCCTCGCAGTTGCGCCCGGCGGGCGTCGCGCGCAATCTGGTCGACCTGCTGCTGCAGGATCAGGTGCTGGAGGCGGAGATCGTCGCGCTGTACCAAGAGGCGACGGACTTCTGCCGGCGCATCGGCGATGTCGAGAACGCTGCCTTCTTCGGCGGGCTGCTGCATGAAGAGCAGCACCACGCGGGCGAGATCGACGCCTGGCTCGAGACGCTCGGCGTCGCACCGGCGGGAAGTCGCGATGACCGGGCCTACTTCTGACGCAGCGGGTCCCCCGAGCGCGCCGCCGACGCCGGCGCACGGCTGGCGCCGTCGGCAGCGACCGCTGCGACTGGAGCGCCGGATCGAGTTTGCGGACTACGACGCACTGCGGGACTTTCTGGACCAGGTCGCGGACCTGTCGGAAGCGACCGGCGTCTACCCGAATCAGAGCTTCGGGCGCACCTATGTGAACCTGGCGCTGTTCGCGGACGACGACAGCGACGAGATCAGCGCCGCTGCGGAGGCCTTCGCCGAGCGCGTCGATGGCTTTCTACAAGCTGACAACTGAAAGCTGACAACTGAAAGCTTACAACTGAAAGCTGACAACTGAGGAGCGAGGTCCATGAGCGAAGAGCAGGCGACCGCAGAGGGCACCAGCACCGCGACCCCGGCTCGGCGCACCAGCGCCGCCACCAGCCGCCGCCGCGGCAGCACCGAGAAGACCGCCGACGCCACCGGCGGCCCGGCGCTGCCGCCGCAGCGCGACGACCCCTTCCAGGCCGCACCGCGCATCTGGCCCGACTGAGCCCGGCCGGCGGCACGCCCGCCGGAACGGCGCCGCCTAGGCGCTCGATCCGTCCGTGGCCCTAACAACGCGTTGCATTGACGCGCCCCGCTGGAGCAGGGCGCGTGATCGCGCTATGCTGCCGCGTCTTGCTCGACGACGGTGAATCGCAGCGGAAGCACTGACGAGCCGCCTGCGGCCGACTCGGCCCAACGGCCGCGCGGCCGGCAGCGGCGGCAGACGCCAAGTGCGCACGGCAACGCCAGCATGTCCCACGCCCACGACGGCCGCTACCCCTTTCCCGGGGGCGCGGACTATCTCATCCGCCACGCCACGCTGCGCCAGTTGCAACTGCTGGAGGCCATCGTGCGGCTCGGCAGTTTTACGCGCGCCGCCGAGGAGCTGTTCCTGACCCAGCCCACGGTGTCGATGCAGATCAAGAAGCTGTCCGAGACCCTGGGCACGCCGCTGTTCCGCCACGTGGGCCGCACCGTGGAGCCCACCGACGCCGGCCGCGAGGTCTATGGCGCTTGTCGCGAGATCCTCGGCACGCTGACGGACCTGGAGGTCAAGCTCTCCGACCTGAAGGGCTTGAAGCGCGGGCGCCTGCGGCTCGGCGTCGTGACCACGGCCAAATACGTCGCGCCGGAGATCCTGGGGGCCTTCTGCAAGGAGTATCCGGGCATCGAGGTGTCCCTCGGCGTCACCAACCGCGAGCACATTCTGGAACGCCTGATGGCCCACGACGACGACCTCTACGTCGCGGGCCAGCCTCGGGACGACCACGACCAGGTCGAGTCCATCCCGTTCGCACCGAACCCCCTGGTGGTGGTCGCGCGGGTCGACCACCCGCTGGCGCTGGAGCACGACATCCCCTTCGACCGTTTGGTCGAGGAGAACCTGATCCTGCGCGAGCCGGGCTCCGGCATCCGCGATGCCGTCGTCAAGTGCTTCAACGAGCACGGCCTGACCCCGCGCGTGCGCATGCAGCTCGGCAGCAACGAGGCCATCAAGCACGCCATCGTCGGCGGTCTGGGCATCTCGGTGCTGTCGCTGCATTCCCTGCGGCTGGAGAGCGTCGGCGGCGGGCTTGCGCTGCTCGACGTGCAGGGTTTCCCGATCATGCGCCGCTGGCATCTGGTGTATTGGCGCGGGCGGGAGCTGTCGCTCGTGGCGCGCACCTTTCTCGACTTCGCCATCGCCTACGAGCCGGAGATCCAGGTCCGGCTCGCCATGGCCAAGGCCGCCTTCGAGGAGACCCGCGAGCGCCTGCGGCGCGAGGCGGGCGCCAGCACATGAGCATCGGCGAAGATCGCTACCCCTACCCCGTCGCGCATATCGGCATCATCGGCGGCGGCCAGCTCGGGCGCATGCTGGTGGCCGCCGCCAAGCGCATCGGCTGCGTCTGCACCGTGCTCGACCCCTACCCGAACAGCCCGGCGGGGCAGCTCTCCGGCCAGCAGATCGTCGGCACCTACCACGACCCGGCGGCGCTGCGCGAGCTGGTCACGGCCTGCGACGTGACGACCTTCGACATCGAGGATATCGACACCGACGTGCTGGCCGAGCTGTTGCGCGAGGGCCATCGCATCTACCCCTGCCCCGGGCTGCTCGCGGACATCCAGGACAAGCTGCGCCAGAAGCAGGTGCTGGCCGACGCCGGCATCCCGAGCGCCGGGTTCGAGGCCGCGGATGCGCCGTCGGCCGAAGCCTTCGCGGCCTTCGGCTATCCGCTGGTGCAAAAGGCCCGTCGCGGCGGCTACGACGGCCGCGGCGTGCAGGTGATGCGCGAGGCCGCCGATTTCGCCAAGCATCTGCCGGTGCCGTCGCTGGTGGAGCGCTTCGTGCCGGCGCGGCTCGAGCTGGCCGTCATGGTCGCCCGCGGGCAGGACGGCGGCACCGTCGCCTATCCGGTGGTGGAAATGTGCATGCGCCCGGCCGAGAACGTGCTGGACCTGCTCATCGCGCCGGCGCGCATCGATGCCGCCACCGCGGCGGCGGCCCGGCGGCTCGCGGTGGACACCGTGGAGGCGCTGATGGGGGTCGGCATCTTCGGCGTCGAGATGTTCCTGACCGAGGCCGGCGAGCTGCTGGTCAATGAGGTCGCGCCGCGCACGCACAACTCCGGCCACTACACCATCGAGGCTTGCACCACGGACCAGTTCGAGCAGCACCTGCGCGCGATCGCCGGCCTGCCGCTCGGCGCGACGGACCTGCTCTGCCCGGCGGCGATGCTGAACCTACTCGGCGAGCCCGGCTTCAAGGGCCGGCCCGTCATCCGCGGGCTGCGCGCGGCGCTCGCGATCCCGGGCGTCTCGGTGCACCTGTACGGCAAGGCCGAGACCCGCGCCCATCGCAAGATGGGCCACGTCACCGTGCTCGACGCCGACGTCGAGCAGGCCCGCGCGAAGGCCGAACAGGTGCGCGCGCTGATCCGCATCGAAGGAGAGGAGATCGCATGAGCGACCCCGCAGCATCGGCCCCGCTGGTGGGCATCATCATGGGCAGCGACTCCGACCTGCCGGTCATGCAGGCCGCCGCCGACGCGCTGACGGAGCTCGGCGTGCCCTTCGAGATGACCATCGTCTCCGCGCACCGCACCCCAAAGCGGCTCTACGACTATGCCGCGAGCGCCATGGACCGCGGGCTCAAGGTCATCATCGCCGGCGCCGGCGGCGCCGCCCATCTGCCGGGTATGGCCGCGGCCATCTCGCCGCTGCCGGTCATCGGCGTGCCGGTGAAGAGCAAGGCCCTGTCCGGGCAGGACTCGCTCCTGTCCATCGTGCAGATGCCGCCCGGCGTGCCGGTGGCGACCGTCGCCATCGACGGCGCCCGCAACGCGGGGCTCTTGGCGGCGCAGATCCTCGCCGTCGGCGACGCGGCGCTGCTCGCGCGCGTCGCGCAGTTCAAGCGCGACCTGGAAGCCCAGGTGCTCGCGAAGGTGGAGCGGATGGCGGCGGGGGAGATTACCGCCGAGACCGTGGCGAAGGGGCGCGTCGGGGCCTGATCGGCGGCGGGCGCGGGATTGCTCGCGTCCAGTCTCGATTCCGATCTCGGTCCGGGTGCGGCTGAGGCCGCACCGGTTTGGCCGGTGGTCAGGCTGCGGCCACGTCGGCCTGCGACACCATGGCCTTCACCCACGACTCCATGGCGTTGTTCGCGAGCGGCATCGGCGCCTCCAGGAAGCTCAAGACGAAACGATCGCCCATGTCCGCGACGCCGATAGAGCGCGGGCGCACGGCCATCACGTGCGGGTTCGGCAGGTGCGTGCCGAAGCAAAACACGACGTGCTTGGCGGCCTTGATGTCGCCTGCGATCTCGCCCTCCGGCAGCGCGCTGGTGTGGGCGTGATGGTCAAACTCGGCGATCATCTGCGCCACCGGGTGCGCCTCGACGCAGTCGCGCAGATAGGTCAGGATCGCGTCGACGTCGGCATAGCGGCACTCCTCCTTCGGCACTTCCAGCGTGTAGACGGGGTACTTCTCTTGGAGCAGGGTCTGTTTCATCGTCGTTCTCGTCGGAGCTTTGGTCGCATGGGTGATAGTGCAGCGGAATTCTAGGGATTCGCGCACCGAAGGCATTGAAGATTCGCAGCGCTCGCGAGCCGCATGCCGGCGGCGTGTGACCGGCGCCCTGTGCCCGCCGCGCGCAATCTGGCACAGTGGGGCGCTCCCGAAGCCCGCGCACAGGAGACGCCCATGTCCTGGAAAACCCGCCACCGCTCCTTCTACTACCAGGGCGCACCAGAGCCCGAGGAGCTGCACCTGCCGCCGGCCGAGACCGCGCTGCTCTGCATCGATGTGCAGAACTACGGCATGGCGCTGCATGATGATCCCGCCGAGCGCGCGCGCTGGGCGCCGTTCCACGAGCGCATGCGCGGCACCGTCATCCCGCGCCTGCGCGCGTTGCAGGACAGCTTCCGTGCCAATGGCATCGACGTGATCCATGCGCGCATCGCCTGCCTGCTGGAGGACGGTCGCGACCGCTCCTTGAGCCAGAAGATGCCGGGCTGGAACAACCTGCTGATGCCGCTCACCACGGAGGCATCGCAGATCGTGCCGGAGCTCGCGCCCGCGCCCGGCGAGATCGTCGTCACCAAGACCACGGACAGCGCGCTCACCGGCACCAATCTGCGGCTCGTGCTCGGCAACATGGGCATCCGCAACGTCATCGTCGCCGGCATCTACACCGATCAGTGCGTGAGCTCCACGGTGCGCAGCCTCGCCGACGAGAGCTTCAACGTCGTGCTGGTGGAGGACTGCTGCGCCGCCGGCACCGACGCGCTGCATGAGCAGGAGCTGGCCATCATCAACATGATCTACTGCCACGTGGTCACCAGCGCGGAGCTTCGCGCCATCATGGGCCTCGCCTGAGGAGCCGCCGCCATGCCCAGCACCAACCTCGGACGCTCTCTGCCCGCCCTGCTGCTCGCCGGCGCCTTTGCCGTGGCGGGCCTTGCCGTCGGCGCCGGAGACCTTGCCCGCTTCGAGCTTGACGACGGCAGCGTCGTCGTCGGCGAGCCGCTCAGCCTTGCCGACGGCGTCTATCGCATCCGCACCCCCGCGCTTGGTGAGGTCACCGTCGACGCCTCCCGCGTGCGGCGCATGAGCCGCGCCGACGATACGGGTGGTGGTGCCGCGGGTGCTTGGGGGGCTGCGCCCGGCGCACCGACGGGCGCCGATCCGGCCGCGGCCGTCTCGGCGGCCGACATCGAGGGTCTGCAACGCCGCCTCATCGGCGATCAGGGTGTGATGGAGTCCATCATGGCCTTGCAGCAGGATCCCCAGCTTAAAGCCGCGCTCGCCGACCCCGAGCTCATGGGGCTCGTCATGTCCGGCAACATCGAGGCCCTGCGCAACCATCCCGCCTTCGGGCGGCTCATGAACCACGAAGGCATCCGCGCCATCATCGAGCAGGTCGTCGGCCCCGACGGCCAACTGCGCTGACCCCGGGTACGCCGGCTTCAGCCGGCCCGCGCGGGCAGGAGCCGCGCCCATCTCGGTCCTCGGCACCAGCTTCCGTACGCGCCCCGGCGGCCATCAGCTCTCGGTCGTCCCCCCACTCAACAGTCCAACCATCTCCCGCAGCCCGACCGCCTCGACACTCTCCGCGATCGGATAACGGTCCTCGCCGGCATGAATGACGAAGGCCTTCGCCGGTTGGATGTCCTCGACCGCGTTGTAGAAGCCGCGCTGGGGCTTGGCCGCGAGGCTGCGCTTGATCTCGACCGCCCAAGTGCCCCGGCTGCCGCCAAGCTCCAGGAGCAGGTCGATCTCGGCGCCGGCTGCCGTGCGGTAGAAGCTGGTCTGGGTTCGGCTTGGGGCAGCCGTGACCAGGTTCTCGATGACGAAACCCTCCCAGCTCGGGCCGGACACGGGGTGCCCGAGCAGATCCTCGACAGTCTCGATGTTGAGTAGTGCATGCGTCAGGCCGCTGTCCCGGACATAGGTCTTCGGGGATTTGACCAGACGTTTGCCCACATTGGCATGGAACGGCGGCAGTCGGCGTACCAGAAGCAGGTCCACCAGCAGGTCGATGTAACTGCTGACGGTTGGCGCCGACACACTCAGGCTCGAGGCCAGGCGTGAGGCGTTGAGCAGGGTGCCCTGGTTGTGCGCCAGCATGGTCCAGAGGCGTCTCAGGGTCTCCGCCGGGATGCGCGGTCCGAACATCGGCACATCGCGTTCCAGATAGGTGCGGACAAAGCTCTCGCGCAGCGCCAGGCTGTCGTCGTCGGTGGCCGCCAAGAAGCTGTCGGGGAATCCGCCGCGCAGCCAAAGCTGCTCGAGGTCGCCGCGGTCTACTTCGTCAACCGTCAGCGGGGCGAGATCCACATAGGTGATTCGACCGGCCAAGCTTTCCCCGGACTGGCGCAGCAGGTCGATGGTCGCCGATCCCAGGATGAGGAAGCGTCCTGTACGGCGTCCGGCGCGCCGGCCGGCGTCGATGATCCCGCGGAGCGCCTCGAACAGGGCAGGCACCCGGTGGATCTCGTCGAGAATGACGAGCTTGTCGACGTGTCTATCCAGGAAGAGCACCGGCTCGGAGAGCTTGTCCCGGTCCGCCGCGGCCTCGAGGTCCAGGTAGATGGACGGCCGAGTCTTGGCGATCTCGTGGGCGAGGGTGGTCTTGCCGACCTGGCGCGGCCCGATGAGGGCGACCGCGGCCTGGCGTGCCAGGGCAGCTTCGACTTTTGAGCGAACGGCGCGAGGTATCATTGTTGCAAACTAAAAGTAACGTTTTAGATATACAAGGATACCCGCCGACATCGATTCTTTCACATGCGAGATTTTCCGGAGTTTTCGCGTCTCCCAAGGGTCGGGCTGGCACCACCGGATACTGCGGCTCCTGCATCAGCGCCCGCAGCAAGCCGGAAGCAGTTCCCCGGGCCGCCGCTCCGCCACGCCTTCGGGCCGGACATGAGCCACGCGGGCATCCGCGCCATCATCGAGCAGGTCGTCGGCCCCGACGGCCAACTGCGCTGACCCTGGGTACGCCGGCCTCAGCCGGCCCGCGCGGCGGCCCGCCGCGCTCATGCCGGCGAATTGGCCGGCGCCTTCCCATTCGCGCCGCACCCCGATCGCAGCACAATTTCGCGGTCGATGTTCCCTGTTGACCCTAGACGTCCCGACGTCTAGACTCCCGCCATGAGCGAAACGCTACCCAGAAAAGCCCCCGGCACGGTCCGCGACGCCATCGTCTACGTGATGGCGCTGACCTCGAAGCCCCTGACCGTGCAAGAGATCGAAGCGCGCGTCCGGAAGATTACAGGGGATACGCCGCCGTCATCGATTCGCTCCTATCTCCGGTTGAATACGCCGGAGTTGTTCGTGCGCGAAGAGCGCGGCGTCTACCGGCTGCGTCACTCGCCGCAAACCCCGGTCCAGCGCGAGCTGCCGGCAATCGATGACTGGGCACCGCCGTGTGACCTCGGCGGAGTCATGCTGCACCATGCGGACTGTTTCGACTGGATCGAGAGCCGGGAACCGAACAGCCTGCATGCGGTGGTCACCGACCCGCCCTACGGCCTGCACGAATACTCCCCGGAACAGCAGGCCAAGCTGCGCTCGGGCAAGGGCGGTGTGTGGCGAATTCCTCCGTCATTCGATGGCCATCAGCGCTCGCCGCTGCCGCGCTTCACAACGCTGACGCAGGACCAGCTTGAAGAGCTGCACGGCTTCTTCTTCACCTGGGGGCGTCTGCTCTTGCCCAAGCTCGTGCCCGGCGCGCACGTGGTGGTTGCCTCCAATCCCCTCGTGTCCTACATCGTGTCGCAGGCACTGTCCGGCGCGGGCTTTGAGCGAAGGGCCGAGATCGTCCGGCTGACCATGACCATGCGCGGCGGCGACCGACCGAAAGCGGCGCACGAAGAATTCAGCCAAGTCAGTGTCATGCCGCGCTCCATGTGGGAGCCCTGGGTGGTGTTTCGCAGGCCGATCGAGGGCAGGGTGCAGGACAACCTTCGCAAGTGGAAGACGGGTGGCTTTCGGCGTCCGTCCAAAGACAAGCCGTTTGGTGATGTCATCGCGTCCGCACCGACCCGCAAGCAAGAAAGAGCGCTCGCGCCCCACCCGAGCCTGAAGCCGCAGCACTTCATGCGCCAAGTGGTTCGCGCGGTTCTGCCACTGGGGGAAGGTGTTGTCCTCGACCCTTTCGCAGGGGCCGGATCCACTCTGGCCGCCGCGTTGTCGCTGGGCTATGACTGTATCGGTGTCGAGAAAGACCGACATTATTTCGACGTCGCCTGTGTGGCGGTTCCGAAGCTCGCGCAGCTCGCACAAGCGAAGGACTGACGCGACGGAGAGATGCGACCGACTGAATCAGGCGCGATAGATCCAGTTCTCGCGGAGCTTCTTGATGCCGTCCTTGTGAAGGGTGGCAGTTCTTGTGCCAAGCTCCCCGCGCGGGTTTCTTCTGAAGTCGTCGATACTGACGTGGCCTAGATAGAGCTCGGTGAAGCTCATAGGGCGTCTGTTGGTTGAATGCTCAGAGGAAACGGAGTTTCTTTCTATAGCCATCGGCGGGCGTCCTGTCTTTCAACGATGGGGTGATCAATGGCGAAGCGTAATCGAAAGTGAGTGACGCCCGCCCCAGCCAGGCGAGTTCCAGGCACGGGCGGCAGCAGCAACGTATCGCAAGCAAACCACCGTCTGGGCGATCGAAATCGCGGCTCGCGCCGCGGAACGCCGAGGGGAGTCGGCGCTCCCGTCCGTGCCCGGCTCAGCCGGCGGTGGCCGCATCCCGAATCGCGAGCTTCTTGCCGGCCAGCCACACCAGCACCAGCACCGGCACGCCGATGAGGGTGGTGAAGATGAAGAAGCCGGGGTAGCCGATACCGTCCACGATGCTGCCGGAATAGCCGCCGAGGGTCTTGGGCAGCAGCGTCATCAGGGACGAGAAGATGGCGTACTGAACAGCCGTGAACTGGACGTTGGTGAGGCTGGACAGGAAGGCGACGAAGGCGGCGCTGGCGAGCCCTGCGGCGAGGTTGTCGGCGAACACCGTCGCGTACATCAGCGGCACGTTATGGCCGGCGTAGGCGAGGCCGACGAAGGCGAGGTTCGTCGCCGCCGATAGGACCGCGCCGAGCATCAGGATGCGCATGACGCCGAAGCGGGTGGCCAGGATGCCGCCGAGGAAGCCGCCGACGATGCTGACCAGCACGCCGAAGGTGTTCACGGCCTTGGCGATCTCGGGCTTGGTGAAGCCGAGATCCTGATAAAAGACATTGGCGATGACGCCGAGCACGATGTCCGAGATCCGGTACAGCCCCACCAGCGCGAGCAGCAACAGCGCGGTGGCGAGCCCGTAGCGGCGGAAGAAGTCGAGCACCGGCGCGATCCAGGTCTCGGCGGCCATGGCGCGGTCTACGGTGCCTAAGCTCACGAGCCCCCAGCCCACGAGCCCGGCGACGCCGATGGCGAGCGCGAGCCGCACCGCCTCCACCAGCAGGGTCGCGAAGGCGCCGCCACCGACGGCGGCCTTGAGCGCGGCGGCGGCACCGGCGCTGAAGAAGAAGGTGCCCGCGAAGGCGGCCGCGGCGCACAGAAACACCAATACCAGCCGCGCGTAGCTCGACGCGGGATAGGGGTAGGCGAGCTTGCGGCTGCGCTCGGGCTCCGGCACCACCAGGGTGGTGACGATACCCACCAGCATGGTGCCGGCCATGATGTTGTAGGTCAGGCTCCAGGCGGTGAACGAGTAGGACTCCGCGGACGATAGAAACGCCGCCGCCAGAAACAGCGCGCCGGCGCCGCTGGTGACCATGCCGATGCGATAGCCGACGATGTAGGCCGCGGACAGCGTGCCCTGCAGTTCCGGCGGTGCGGACTCGATGCGATAGGCGTCGATGCAGATGTCCTGCGTCGCCGCCGAGAAGCCGAGCATCACCGCGGCCAGCGCCATGCGCACCAGCGCATCGCCGCCCTGGGCGGGATCCACCGACGCCATGAGCAGAATCGCCGCCACGATGGCGAGCTGCGCCAACAGCAGCCAGCCGCGCCGGCGCCCGTAGCGTCGCGTGAGCCACGGCAGCGGCAGCCGGTCCACCAGCGGCGCCCAGACGAACTTGAACGAGTAGCCGAGCGCCGCCCAACTGAAGAAGGTGACGGCGTTGCGCTCCACACCGGCCTCGCGCAGCCACAGCGACAGCGACGAGAAGATGAGCAACAGCGGGATGCCGGCCGAGAAGCCGAGGAACAGCATGGTCACGACGCGGCGGTCGCGGAAGGCGCCGATGGCATCGCGCCAACGGCCGGGCTGTCGGGCGCCGCGGCCAGTGTCCGCGACTGCCGGCGCCGCCGCAGCGGCGGTGCCTGCGATGGGAACGCTGGTTGCGGAGAGGTCTTTCGGCTGGTTCATGCGGCGGTGCTGATCTGCTGACGGGTCAGGGCTCGACTGGCCCGGCATGCTAACCCGAAAGCGCCGGATCTTCGGCGCCGATGTCGGGCGGCGGCGTCCATCCGCGGCGCGGCTTCTCCCCTCCGCCGTGTGCTGATCGCGAGCGTCGGACAATTCCCGGCGGCGCTCGCATAGAATGCGAGAGTGCCTGATCGACGCGACCAGCTCTTCGGCCGCGGAGTCGTTTCATTTCCCCGGAGTACCGCATGGTCCGTCGTCGTGTCGTCGCGTTCAGCGTCCTCGTGCTCGGCCTGCTGCTGGCGGCCGGCTGCGCCACCCCGCCGCGGCAGCTCATGCCGACGCCGGTGGTCTATCTGGAGCCCGACGGTCAGCCGGTGCTGTCGCTGCCGGCCGAGGCCCGCGGCGCAACCACCGACGTGAATCTGCTCTACATCACCGACCGCGCGCCGGAGACCGGCTCCGAGACCGGTCTGCCCTACGGCCAGGAACGCGCCAAGCGCATCGAGTTCGGCACGGCCAAGGTCAAGATCGGCCCCGATGTCTCCTGGTCCGTGCTGGAGCAAGAGAGCCGGCTCGCCGAACGTACGCGCGGCCTCGACCTGAGCCTCGGGCGCGTGCAGCGCATCGGCGCCTTTCCGCCGGAGCCCTACGACATCCGCATCGGTGCCGAGGGCTTCAGGTTCCGCGACGACGCCACGCTGTCGCAGCACCTGAGCGCCAAGCGGCAACTGCAGGAAGAGGTGCAGCGGCGCCTCGCGAGCTCGCCGCGCAACGAGGTCTTGCTCTACGTGCACGGCTTCAACGAGACGTTCGAGACCTCCGCGTTCACCGCCGCGGAGCTCTGCCACTTCCTGGGTCGCGAGCCGGTGTGCGCCTTCTTCACCTGGCCCGCGTCGGCGACGGGCAATTTTCTGACCTCCTACACCAGCACCACCGAGTCCGCCGACTACGCCCGCAACCACCTGAGGAAGGTCATCCGCACGCTGGCGACGACGCCCGGCGTCGAGCGCGTGCAGCTCCTCGCCCACAGCCGCGGCACGGCGCTGCTGCTCGGCGCCGTGCGCGACCTGTTCTCTGAGGTGATCTCCGCGGGCAAGGAGCCGGCTGAGGTGCTGAAGGTGGACAACATCGTGCTGTTCTCGCCGGACATCGACATGGAGGTCGCCGCACAGATGATCACGTCCTTCGCGTCGGACCCGGACGTGTTCACGGTCTGGCCCAGCGGGCGCTTGCCGCGCGCCCTGCGTGGTCGCTTCACCGTCTACTCGTCGCCGCAGGATAGGGCGCTGCTCGTTTCCCGCATCCTGTTCCGCAGCCAAAGCCGCGTCGGCAACCTGCGGCCCGAGGACATCAAGCAGGCGTCTCAGGACGACCTGAAGCGGCTCGGCCAGATCGACGTGATCGTCTACGAAGGCGAGCGTACCGACGCCTTCGGCCATGCCTATTTCACGACTAACCCGCTGGTCAGCTCGGACGTGATGGAGCTGTTGCGCTACGGCAAGAAGCCCGGCGAGCCCGGCCGCGAGGACCTCGTCCAGGTCGGGCCCATCGTCTGGACGTTCCCGTCCGAGAGGCGGTAGCAGGGCACTGGGACCGCCGGCATCTTGCCAGCGATTGGTCCTGGCCGCAGACGCGGAGCGGGACGGGTGGGGGCGTCTCGGCGGCGAGGGATTGGCCCGAGCCTATACCGACAGCGAGCCGGATTACGGTCCCAAAGACGTGAGGCGTCCGTGACGGAGGGCGACGTGCTGCTCACTCCGCTGCCCCAGGCGGACAGCCGCGTAAAGAACCGCCCGTGCATCGCCTTGCGCCAGATGCCAGGCTTCGGCGACTGGCTGGTGTGTGGGGTCAGTACGCAGTTGCATCAGGGGGTTCCGGGATTCGACGGGTGTCAAGTCCCGGGAGATTATAGGGGCGCTTCCAGAACAGGTCAGGGCGTTCGTGGCACCAGCGTTTGAGTGCTTCGATGGGGGCGGAGTGCTTGAGGGCGCGCTGGGGGATCTGTTGGTTGTAGAGCTTGACGTAGCGCTTGAGGGTATCGCGCAGGTGCTCTCCCGAGCGGAAGCGGGTGGTGTTGAGGATCTCGGCGATGCGCCCGTTGAAGCGTTCGACCATGCCGTTGGTCTGGGGGTCCTGGGCTTGATGAGGCGGTGGTCGATGGCGTGCTCGGCACAGACCTTGTCGAAGTGAACCGGCATCAGCAGACGGTGCAGGGCAGGGCGACTTGCCACTATAGATTGAGCCTGGCCCCTGTTGTTCTCGCCCGACGGCCATGTCGGTGTCCGTTGGAGTCTGGCGCGTAAGTTGTTCCTCGACCGTTCCCAGCCAAAGGTATAGAATCTTCGCCTGGTTCTACCTGCCCGGAACAGCAAGATGGCGATCAGCATCAAGAACCGCGAAGCAGAAACCTTGCTCCAGGAGATTCAGGCCGTAACCCGTCGCGGGAAGTCCCAGATCGTCCTTGACCTTCTGCGGCACGAGGTCGCCAGACTGCGGCGCAGCCACCAGTTCGAGTCCCGTCGCCAGAAGCTTGAATCGATCGCCGAACGCTACGCCGCACGCCTGCCGCAACCAAATCCTTCGCCTGACGAGGTCATCGGCTACGATGAGAACGGTCTACCTCGATGATCGTCGATACATCAGCACTGATCGCCATCCTACGCAAAGAACAGGGATACCAGTCTTTCATCGAGACCTTGTTGAAGGCCGAACGCGTGCGGCTATCGGCAGCCACTCTGCTTGAATCCCGGATGGTGGCAAAACGCGACAACGGCCTTGCCGAGTTGGCGGAGCTGCTGGCCACCCTCGATGCAGAGATCATTGCGGCGGATCAGGCGCAATCTGACGTCGCCTTCGAAGGCTTCCTGCGATACGGAAAGGGGCAGCATCCAGCGGGACTGAACTTCGGAGATTGCTTTAGTTATGCGCTCGCGAAGGTCTACAACGAGAAGTTGCTCTTCCAAGGAGACGACTTCCCACGCACCGACATAGATGCTGCAATCTGATGCCGGCAGGTTGCACGAGTGATTGATAGGCGTGCGCGGAAACGGTCACCGTACCCTGTAGCTTCCGGGGAAAAGGGGCCCCGGGAGAAGGGTCCAGGCTCAATATCCCGCAGCCAACGGAAGGCCCCCAACTCCTAAAGCTGCTCTGGGTCGGTAGCTGTCGCCTCGACACACCTTGTCGTCCGTCCGCACCGGGACTCCAAGCTGTCGTCCACTGTCGGTCGGTTGCGGACAGGCGGCTGCCGGTGGCTTCCACGCGCCGGTAAGGGACAGGCTGCCAGGGGCACGCGGACGATCCGGTCGCTCGCGGGCTTGCCGGCTCGCGGGTGCGAGACGCCCCCACTCCCGGTGGTCGGCGACGCCGGACCCCAAAGTCGGCAGCGGTTGACGAGCGTTTGTCCAGGTGCGAAGCTCCGCATTCGTCGAAAGCGGAAGCATTGAACAACCACGGACGTCGATCTGCAGGAGTTACCACCCATGACCCGATGCAAAGACTGCGGCGCGCGCTGGCCGTTCGCCTTCGCGCTCGCCCTTGCCGCCCTCGTCAGCTTTCCCGCGTGGGCAACGCTCAACCTGATGGTTGCAGACCCTGTGATGCAACTCGCCGGCACGGTGATGGTGTTCGGCATCGCGGGCACCGGCTTCGTGCTCTACGTGCGCTGGTGCATCCGGCGCAACTGCACGCTGCGGCGGGTCGCGCAGGCGTTTGTGACCGCGCCGCGCTGACGCTAGAAGCAGCGCCGGCAGCCCACGCCGCCGGTGCTTCGGCCGATCATTCCACGTCCACGAAGGTCATCACGAAGGTCACCGGCACGGCATGGCTGATGCTGTCCAGGCCGGCGATCTCGCGCAGCTTCTCGACACCGTCGGTGAGGCCGAACTTGGCGGCATCGACGATGAGCGGCTTGCTGCTTGCCACCATCACGGTGCCGCCGTCCACCTTCGCCGCCTGCATGCTCAGTATCATCGGCTGCGTCGCGCCGTGCAGCGACAGGTTGCCCTCGGCCGTGATCTCGCGGATCTCGCCCGGCTGCATGCCGGCGATGATGGCGGGGTCGATCTTCGCGGTCAGTGTCGCGTCCTTGTAGTCGGCGGTTTTGAACAGGAGCTCGCGCATCCGCTCGTTGCGGATCGGGATCAGGGTTTCGACGCTGTCGAGCGCCATGGACACGGTCACGGCGCCGTCGTCGCCGATGCTGCCAGACATCTCCTGGAACGTGTTCACCTCGCCCACGTCCTTCGCCTTGATGGACACGAAGGCGAGGTGCGAGCGCGCCGGGTCCATGCTCCAGCCGGCGGTAGCGGGGCCGGCGATGGTGGCGCCGAGCAGGCAGGCGGCGAGCGCGGCCGGCAGATGCGCTGTGCGGATGATCTGGGTCATGGAAAGTTCTCCGTCGGTTGTTAAGGAGACGGCATGACACCCGCGCCGACGACGCTTTGCAAGAGTTTTCTCATCGCAACGGCTACCGGGACTCGCGGGGCTGGCGCAGCCGGCGCTCGATGCCGACGCGGATGTCGCGCAGCGTGAGCCGCCGCGAGCGCCGCCGGCTCTGCGCCTGCGTCGCCTCGGCCAGATCCCAGCGGGCCTTCACCAACTGCACCAGCTTCTCCTTCAGCTCCGGGCGCTTCTCGACGAAGGGGCGCAGCGCCTCCAGGTCCACGCGGATCAGCGTTACGTCGCTCTTCGCGACGAACTCCTCGAAGCTCGGCTCCGTCGTCAGCATCGCCGTGAGCCCGAAATAGTTGCCCGGCCCGAGCGTCTCCAAGAGTCGCCGGGAGCCGTCCGGCAGCAGCACGTTGCTGTCCACGAGCCCGCCCGCGATGACGTAGAAGGCGTCGCTGACGGCGCCCTCCGCCAACAGTACGCCGCCGGCGTTGAAGTGCCGGTACTCGCTGCGGGCGGCCACCTGTGCGAGCTCATCGTCGCTGAGCTCCCCGGCGAGCTCCAGGGAGCGCAGCGCGAGTGCGAGCGTCGGCGGCTCCGCGCTGGTGATGTGCGCGCGGCGGGTACGCAGCTCATGCACCGCGGGCGAGACCTCGATGCCGGACTCCTTGAGCGCGCGGTGGATCTCGCGGAACAGTTCCTCGCGGGCGCGAAACATGGCCGGGTAGTTCTTGATGTGCACCCAGACCATGTAGCTGTAGGGCAGGCTGCCGCCGCCGGCGAGCCGCACCACCGGCGGCGGCAGCTTGAGCACGCTGTCGCAGCGCATCGCCGCCTGCAGCAGCAGCTCCGAGGCGTAGCGCGGGTCCACCTCCGCGGGCAGCTCGATGAAGTACCAGGGGGCGTAGACGTGACGCTCGCCGTGCAGGTTCTTGAAGCTCTGGCTTGCCAGTGTCGAGTTCGGCACCACCAGGGTCGAGTTGTCCCAGCCGCGCAGCCGCGTCGCGCGCCAGTTCATGTCCACCACCTCGCCGAGCCGCCCGTCGTGGAGCTCCAGCCAGTCGCCGATGCGAAACGGCCGCTCGATGCCGAGCGCGATACCCGAGAACAGGTCGCCCAAGGTCTTCTGGAGCGCCAGGCCCAGCACGGCGGCGAGCACGCCGGTGGAGACCCAGACGCCGGTGAACGAAAAGCCCTGCTGGTGCAGGAAGAGCCCGAGCCCCACCAGCATCAGCAGCAGGTAGACGAGCCCGATGATGAGCTGCGGCACGCGCTCGCCGTCGTGCTCCTCGGCGCGCAGCAGCACCTGCACCTCCACCAGTCGCGCCAGCGCCCAGCCGGCGGCGAGGTAGGCCGCGAGCGCCGTCAGGGACTTGAGGGTCGGGTCCAGCGCCGGCAGCCCGACGGCGCGATTTGCGACCCGCACCAGCGCGCCCGCGAGGAGCCAGCTAATCGGCAGCACCAGCACGTCCAGCGCCGCCGTGATGCGCGGAAAGTGATCGAACAGCGGCCGCTCGCCCACCACGCGGGTGCCGATGCGCCAGAGCACCACGAGCGCAAGCGCCGCGAGCAGCAGGTGCCAGTAGCTGGACGAGAGCTCGTCCATGAAGCGCAGCAGCGCGGTGGTCGCGGTGACCGTCTGGTCTTCCATCGGCAGGGGCTCAGGCGGACCGGATGCCGGATCAGTATAGCGGTCTGCGGCTGGTTTGGCTGGGTGGTAGAAGTGTCACTGCGCAACAGTAAGTGTTGTGCAGCAGCAACGTCAGTGGTACTTTCTTAATACTTCGTGTCCAAAGCAATGTCTTGGTCGCGAATGTGCATCACTATTCGCACGGAGAGACACCATGACCCTACGCGCGCACAGCACCCGCTCGACTCCCCGCTCGACTCCCCGCTTCGCCCGGCTCGCCGCCGCTCTCGCCGCAGTGCTGCCGCTGCTCGCCGCCCCCGCCGCGCTCGCCGCAGACACCGCCGCGCTGGAACGGCGCATCGCGGCGCTGCAGGCCGAGCTGGACCAGGCGCGGGCGGCCCTGATCGAGGCGAAGGAGGCCTCCGAGGCCGCCTATACACGCGCCTCGGAGGCGGAGCAGCAGCTCGCCGAGGCAGGCGCGCCGTCGGCCGACAAGATCACCTTCGGCCCGCTCACCATCGGCGGCGCGCTGCGGGCCAACTACGTGCTCGGCAGCTATCCGAACCGCGGCAGCTCCGGCGCCTATCCCAACACCGGCCCGTCCCGCGGCGGCAACGGCGGCGATTTCGAGCTGGAAACGTTCCGCATCAACATGGATCTCCAGTACGAGAACCTCATCGGCAAGCTCGAATATCGCTGGTACAACGGGTACAACTTTCTGCACACGGGCTGGCTGGGCTGGGCATTCGACGACGGCAGCCGGATCGAGGTCGGCCAGAACCGCGTGCCCTTCGGCCCCGGCCCCTACGGCGTCTCGCAGAGCTGGTTTTTCGACCAGCACTTCTATGTCGGCCTCGCCGACGACATGGACTTAGGTCTCAAGTACAGCACCAACCTCGGCGACTGGGCGCTCGACCTCGGCTACTACAACCGCGCGCAGTGGGACGGCAACGGCAAGAGCTTGGACAGCGCCCGCTACGACTACGACATCGTGCCCTGGACCGGCGGCGTCGCGCCGGATGGCACCGTCAGCTACAACATCGAGCCGAACGGCTGGGAAGAGCGCAACCAGTTCAACCTTCGCGCCATCTACAAGCTTGATGAGGTTGCGGTACCGACGGAGATCGGCACCTCGCTGCAATGGGGCCAGCTCAAGGGGCGGCGCACCGACGACGGCGAGCACTGGGCCGCGTCCGTGCACATGAAGAACAGTTGGAACAACTGGCTGCTCGCCACCCAGCTCACCCGCTACAAGATCGAGGTTGACGACAACCCCTTCCTCAGCACCGATGCCCTGGTGCCCATGGGCGCTTACGACTTCCCGTGGCCGGTGGCCACCGACGCCTGGATACCGGCGGTCTCGCTCAGCTACCTGTGGGAGACGCACGGCATCCCCTGGCTCGATTCGGTGCGGCCCTACGTGGAGTACAGCAGCATCGTCAAAGAGGACAGCGACTTCAACGACAGCCAGCTCGTGGTCCTCGGTGCCGCCTGGGCGCGCCGCGGTTGGTACATCTACACCGATCTGGCCTTCTCGGACGGCAACCTCTTCGTCGGCAACGAGACGAGCGCCGGCACGCCGGAGGGCTACGGCAACCTCTTCGACCCGACCCTCGGCGCCGGCGACTTCGGCGCCAACGCGAACGACCACTGGAACTACCGGCTCAACATCAACTTTGGTTATTACTTTTAGGAAGGGGCTAGGAGCTAGGAGCTAGGAGCTAGGAGCTAGGAGCTAGGGGCTAGGAGCCAGGTGCTAGCCCCTAGCCCCTGATTTGACACGGATCGGGCGGCGCCTTAGGCTGCACTAGTCGTTTCGGACCCTAATCATTGTCGGCTCGGCACAACAGGGCGCCGTCGCCTCGATGCATCGCCTCGATCCATCGCCGCAAGGGTTTCGGGCCTTTTTTCGACGCGGCACGCAGCGCATCCCGGTGCGCCGCTGCTCGCGGGCAACAACCGATCGCACCCCGTCGCGGTGGGGCGCGCAGGCGCAAGACCATGCAACACAAAGTCGTCGTCCGGCACCTGTACAAGGTCTTCGGCGAGCACCCGGAGGTGGCGCTGCGACTGCTGGAGCAGGGCGTCGACAAGGACGAGATCTTTGCTCGCACGGGCCAGACCGTCGGTGTCTGCGACGCGAGCTTCTCCATCGACAAGGGCGAGATCTTCGTCATCATGGGGCTGTCCGGCTCCGGCAAGTCCACGCTGGTGCGGCTGCTGAACCGGCTCATCGAGCCGAGCGCAGGCCAGGTCATCGTCGACGGCCGCGACATCGCCGCGATGAACGATGCCGAGCTGATCCAACTGCGCCGGCGCGACATGAGCATGGTGTTCCAGTCCTTCGCGTTGATGCCGCACCTGAGCGTCGGGCGCAACGCCGCCTTCGGGCTGGAGCTCGCCGGCGTCCCGCAGGCGGAGCGGGAGGTGCGGGCCCTCGCCGCGCTCGATCAGGTCGGGCTCAAGTCCTGGGCCGAGAGCTGGCCGGACGAGCTCTCCGGCGGCATGCAGCAGCGCGTCGGCCTCGCCCGGGCGCTGGCCAACGACCCGTCCGTGATGCTGATGGATGAGGCCTTCTCGGCGCTGGACCCGCTGATCCGCAGCGAGATGCAGGAAGAACTGCTCAAGCTCCAGGAGCACAGCGAGCGCACCATCGTGTTCATTTCCCACGACCTCGACGAGGCCATGCGCATCGGCGACCGCATCGCCATCATGGAAGGCGGGCGCGTGGTGCAGGTGGGCACGCCGGACGAGATCCTGAACAACCCGGCGGACGACTACGTGCGCTCCTTCTTCCGCGGCGTCGACGTAGCGGCCGTGTTCAAGGCCGGCGACATCGCCCGCAAGACCCAGGTCACGCTCATCGAGCGGCACGACGACGGCATCCGCGCCGCGCTGAGCCGGCTGCGCGAGCACGACCGCGAGTTCGGCTACGTCGTGGACAAGGGGCAGCACTTCCACGGCGTCGTGTCGCTGGACTCCCTGCAGCGCGTGCTGCGCGATCCCGAGCCCCGCATCAGCCAGGCCTTTCTGCCCGACGTGCCGGCGCTGCCCGTGGACACGCCCGTGAGCGAGCTGCTCGGCACCGTGGCCGCCACCCCCTACGGCGTGCCGGTGGTGGACGACGCGAACCGATACCGCGGCGTCATCACCAAGGCGGCGTTGTTGGAGACGTTGGATCGTTAAGAAGTACGGAGTACGGAGTACGAAGTACGGAGGAAGAAGGACGAAGTACGGAGGAAGAAGTACGGAGTACGGGAAGAAGTACGGAGTACGGAGTACGGAGTACGGGACGGTCGACGCCATTCCCGTAACCCGAGCGCCTCAAGATCGGCAGGATAGTACGGAGCTCGGGCTACGCAGCACGGACCTAACGGCACGGCCCCCCGTACTCCGTACTCCGTACTCCGTACTCAGTACGGAGTACGAAGTACGGAGGAAGAAGTACGGAGTACGGGAAGAAGTACGGAGTACGGAGTACGGGACGGTCGACGCCATTCCCGTAACCCGAGCGCCTCAAGATCGGCAGGATAGTACGGAGCTCGGGCTACGCAGCACGGACCTAACGGCACGGCCCCCCGTACTCCGTACTCCGTACTCCGTACTCTCCCGCCCAAGAGACCCAGCCATGGCCGAACAATCAAACCCCTGGGGCGCAGCGCCGCCCGACGCGGCCGGTTCCGCACCCACCCCCGGCGACTGGCTCGCCGGCAGCGGCGCAGCGGATGCTGACACGAGCCCCATCGATTGGCTGCACCCGTTCCAGGAGCCGGTTATTCCGCTCGGCGACTGGGTGGACAGCGGCCTCGACTGGCTCGTCGCCAATTTCCGGCCGGTATTCCAGGCCGTGCGCTGGCCCATCGACGGCACGCTGACGGGCATCGAGACGACGCTGCTCGCGATTCCGGACCTGGCGATGATCGCCATCATCGGGCTGCTCGCCTGGCAGGCGGGCGGCAGGCGGCTCGGCATCGGCGCCGTGATCTCGCTCGCGCTGGTCGGGCTCATCGGCGCCTGGGCGGAGGCCATGGTCACGCTCGCGCTGGTGCTGACCTCGGTGGTGTTCTGCATCGTCATTGGCCTGCCAACGGGCATCTGGCTCGCCCGCAGCGACCGCGCCGCCGCCAGCGTGCGCCCGGTGCTGGATGCGATGCAGACGACGCCGGCCTTCGTGTACCTGGTGCCGGTCGTGATGCTGTTCGGCATCGGCAACGTGCCGGGCGTGGTGGTGACCATCATTTTCGCGCTGCCGCCGCTGATCCGGCTGACCAACCTCGGCATTCGCCAGGTGCCGGCGGACCTCGTGGAGGCGGCGCGCTCCTTCGGTGCATCGCCGAAGCAGCTTTTGTTCAAGGTGCAGTTGCCGCTGGCGATGCCGACCATCATGGCCGGCGTCAACCAGACCCTGATGCTGGCGCTGTCCATGGTCGTCATCGCGTCCATGATCGCCGTCGGCGGCCTGGGCCAGATGGTGCTGCGCGGTATCGGCCGGCTCGACATGGGCCTCGCCACCATCGGCGGCGTCGGCATCGTGCTGCTCGCCATCATCCTCGACCGCATGACTCAAGCCGTCGGCCAGTCCGACCGCGACAAGCCGGCCCGTCGCTGGTACCAGTCCGGCCCCGTCGGTCTGGTGCGGCGGTTGTTCGTCACCAGTGCCGTCTAGATTGCTTGACGGCGCCAAATGCTTGCAGATGAGTCAAGTTTCGAACGGGGCGTCGGACTGGCTAGGTGCGTCGGGATCGGGATCGGGATCGGTCGCCACTCGGTTCGATTTCGATTTCGATTTCGATAGCGATGAGCGGGACTCGTCGGTTTGAGGCGAAGCCTCGCGAGCAATAGCAGCCAACCATACCCAAAACCATACCAACCGAACATACCCAAAACCATACCAACCGAACCCCAACGGAGAAGCCCATGCATGCCAACCTGCATCTCAAGCCCCGCGCCCGCGCCGCCCTCTTCGCGGCCCTGACGGTCGCCGCCGGCGCTGCGCTCGCCAACGACAAGCCGGGCGCGGGCGTGACAGTTCAGCCCATCAAGTCCTCGATCGCCGAGGAGACCTTCCAGACCCTGCTCGTGATGAAGGCGCTGGAAGCGCTCGGCTACGAGGTCAAAGACATCAAGGAGATCGAATACGCCGCCGGGCATGTGGCCATCGCCAACGGCGACGCCACCTTCATGGCCGCGCACTGGGACCCGCTGCACGTGGACTTCTTCGAGGAGGCCGGCGGCGAGGACAAGCTCGTGCGCGAGGGCGTTTACTCCTCCGGCTCCATCCAGGGCTACCTCATCGACAAGGACACCGCCGAGGCCTATGAGATCACCAACATCGAGCAGCTCAAGGACCCCGAGATCGCCAAGCTGTTCGACGCCAAAGGCGACGGCAAGGCCGACCTCGGCGGCTGCACGCCCGGCTGGGGCTGCGAGAAGGTCATCGAGCATCACCTGGACGCCTACGGGCTGCGCGACACCGTGACCCACAACCAGGGCAGCTACTCGGCCATCATCGCCGACACCATCGCCCGCCACGAACAGGGCGAGCCGATCCTGTACTACACCTGGACGCCCTACTGGGTCAGCGGCGTGCTGGTGCCGGGCGAGGACGTGATCTGGCTCCAGGTCCCGTTCAGCTCCCTGCCTGGGGAGCGCGCGGACGTCGATACCGCGCTGCCGGACGGCTCGAACTACGGCTTCCAGGCGAATGAGCAGCGCATCATCGCCAACCGTGAATGGGCCGAGGCCAACCCTGCCGCGGCGGAGCTGTTCAAGATCATGCAGGTCAGCAACAACGACATCAGCGCGCAGAACTTGGCGATGCGCGACGGCCAAGACAGCGAGGCGGCCATCAACAAGCACGCCGAGGCGTGGATTGCGGCCAACCGCGAGACGTTCGAGCGCTGGCTGGAGCAGGCCCGCGCCGCGGCGGAGTAACCGCTGTGCCTCGGCCCGCCGTTTCGCGGCGCTGTTGGACGCGGGGCTTCCGGCTGGACACCGCTGCGGGGGACTGAACGCGCCGGTTCCATGGGAGCGGCGTCCTCGCCGCGCACCGGGGCGCCGGCTGCTTGCGCAGCCGAGCACTCCCCTTCGTGCTGTCCCCGGCGCGTGCTGCAAAGCCGCGCTGATCACCCCGAGGAGCCCTCCTCGCCGCTCTCCGCTCGCTGCTCGCCGCTCTCCGCTCTCCGCTCTCCGGCATCGGTCTTCGGCGCTGATCCACGAAGCTTTACCGACATTTACAGTCTTTGCGCCGCCGCGCCGATAGCATGGCTGACAACGACAAACAGCCGTGGCCACAACACCGGCAATGGTGCCGGCCGCGAGAACGGTCTGACTGCAATGCACTATCTCAGCCACAGACTCGGCGGACCTGCCGCCGCCGTCGACGATGACGCCGCAGCCCCGGCGCCGGTGCCGGCGCTGCGGCCGGTCAGCACACTGCCCGGCGCGTCGGCGCCGGGAACAGCATGGACCGAGCCGTTGCGCGGTGCCGCGTTGGCGCCGCCGGTTCAGCGGCCGAAACGCCGCCGCTCCGCGTCTTGGAGCCCGGAGCGCTCGCGCACGATCCTTCGCTACCGCCTGGCCGTCGGGGCGCTTGCGGGTCTCCTGCTTTGGAGCGGCTCGCTCATATTCGTCCTGTGGGCGCAGCGCGGCGCGGTGGAACGGGAGCTCGACACGGCGCGTGCGGACGCCCGCACGGCGCTGCATGTCCTCGCCGAGCTCGGCGTCGATCGCCCCGTCGGCGCACACGTCTACCGAGCCAATGCGCCGATCCTGATCGAGGATGGCCTGGTGCAGGACGTCCTGTTCGTTCCCGCGCCGGACGCACCCACGCTGTCGGCACGGCTCACGCTCTTCAACAGCCAAGCGGTCGAGCGGCCGGTGGACCTCAAGGTGACGCTGTACGATTGGCTGGGGCTGGAGCTCGGCAGCGGCCGGCCCGCCCCCGAGTATGCCCATCCGCTGCGGCCCGGCGAGCTGCGGACCTATCAACTGGACATCCGGCTCAGCCGCAGCGCCGAGCCCGCCTGGTTCAAGGTCAGCGTGGAAGGCAGGGGCTAGGGGCTAGGGGCTGGGGCCTAGCCTGGTCCGCCGGCCTCGCCTGACCGGCCCGTCAACGCCCTGATGGCCGCGTAGAGCTCCGCCGGCTCCACGGGTTTGCGCAGCGTCGCCTGTTCGGAGCCCGTATCGTCCGCCACCGCGTCGCTGTGCTGGCCCGTCATCAGCAGCACCGGCAGTCCCGGGTGCTCCTCGCGCACGCGTCGGCGCAGTCCCGCACCGTCGAGCACCGGCATGGCGATGTCCGTCAGCACCAGATCGATACCCGGGGCCTGCGCGAGCCTTGCGAGTGCCGCTTCGCCGTGCTCCGCGAGCGCCGTATCGACGCCCTGGATGGCGAGCAGCCTCGCAACGGCATCGCGCACGCGCGGATCATCGTCCACCACTAGGACTTTGAGCCCGGCGAGCGATGGCGCCGTCTTCTTGCCGGCGGTCTGGGCCGGGGGGGTGCCGCTCGCCACCGGCGCCTGCCTAGGCAGCAGCAGCCGGAACCGGGTGCCGCGCCCGGCGGCCGAGTCCACCAGCATGCCGGCACCGGCGCGCAGCACGAACTCCCGGACCATGAACAGCCCGAGACCATGACCGCGGCCCTTCGCCTTGGTGGAGTAGAGCGGCTCGAAGATGCGCCCGAGCACGTCCGGCGCGATGCCGCTGCCGCTGTCGTCCACCGCGAGCTCGACATAGTCTCCCGCCGGCAGCTCGCCCACCAGCAGCGCGCCGCCGTGCCAGCGGCAGGTTGCCGCGGCAATGCGCAGCCGCCCGCCGCCCGGCATCGCGTCGCGGGCATTCAGCGCCAGGTTCAGCAGGGCGGACTGCAGGAAGGCGCTGTTGGTCCAGGCCGCGATGTTTGGCGGAACATCCGTTTCCAGCGCGACGTAGTCCGGCAGCAGATGCCGCAGGATGCGCACCAGCTCGTCGATGCTCGCCGCGAGTTGCACCTGCGCGAGCGGCACCCCGCCGGCCCGGCTTAGCGACATGATGCCGGAGGTGACCACGCGCGTCTGGCTCAGCGCGCTCAGCGTCTCCTCCATCGCCTGCGCCAGCTCCGGGTCGCCGCAGGCGCAGTCGGCGAGTGCGTCCTGCATGAAGAACAGGTTTGCGCCGATAACGCCGAGCAGGTTGTTGAAGTCGTGCGCGACGCCGCTTGCGAGGTGGCCGATGGACTCCCGCTCCTTCGCCTGCACCAGATCCTGCTGCATCTGCGCCTGCGTGCGCACGGCGGCGATGCGTTGCGCGATGAGCCGCAACTGCTGGCGCACGGGCTCGTCGAGCACCAGCCGATTGCGCCGGCCCCAGAGCACGAGCATGAGCTGCACCGGCGCGGTCGCGGTGTCGTCCGCGCCGGCCAGCGCCAGTGCAACGCAGCAGCCCAAATCCGCCGCCTCCGCCGCGGCGCCCAAGTCCTCACAGGCGGCAACGGGCGCGCCACGCGTCGCCAACGCCGCATCCAGCAGCCGCGCCGGCGGCGGCGGTGCCGGGGCGGGCAGATCGCTCGCCACGGCGAGCGTCTCCGGGGCCTGCGGCACGGCGGCCTCCACCAGCGCCAACTGCGCCGACTCCATCGTGAGCGCGCGGCGCGCGAGCGTGAGCAGCGCCGTGATCTGCGCCTCCGCCGGCTGCGACAGGTTCACCAGATCCAGCATCTCCTCCAGCCGCGCGGTGTAGGCCGCGAGGGTCGTTTCCAGCTTCCGCCGCTGCTCCTGCTCCAGGTGCAGCTCGGTCACGTCCTCCACCATGGCCAGCGGTGCCGGCGGCTCGCCCGGCGCCGTCGGCAGCAGCACGATGCGCTGGTCGCCCCAGACGACGCGGCCATCCGTGCGCACGAAGCGCCGGGTGATGCGCACACTCCTGCTGTGCCCGGCGAGCAAATCGTCGAAGCGCCGGCGCGCGAGGCGCAGATCGTCCGGATGCGTGACCTCATCGGCCGAGCGGCCCGTGAGATCCTCGACGCGCGCGCCCACCAGCGCCGCCAGCGCCTGGTTCACCAGCACGAGCCGGCGTTCGGCGTCCAGCAGCGCCATGCCGATGGGGGCGTTGTCGAAGACGGCGGCGAGGCGCGCGCGGCTCGCCTTGAGCGCCTGCTCGGCCAGATATTGCTCCGTGATGTCCTTGTCGGTGCCGCGGTAGCCGGCAACGCGCCCGTCCGCGTCGAGGATGGGCACGCCGTTGGTCAGCACCCACAGGGTGCTGCCGTCGCGACGGCAGCCCGGGAAGACGAAATCCTCGATGACTGCCGCCTCGGCCAGCCGCGGTTCGGTCGATGACCTTTCGGCCCGCGCATCCGTCCGCAGCAGATCCGTGCGGCAGCGCCCGAGCAGCGCCTCCGGCGGCTCCCCGTACACCGTAATGCTCGCACTGTTGACGTAGGTGTAGCGACCGTCCGGGTCCACCTCCCAGGCCATGGTCCGGCTTTGTCGGGATACGTCCTCGTAACGCGCATTGGTGATCCGCAGCGCCGCAAGGATCTCGGCCCGCTTGCGCGCCGATGCCAGGATGTTGGCGAAGACTTGCAGGAAGTGGCGCTCCACTTCGGTCCAGACGCGCGGCGCACGCACCACGTCGAAGCCGACGACCCCCCGCAGTGCGCCGGCGCCGTACACCGGTGCCAAGAGCAAGGCCTTGATGTCCTGGCTCAAGAACAGCTCCCGCTCCCGCGTCCACGTCGGCGGCAGCTCGTCCACGCTGGCGACGGCGACGGGTTCCTGCCGGGCAAGCGCCGCACCGATCGCCGGTATCGCGGCGAGCGGCAACTGCCGGCACGCCTCGATGGTTGGTGCGATGCCGTCCGCGGTCCACTCCAGCGGCATCGAGAAGACCTCGGTGACCGGGTCGTAGTCGAACAGGTAGGACCGATCCGCGCCGATGCTGGCGCCGATGCGCGCAAGGGCGCCCGCGCTGACGCGCTCGATGTCGGTTTCGTCGGTGTCCACGAAGTCGGTCGCCACGCTCAGCAGCTCGCGCAGCATGGCCTCGCGCTCGTCCAGCTTGAGCTCCGCGAGCCGCCGCTCAGTGATGTCCTGCACCGTGCCGCGGGCGAGCACCGAGCCGCCGGCGGCGTCGCGGACGAAGTGGGCGCGTTCGTGCACCCATTTCACGTGCTCGTCGTGCAGCAGCAGGCGGTGCACCAGTTCGTACTCCCCGAGCGTTGCCTCGGCGGTGCGGTAGGTCTCGACCAGATGCGCACGTTCATCCGGGTGAACGACGCGTTGGAAGGCCTCGAACGATGCGCCGAAGACCGCCTCGTCCTGCTCGAAGATGCGAAACACCTCGGGCGACCAGGTCAGGCGGTCGCGCGCGCTGTCGTACTCCCAGGAGCCGATGTGGGCCAGCGCCTGCGCGTCCAGCAGCGCCTGGCGGCTGTGCTCCAGGGCGCGGCGGCTCTCGTACTCGAGGGTCGCATCGCTGAAGAACGCGGTCATGACCTGGGCGCTGCCGAGGCGTGCGAGCCCGGGCGCCACATTGCAGTAGAAGCGGCTGCCGTCGCGCCGTCGGCAGGGCACGTAGGCGAGCAGGCCCGGGCCGTGTCGGTCCAGGTTGTCGCCGGCGAGATCGATCTCATCGACCAGCACCGCGCTGGCATCCGGCGGGTAGAGGGCGGCGATGGACCGGCCGATCAGCTCGTCGCGGCCGTAGCCGAAGAGCTGCTGCATCGCCTCGTTGCACCAGCGGATCTCGCGACTTGCCACATCCACCGCGATGATGCCGTGCGGAGAGCTGTCGACAATGGCCTGGAGGCGCTGGCGGGTCTCCAGCAGGCTGGTGATGTCGGCGAAGGTCACGAACACCCGCTGCGGCCGGTCCGCGCCCGGCGGCCGCTCGACATGCGCTTGCAGCAGGCCCCAGCGCACGGTCTTGCCGACAACGAGCCCGAGCACTTGCGGCTCGGTGCTGCGGCCGGTGGCGAGCGCGATGCGCGACGGGTACTCATCGACGCTGAGCGGTGTGCCCTCTTCGGTGATCAGATGCCCCCGCTGATCGTCGGGCGGAGTGCCGATCAGCGCCTCGCGCGCGATGCCCATCATGGCCACGCCGGCGGGGTTCACATCGACGACGCGGCCGTCGGCATCGTAGTAGACCACGCCTTCGCCGATGGTCTCGAACAGGGCGCGGAAGTGCTGCTCGCTCGCACGCAGGGCCTGCTCGGCGGCCTTGCGCTCGGTGATGTCGCGGCCCAGGCCGACGATGCCGACGACTTGGCCGGCGGCGTCCAGCACGGCCCGGTCGGACCACTGCAGCCAGCGCTCGCCCCGCACCGTCTCGACCCGCTGCTCCATCGTCACGGTGTGCGGCGGTGCGAAGAGCCGCTCCATGGCCGCGGCCGTCGCCGCGCGATCCTCGGGGTGCACCAGCGGCATGAAGGTCCGGCCGATCAGCTCCGCCTCGGTCTTGCCGAACAGGCGGCAATAGGACGGGCTCACGAACTCGAAGCGCCCGTCCGTGTCCACGCGCACCAAGAGATCCTCCAGGTGTTCCACCACCATCCGGTAGCGCTCCCGCTCGGCGCGCAGTGCCCGCTCCATGCGCCGCTGCTCGGTGATGTCCTGCGCCGTGCCGGCGATGCGCAGCGGCCTGCCGTCGGCGTCGAAGTGCACGCGGCCGCGGGCGCGCTGGATCAGCTCGGCCCCGTTCGGACCGCGCACGCGGAACTCGGCCTCGTAGTGGCCGTCCGGGTGTTTCTGCGCGGCGGCGATCGCCTCGTGCACCCTGTCGCGGTCCTCCGGGTGCACGACGGCGAGGAAGCTCTCTAAGGTGGGTATGACCGCGCCCTGCTCGTAGCCGAGGATCTTGTAGGTCTCGTCGGACCAGGTGAGTGCGCCGGTGCCGATGTCCCACTCCCAACTGCCGATGTGGGCGATGGCCTGGGCCTCCGTGAGCCGCGCCTCGCTGACCCGCAGCAGTGCCCGCCCGCGCGCCTGCTCGTCGCGCTCTGCCGCCAGCGCGTCGAAGCTCTGGCGCAGCGACGCACCCATGGCGTTGACCGCGGCGCTGAAGTCGGCGGATTCCGCGAACAGCCCCGGCGTGGCCTGCGGTGGCGCGCGGCCTTCGCGCAACGCCGTCGGCAGCGCGCGTGCCACCTGCGCCAGGTCGTTCAGGGGGGCGACAATGCGCCGGCTCAGGGTGCGCGCCAGCAGCACCGCCGCCAGCGCCAGCAGGAACAGCGCCACGAGCGGGCGCAATAGGCGCTGCTGCACCAGATCGATAAGCGGCTCGGCGCTGATATCGATGACGAGGTCGTGGCCCGCGGCGAGCGCGTCGGCGCGCAGCGCGATGCGATAGCGCGTGGCCCGCCAGCGCTGCATGGCCGAGGATGTCGGCACCGCGGGCAGCACCAGCAGCATGTCGGGCACGGCGCTCTCGATCACGTCTCCCGTCGGCACCGCGTCGCCGAGCAGCGGCATGCCGGTGTGTCGGTTGGCGATGAAGAGCCGCGGCGCGGCGCCGCGGTGCAGGCGATCGCGGGCGATGTCGCCGACGCGCGCGAGCGCTGCTGCCAACGGCTCGGGTCCGGACGCGGACGCTTGTGCCAGGCGGTCCAGCGCGACGCCGCCGAGCAGGCGCAGGTTGTTTGCCGCTTCCTGCTCCTGCCAGTCCTTCAGGTCGCTGTTCTCCCAGGCGGTGATGACCAGCGCGGGCACCAGGGCAGCGGTCAGGAGCAGGCTGAACAGCAGCTCGTCGAGCCGCGGCAGACCCCGCCGGGCTTGCAGCAAGGCGCCGGCGAGCAGCAGGGCGCTCGCCAGCGCCGCGTTCAGGATGCCGTTGACGGCCTGCTTGGCGGCGACGAGCGCCGTCGGCAGCCAGCCCAGGCCGAGCAGGCCCTGGTAGAACAGGAGCACCAGCGGGATGCCGAGCAAGAGCCAGTACAGCGCCGCCGATACCGCCAGCGGCGCTGGCGGCTCGCCGCGCCGTGCCGCCCAGTCGCGGTGCCAGCCGATGGCGGTGACCTCCAGCACGAAGATGACGAGCGCATAGGGATGGTGCCAGAGCAGCAGCGTGTAGGAGCCGCCGACGCCGGCGACGACGATGCCCGGCACCGTCCCGAGCCGGGCGACGGCAAGCAGTGCGGCAACCGAGCCGAACAGCATCTCGACGCCGAAAAAAAGCGTCATGCTGAAATAGTTGCCGAGCAGCGCCGCGGCGGCGAGCAGCAGCGTCTCGCCGAGGCGCCGCAGCCGCGGGTGCCGATGCCATGGGCCGCCGGACGGCGCGCCCGCTGTGGATATCGGATCGGGGGCTGGCTGTGCAGCGGGCATAGGCTTGTCGGTGCGGGGATCAGTCGGGAGGCGCGTCCGCTGCTGCCGCTGCGGCCGGCAGCAGCCGGGTCAGCGTCGCGCGCAGCCTTTCGGGGTCGATGGGCTTGTGCAGCGTGGCGTCGGCGCCGAGGTGGGCGCTCATGCTCAGCACGTGCGTGGGCATGCCGAGAATCACATCGCCGGACATGGCAACGATGCGCATTGCAGGCGCCAGACGCCGGGCGCGGGCAATGACCTGGAAGCCATCCAGGTCCGGCATGTAGATATCCACGAGCAACAGGTCCGGCGGCTCCCGGGCGATGGTCGCGAGCGCCGCACGGGCGTCGGCAAAGGCCTCGCAGCGGTAGCCCCAGCGCGGCAGGAGCCGCAGGCTGGCCTGCAGCAGGCGCGGTTCGTCGTCGAGCACCAGCACGCGGGGGTGGCAGGCGGCGTCGGGAACAGGTTCGTCGAGGGTCATGGCGGTGGCCTCCGGGCCGGTGGCCGGCCGGGCGGATCAGGCCGCGCGGCCGAAGCTCTGCATCAGGTCCGCAAGCGGCATCGGTGCGCCGAACAGATAGCCCTGCAGCCGGTCGACGCCGGCGGCACAAAGCCAGGCGCGCTGCGCCTCGGTCTCGACGCCTTCGGCGATCACGGTGAGGCCCAGGCTCTCTGACATGACCAGCATCGCGCCGAGCAGGCGCTCCGCCTTGTGCGAGTCGAACAGCTCGGCGACGAAGGACAGGTCGATCTTGAGCGTGTCGTAGGGCAGCTCCGCGAGGGCGCGGATGCTGGAATAGCCGATGCCGAAGTCGTCCATGGCGAGCGACGCGCCGAGCAGCCGTAACTGCGCGCCGAGCTTGCGCACCGCCTGGGAGTCTGACAGACAGGAGCTCTCGGTCAGCTCCACGCGCACGCGGCAGCAGCCGGCGAGCCCGTCCACGAGGCGCCGTACCAACGCCGTGGTGAGCGCCACGTCGAGCTGCGCGACGCTCAGGTTCACCGATAGGTGGTCGAGCCCGAGGCCACGGAGCGGCTCTCGGGCCGCGAGCAGGCGCTCGAACAGCGCCTCGGTGAGCGGCAGGATCAGGCCCGCGGACTCGGCCAGCGGAATGACCTGCCCGGCGCCGAGCACGCTGCCGTCGGATAGCCGAATGCGCGTCAGCACCTCGGCATCGCAGATGCGCCCGTCGCAGGCGACGATGGGCTGGAAGAAGGGCTCTACCTGGCCGCCCGCGATCTGCGCCGCGAGGCCGTCACTGTCCGGGGTGTCGGTCAGTATCGCCTGCCCCTGCGCGGCCGGTGCCGGCGGCGGCACAAAGTCCGCCAGGAGCGGCGGCAGATCGCGCACCATGCAGGCCTTGTTCACGGCCCCCTGCACCGTCAGGCCGCTGGCACTCGCGATGCGCCGGGCGGTGTCGAGTAGCTCGTCGCCATGCCCGGACAGCAGCACCAGCGGCGCGCGGACGCCTTGCTCCGCGAGCCATTGCACCACCGCGAGGCCCGTCTCCCGGCCCAGCTCCAGGTCGAGCAGGATCAGGTCCGGCGCATGCCGCAGAACGTCCTCTTTGAAGGCCGCGCTGGTGGCGTGGTAGCGCAGGCCGTGGCCGAGCTGCCCGGCGAAGCGCCGCAGCGTGCGCTCCATGCGCGGGTCGTCGTCCAGACAGGTGAGGTTCATCGCGTCGGCCCCAGTGCGTCTGCCCCGGGGCTCATGATGCGATTGCCATGGCGCCCCTGTCGTCGATATCGGCCGCGGCGAGGACGAGTGCGGCTAACAGCTCCGCCCCGTCCGGCGGCGCGGACAAGAGGTAATCGACACCCAGCAGCCCGCGCAGGGGGCTGAAGGTGCTGCACTCGCCCGAGCGGATCGCCGCGGACAGGCCGATGGTGCGCAGGTGCGGCCAGCGCGCCCGCGCCGCTCGCAGCCAAGCGCGGTCGCCGCCGGGGCCGATGACGATGATATCGGGCGCGGCGCGATTGACCCTGAGCGCGGCTTCGGCGTCGGCAAAGGCCGTGCTGTCGATCCGCGCTTTTCGGAGCAGGGCGCAGAGCCGGGTCCTGAGCGGCTGGTGCGGGTCAACAATGTACACGCGGAGGCGTCCGGCCGCCCAGCGATCGAGTCCGGTCATTATCGTACGGTGGGATTCTGTTTTCGTGACCTAGAGCCTAGTTCTGGTCTCGGATATGCGGTGTAAATAAATGTAAAATGGGGTGATTGGTGCGGGGTTTGGTGCCGGTTATCGTGTCAGCCCTTGACAGGCCGAGTGGCAGCGGCTGGGGAAGCCCCTGGTCCGTGTCGGCTGGTCCTGTCGGGAAACATTGATCTGCCAGGCGATTCCGTCAGCGACTGCCACTGACCCGTCTCGGCCGGATGCTGGGCCGGTCGGTCGAGATGCGGGCTCGAAGCATCGATGCGGGTGCAGCATCGCCCCCGGGCGGGCAGACGACTGCCATGGCCGGTGGCGCAGGCTGCAACCCGCAGCGAGGGACAAAGCCCGCGGGCAGGCCTGCCGACGGCGGAGCCCTGCGCCAAGCCGTCGGAGAACAAGGGCGCCCGATCAGGGCGCCGCATGGGAGCAGCCATGACCGCGGATGCACGCATCATCATCGTTGAAGACAACCTGTTGCTGGCCAGGGCGGTCGCCCGCTGGCTCGGCGCCCGGGGCTACAGCACCGGACTCGCCGGCGGCATCGCCGCCTATCGACGCCTGGCCGATACCATGCTGCCGGATCTGGTGCTGCTCGATCTGAACCTGGCCGATGAAGACGGCCAGGTGTTGGCCGAGGAGCTCGGGTGTCAGGCCCATATCGGGCTCATCGTCGTGAGCGGCCGCGACGGTCTCGCCGACCGGGTCCGCGCACTGGACGCCGGTGCCGACGACTATCTGGTGAAGCCCTTTGCGATGGACGAGCTTGGTGCGCGCGTGCGCGCGGTGCTGCGTCGGCGCCAGCTCATGCCGGACTCGGCGCGCAGCGTGCGGCTGGGGCCGGCACAGCTCGATCTCGTCAGCGGCGAGCTCCGCTGCGACGGGGTGCCGGAGCCGATCTCGCTGACGGAGCGCGAGCGCGACATCCTGCATCGCCTCATCGCGCGCACCGGCGCGGTCGTAGAGCGCGCGCAGCTCGTGCCTGGCCAGTACTGGGAGCCTGGCGACCGATCCGTGGACGTACACGTTGGGCACATTCGGCGCAAGCTCGCCGAGGCGGGCGTCGACATGCTGAGCATCACCTCGGTGCGCGGGCGTGGCTATCGGCTGGTGCTCGTCGACCCCCCCCACACCGAGAGGGCCGGCAGGCGCTTCGGCTGAATCCCGTCGGCGCTTATTGCGTCGGCTTTCGTTACGTCGACGGTGATCAGGTGTGCCCGCGAGCTGATGCTGCGCGCGGCGCGGCTTCGAGCCGGTGCTCTACCGGGACCTCCGGGACCTCCGGGACCTCCGGGACCTCCGGGACCTCCGGGGTCGGGTGCTTGCCCGGTGGCGACGGCGATGTCGCGCGCGTGGACGGAAAGCACAATGCGACCCGCAGCCCCGGCGCCGCATCCGCGAGCACCAGCTCCGCGCCGTGTAGCTGCGCCACCGCCTGCACCAGGCTCAGGCCCAGGCCGTGGCCGGGCGCGGAGCGGCTGGCGTCGATGCGGTAGAAGCGCTGCAGCACCTTCTCGCGCAGCTCCGGCGGGATGCCGGGGCCGGAATCGCCGACGCTGAGCGCGAGACCCCGGGGCGTCAGCGCCGCTGCGAGATGAATGTCGCCACCGGCCGGCGTGTACTTGATGGCGTTGTCGAGCAGGTTCGCGAGTGCCTGGAACAGCAGGTCGCGGTCGCCGTGCAGGTGCAGCGCGCTCGCGGGTGCACCGGTGCCGCCGTCCTCGGGCAGCGGCGGCGACACCGTCAGGCGTTGCGCCTTGTCCGCGGCGAGCGGCTCGTAGAGCTCCGCCACGTCGTGCAGCAGCACCACCGGGTCTAAGTCCGCGAAGGCGGCGCGGCGGCTGCCGGACTCCACGCGCGCGATGCGCAACAGTGCGTTGAAGGCGGCAAGCAGCTCCTCGGCGTCGGCGATGGCCGCGTCGATGCCGTCGGCGGCCGCCCCGGCCACGCCCGTGTCGCGCAGCTCGCTCAGCTTGGTATGCAGACGCGACAAGGGGGTGCGCAGATCGTGGGCGATGTTGTCCGACACCTGCCGGACGCTCGCCATGAGCGCCTCGATGCGCGCGAGCATGCGGTTCAGGTTCACCGCGAGCTGATCGAGCTCGTCGCCGCTGCCATCCGTCGGCACGCGCCGGGACAGGTCGCCCTCCATGATCTCGCGGCCCACTTGGTTCACCGCCTCGATGCGGCGCACGACGCCGGCACTCATAAGCCAGCCGCCGGCGAGCGCGAGCGCGACGGTCATGGCGAGCCCCCAGCCGAGGGTTTCGCGGATCAGGGCGCGGGCCGCCGTCAGCTCGCGCACGTCGCGGCCCACCAGGAGCCTGAGCCCGCCGCGCAGGCGGAACACCTTGCCGCGGGCCGCGTGCTCTTCGCCGGCGGCGGCGCCGTCGGCCTCGCGCAGCCGGAAGTCGATCCAGCCGGCGTGGTCCGGCTCCACGTCGGGCCAGGCGTTGATGTTGCCCACCAGCGGGCGGTAGTCGTCATCGGCAAGCAGATAGACGCCGGCGCCGGTGGGCGCGCGGGCGCTGCGCTCGGCGAGCAGCGTGGTGAGGCCGCCGAGGCCGCGGCGGCGATACTGCTCGGCGAGGCCCTGGATCTCGGCCTCGATGGTGGCGTCGGTCTGCCGGCTCATGTAGCCGGCGGTGGACCAGTAGATGAAGCCGAGCAGCATGATCACGGAGCCCGCCAGCAGTAGGGCGTAGAGCAGCGCAAGCCGGAAGGTGAAGCTGGCGAGGATCTCGCGGGGGCGAGTCATTTTGTGAGGGGCTAGGGGCTAGGGGCTAGGGGCTAGGGGCTAGGGGGGCAGAGCTTCAGAGCGACCAGGGCACGGAGCGTATTCTTGCGTAGCCCGCTCGTTGGCGCATTGAATCAAGGGCCGAGGGCCGAGGGTGGCTCCCTTGGCCCTCGGCCCTTTTCCCTGCAACCGCCTTGTCGCCGCGAAACTGGACTCATCTGCAAACCTCATCTGCAACCTCATCTGCGAACCTCATCTGCGAACCTCATCTGCAAACGTTCGGCGCCATGAAGCAATCGAGCGAGGCTTCCGGCCGGAGAGCCGACCTCCCGGCCGGAGAGCCGACCTCCCGGTCGGCTCCGCAGTCGCGACAGCACTGCATCCCGCACTGTGGTCGTGTTGAGCCGCTCAGCCGGCCCGAATCACATAGCCCGCACCGCGCACGGTGTGCAGCAGGGGCGGGTCGAAGTCGCGATCGATCTTGCCGCGGAGCCGGCTGACGTGCACGTCGATGACGTTGGTCTGGGGGTCGAAGTGGTAGTCCCAGACGTGCTCCAGCAGCATGGTGCGCGTGACCACCTGGCCCGCGTGGCGCATGAGGTATTCGAGCAGCCGGAACTCCCGCGGCTGCAGCGGGATCTTCTTGCCGGCGCGGGTGACCTCCCGCGTCAGTAGATCCAGCTCCAGGTCGCCGACGCTGAAGTGGGTCTCGGGCACGTCGCCCGGGGTGGCGCGGCGCAGCAGTGCCTCGATGCGCGCGTGCAGCTCCGAGAAGGCGAAGGGCTTGACCAGATAGTCGTCGCCGCCGGCGCGCAGGCCCTCGACGCGGTCGTCCACCTCGCCGAGCGCGCTCAGGATCAAGACCGGCGTGCGGTTGTCCGACGCGCGCAGCGTGCGCAGCACGGCGAGCCCGTCCAGCGACGGCAGCATGCGGTCGATGACCAGCACGTCGTAGTCGTTGCCCGCCGCGAGCAAGAGCCCCGCGCGGCCGTCCGCGGCGTGGTCGACGTTGGCGCCGACCTCGCGCAGGGCCTTGCTCAGATAGGCCGCGAGCTGGGCGTCGTCTTCGATGAGGAGAATGTGCATGGGGAAGGTGCTAGGGGAAGGTGCTAGGTGCTAGGTGCTAGGCCCTAGCACCTAGCACCTAGCCCCTAGCCACTCACTTAAGCGAACGGGACTGCCACAAACCGCTGCTCGCCGTTCTGCTCTACCCGCAGCAGTATCGACGGGCGGTCCTGCTCGGCGGCCTCGCGCACGGCGCGGGCGATGTCGTCCGGGTGCGTGACCGACTCCTGGCCGACCATGCTGATGAGGCTGCCGGCCTTGATGCCGGCGCGCTGGGCGGGGCTGCCTTGTTCCACCTGGGCCACCAGCACGCCGGGGTCGTCGGCGTCCAGGCCGCGCTCCTCGCGCATCTCCGGCGTCAGCGGTGCCAGGAAGAGTCCGATGCGCGGGCCGGTGTCCTCAGCCTCCTCGCCGGGCTTGGTCATGGCGAGATCGTCCTGCGGCATGCGGCCAATGGTGACGTCGAGGCTCCGCACCTTGCCGCCGCGCACGATCTCCAGCGCGACCTCGGTCCCCGCGTCGATGCCGGCGACGAGCTTGGTGAGGTCGCGGTACTCCTCCATTTGACGGCCGGCGGCGCGCAGAATCACGTCGCCGCTGCGCACGCCGGCGGCCATGGCGGGGCTGTCCGGCAGCACATCGGCGATGAGCACGCCCTTGGCCTCATCCAAGCCCAGGCTGGCGGCCACCGCCTCGGTCACCGGCTGGATCTGCACGCCAAGCCAGCCGCGCTCGACACGGCCGGACTCGCGCAGCTCCCGCACGATGTCCGCGGCCGTCTCCGCCGGGATCGCGAAGCCGATGCCGATGTTGCCGCCGCTCGGCGAGTAGATGGCCGTGTTGACACCGATAACGCGCCCGCGCGCGTCGAACAGCGGCCCGCCCGAGTTGCCCCGGTTGATGGGCGCGTCGATCTGCAGGTAGTCGTCATAAGGGCCGGAGTTGATGTCCCGGCCGCGCGCCGAGATGATGCCGGCGTTCACCGATCCGCCCAGGCCGAAGGGGTTGCCGACGGCGAGCACCCAGTCGCCGATGCGCGCATCGGCGCTGTTGCCTAGGTCCACGTGCGGCAGCGCCGGCGCGCCTTCGACCTTGATCAGCGCGAGGTCGGTCTTGGGGTCACGGCCGATGACGCGGGCCTCGAACAGGCTGCCGTCGTTCAGCGTCACCTCGATGGTCTCGGCGCCGTCGATGACGTGGTTGTTGGTGACGATGTAGCCGGCCGGGTCGATGATGAACCCGGAGCCCTCGCCTTCGCGCTGGCGCGGCATGTCGAGGTCCGGCGTGATGCCGAAGTGCTCGAAGAAATCCTTGAGCGGCGAGTCGTCCGGCACATTCGGCAGCCCGCGGCCGGGCATGGACATGCGCTGCAGCGGCTTCTGCGCGACCGTGACGTTGACGACGGCGGGCGTCACGCGCTCGGCGACATCGGCGAAGCTCGGCGGACCCACCGGCTCCGCGAGCGGGGCTTGCGCCGACGCCGCGGCGGCGCGCTCGGCCTCGGCCGCATCCGCGTTGCCGATGGCGACGAGACCGGCGCCGGCGCTCAAGGTCAGGGCGACGGCGGTGGCGAGCGCGGCCCGGCGCCAAGCGTCGGTGTGCTCCGGCTGTGCGGCGGCGGCGCGCGGTGCGCGCGAGCCGGTCATAGTCTGCTGACGAGAGCGGATTGAATCGTGCATGTGAACCCTCCGGGGGTGTGTCGCCGCGGGGCGCCGGCGCAAGGGGCCGGGGCCGGGCGGCCTGCTGATAATCGCTGGCGATGTATGATCCGGGCGCCGGGGTTACTGCGTGCTTGCGGCGGCATTACGCTTTGGTCATGCGCCCGGGCCCGCCGCCCGCCGCCCGTGCACGACTGCTTGCGGTGCAGGCCATGGATGCGTAGGTTGTCCCGTCGGCGCGCAAGATAAAGACGGCGCCGGCAGCCCGAGCATCCCGCAACGACATCGCCGGCGCGCGGCAGCCGCCCGTCGGCACACCACACGGGGAACATCACCATGGCCGACCTGGAGCATGTGGAAATCGCACGTTATCGCAAGGAGCTGGAGGACGACGTCCGCCACCTGGCGAAAAAGTATTGCCGCATCATGAGCTGGGAGGTGCCGGAGCTGGACGAGGCCGCGGCCCGCGGGCTCATCTTGCAGGCCCTGCGCCACGCGCTCGACCAGGTCGAGCAGGAGTAGGCGCAGCGCCCGCACGCCGCCGGCCTTGCGATCGCACCCGGGTCGCGCAGTGCCGCGCGCACAGGCGAAACCGTCATCATCGTCGGCTATCTTTGCCCGCTCGACGGCGCCGGCGTGGCCGGGGCACCGTCATCAATAGGGGCGCCGACCGCATGCGGTTCCAGCGCGTGCCGGGGGCGTCCGCGCCGCGGGGCATCAACCAGGGCCGCGTCGAGTCGCGGCCCGATATCCACCACTTGGAGCATCTGTCATGAGTGATTTGGTCGTCGTGTCCTTTCCCGATCAAGAGACCGCGTTCCAGCTCCGCGCCGAGCTCGCGCGGATGCAGAAGGAGTACCTGATCGACATGGAAGACGTCGTCGTCGTCACCAAGGACGACAAGGGCAAGGTGAAGCTGCACCAGGCCGTGAGCCTGACCGCGATGGGCGCCGTCGGCGGCGGCTTCTGGGGCATGCTGATCGGCATGCTGTTTCTGAACCCGCTGCTCGGCGCCGCGGTTGGCGCGAGTGCTGGCGCACTGTCCGGCAAGCTGTCGGACATCGGCGTCAACGATGAGTTTATGAAGGATCTGGCCGCCAACTTCCAGCCCGGCTGCGCCGCCGTGTTCGTGCTGGTGCGCAAGGCCACGGGGGACAAGGTCATTGAGGAGCTCAAGCCCTTCCACGGCAAGGGCAAGGTGCTCAAGACCTCACTCAACAAGGACGAGGAAGCGGCGCTGCGCGAGGTCATCGAAGGCAACGCCGCCGCCTGACGGCGGTGGGCTCCGCCCGCGCGGCGCCGGCAGCTCCGCCGGTGCCGCGCGGGCGCACCATGCATCATGGACTTCTTTACCTTCGACAAGGCCACCGTCGGCCACGTGCTGTCGGTCTTCATGGGCTTCTTCGCGATCATGAACCCGATCGCGAACACCCCCGTGTTTCTGGGGCTGACAGCCGGTGACGATGCGGCCACGCGCCGCCGTATCGCCCTGCAGGCGCTGCTCGCGGCCTTTCTGATCATCCTCGTGTTCAGCCTGCTCGGCTCCGTGATCTTTGATCTATTCGGCATTACGCTGCCCGCGTTTCGCATCATGGGCGGCGTGCTGGTGGCGCTGATCGGCTATCAGATGCTGCACAGCAGCCCATCGGCGGTGCACCAGCCGAGCGACGCGGACATGGCCGCGAGCCGCAGCGCGGCGCTGTCGGTGGCCATCAGCCCGCTGGCACTGCCCATCCTGGCCGGCCCCGGCACCATCGCGACGGCGATGAGCTTCGCCGCCGCCGGCGGCACGGCGGAGCTTGCCATCACCATCGGCGCCTTCGCGCTGCTCTGCGCCATCACCTATGCGTTCTTCGTGTTCGGCGAGGGGCTGACGCGCTTCCTCGGCCAGAGCGGCGTGAACGTGATTACGCGCATCATGGGCCTGATCCTCGCGGTCATCGGCGTGCAGATGCTCGTGGACGGGCTAAAGGGGGCGTTTCCGGTGTTGGGGTGAGGTGTAGCTATCGTCGGACGCATGTCCATGTCGAGCCGCAGTGACGTCGGTTTGATGAGACTTGGCGAAGGGGTGACCGTCTCCATCGGTTGGGGCTACTCGCCGACCCGGCTGAGCGCGGCGTCGAGAACCTTCTGCGACAAGTACAGGCCGGCCGACACCATGCTCTGGATGACAGGTCGCGCCAAGCGGATAGCGCCACGCTGCTTGGCAACCAATACGATGCCTAGGGTGCCGCGCAGTGGAATGGACAGGGTGGCGGCGCATCGTCGCGCGGCCAGATCGTCGATGATCGCGTCGGTGCCGGGGTGCTCGAGTGCGAGCGCAAGAACACTGGATTCTCCGGCGCCGAGTCGCCAATCTGCTATCGATCTCGGAACGCTCGGCGCCGGAACGCCGGACAGCCAATGGGTCGTGTCCAGCATCCTTGCGGTGATATCTCCCGGTCCGCGCTGGCGGATTTCGCCGGCCACCGGCTCGGGCACCCAGATCTCGCTGGCGAAGATGCGAAGCAGGTCCAGGTGACCGGCGCGTGAGAGAAAGATCGACGGCGATGCGTTGATGATGGCCCGGTCAGCCACGGGCCAGCTCGCGGTCCAGGTCCTCGAAATCGACTACGAAGGAGTCCTTGTTCATGCGCGCGAGTGCCAGCAGGAAATCCGTGCGGTCCATGCCGGCGATATGCGCGGCCCACTCCTGCGAGATGCGGCCCTGCTGGTACCACTGGGTTGCCGCGGCCAAACGCAGCTCCCGGTCCAGCTCCTCCGGCGCGCAGTGCAGCACCGAGGTGACCGCGTCCGGTAGGTCGACGCGCACCTGTGTCATAGCTGGTTACCTCTTGGGAAAGCGCAGGCACGCGTCGATGTCATCGGGCACGAGCGAGGGATACCGGGCGAGGATCTCTTCTCGCGTGTCCCCGGCACTCAAGAAGCCCAAGATGGTCTCGACGGTAATGCGCAGCCCTCTAATGGCGGGCCGGCCGTTGCAGAGATCCGGGTTCACGGTGATCTGCCCGTCCAGATAGGTCAATATCTCGTTTGTCATCCGGGTGCCTCGCTGCAACCCTCCGCAGGGGGCCAACGGTGGTTCACTTGTACAACTGCTCCGGATCGATCAGCGGCTCGGCGATCACCTCCACGCGGTCTCCGCGCAGGGCGTTGTAGAAGCAATTGCGCCGGCCGGTGTGGCAGGCGGGGCCGGTCTGGTCGACCAACAGCAGCAGCGTGTCGCCGTCGCAGTCGAACCGCATCTCCTGCAAGTGCTGGACTTGGCCGGAGGATTCGCCCTTGCGCCAGAGCTTGCCGCGGGAGCGCGACCAATAGCAGACGCGCCCGGTGGCGAGCGTTTCGTCCAAGGACTCCAGGTTCATCCACGCCATCATTAGCACCTCGCCGGTGTCGTGCTGCTGCGCGATGGCCGGGATCAGGCCGTCCGCGGTCAGCTTGAGGCTCGCGCGCACGTCCGCCCAGGGCAGGGAGTCGCCCAGGGCGGCGCGCTCGTTCGCGGAAATCCGATGTGTCGGAAGGCCATGTTCCTCGTGCTCGCTCATGTGGTTGCTCCGGCTTCTCGCTAGACTGGCAAAGGCCGGCAGGTTAGCAGAGCCGGCCTGCCTCTCGCCCTGACCCGGCACAGCAAGGAGACCAAGGGGCGAGGGCCGAGGGCCGAGGAGGGCGCCCTCGGCCCTCGGCCCTTCGGCCCTCGGCCCTTCGGCCAAGTGTCGATGGAATTGACTCATCTGCGCCGATTTGTCGCCTTCCTGGTCCAACCCCCTCGGAGCAAGCCATGCCCAGCCTCCTCATCACCAACGCCGTCGTCGTCAACGAAGGCCGCCGCTTTGAGGCGGACGTGCTCGTGCAGGACGGACGCATCGCCGCCATCGGCGGCGACCTGCAAAGCCGGCCCGTGGACCGCGCCATCGACGCCGCCGGCCGGCTGCTGCTGCCCGGCATGATCGACGACCAGGTGCACTTCCGCGAGCCGGGCGTCACCTACAAGGCGGACATCGAAAGCGAATCCCGCGCGGCCGTCGCCGGCGGCATCACGAGCTTCATGGAGATGCCGAACACCAAGCCGCCGACGCTCGACGCCGAGCGGCTCGCGGCCAAATATGCCCGCGCCGCGGAGGTGTCGCGGGCTAACTACGGGTTCTATCTCGGCGCGAGCAACGACAACATCGAGGCCATTCGCACGCTTCGCGTCGGCGACGCCTGCGGGGTCAAGGTGTTCATGGGCGCGTCCACCGGCAACATGCTGGTGGATGACCCCAAGGTGCTGGATGCGATCTTCCAAGACAGCCCGGTGCTGATCGCCACGCACTGCGAAGATACGCCGATGATCCTCGCCAACGAGGCCGACTATCGCGCCCGCTATGGCGACGACGTGCCCATGGCCGCGCATCCGCTGATCCGCTCCGAGGCCGCCTGCCTCAAGTCCTCGACGCTGGCGGTGGACCTCGCCCGCCAGCACGACGCCCGCCTGCACGTGCTGCACCTCACCACCGCGCGGGAGCTTGCGCTGTTCAGCGCAGGGCCTGTCGCAGGCAAGCGCATCACCGTCGAGGTCTGCGCGCATCACCTGTACTTCGACGAGGGCGACTACGCGGACAAGGGCGCGCTCATCAAGTGCAACCCGGCCATCAAGCGCGCCGAGGACCGCGCGGCGCTGCTGTCAGCCGTCACCGAAGACCGCATCGACGTCATCGCCACCGACCACGCCCCGCACACGCTTGAGGAGAAGGCCGGCAAGTACTTCCAGTCCCCCGCCGGTCTGCCGCTGGTGCAGGACGCCCTGCCGTCGCTGTTCACCCATGTGCGCGCCGGCAAGCTGACCCTGGAGCAGCTCGTGCACAAAACCAGCCACGCCGTCGCCGACTGCTACCACGTCAAGGAGCGCGGCTACATCCGCGAAGGCTACTGGGCCGACCTCGTGCTCGTGGACGCCGACGCCCCCTTCACCCGCACCCGCGATCAAGTCCTGTACAAATGCGGCTGGTCGCCCTTCGAAGGCCGCGAGCTCGGCGCCACCATCGTCGCCACCCTCGTCAACGGCGAGCTGGCCTACGACAACGGCCAGGTCAACGACGTCGTGCGCGGCCGGCGCCTGGAATTCGGCCCGACGCGCTGAGACGAGCGCGGCCCGGACGCCGATCCTTGGCGCCCCCGGGGGCGTCGTTTGCTATGCGTCCGATCAGGTCCAAGCAGCGCCCTCGGCACGCGGCCGTCTCCCGTTGTCGATACCATTGCCGTTGTTGGCCACCAGACCCCCAGCACGGAGAACCGACCGATGACCGAGCACTTGCCCATTCAGGACCCCGATGATTGGCCGCCCGAGCTGTTGATGGACATGGCCGAGGCCCTGTTCGCGCCGCTGACGCCGGTGTCGGAGCTTGAGCGCATCTGCATGACCCTGGCGCATCTGCCCACCGAAGACGCGCAACGGCTGCTCGCCCGCTTCAAGGCGTCGCCGCGGGCAGCGGAGGTCTCTTGGCTGGAATGCGCCATCGACGAGGGCGCTTGCTTGCTGTTGGAGCCGACCAACGAACTGGAGGAGCGGGAGTTTCTCACCCTCAAGGTGATCGAAGACCTGGAGTACGAGACTGCCGACCTCGATGGCGAGCTGAGCGTGGCACAGTTGTCGCTGGATAAGGCAGACATCCGCCTCGGCGCGCTGCGTGCGCTGGTGGAGACCGGCCGCGCGCCACCGGCCGCGGCGGAGGCCTTGCTTGCGGACATCGCCGATACTGGGCGTCGGCGCGACGCGCTGCTCGCCGACATCGCGCAGCACGAGGCGATGATCGAGCACTTGCGGGCGTCCATCACCACCCCCCGCTACCGCCGGGCCGATCCGGACGTGCTGCGGCACATCCACTTCGACGGCGAGTGACATCGCACTAGATTGCTTGGCGGCGCAGAATGCTTGCAGATGAGTCAAGTTTCACGACGACACGGCGCTTGCAGGCAAAAGGGCCGAGGGCCAAGGGCCAAGGGAGCCCGCCTCGGCCCTTGGCCCTTGGCCCTTGGCCCTGGGTTCAATGCGCCGACGAGCGGGCTGCGCAAGACGAGGCGCCGTGCCCTAGTCGGTCTGAGGCTCTGCCTCGCTAGATTGCTTGGCGGCGCCGAACGTTGGCAGATGAGTCAAGTTTCACGACGACAAGGCGCTTGCAGGCAAAAGGGCCGAGGGCCAAGGGCCAAGGGAGCCCGCCTCGGCCCTTGGCCCTTGGTTCAATGCGCCGACGAGCGGGCTGCGCAAGACGCGGCGCCGTGCCCTGGTCGGTCTGAGGCTCTGCCTCGCTAGATTGCTTGACGGCGCCGAACGTTGGCAGATGAGTCAAGTTTCACGACGACAAGGCGCTTGCAGGCAAAAGGGCCGAGGGCCGAGGGCCGAGGGAGCCCGCCTCGGCCCTTGGCCCTTGGCCCTGGGTTCAATGCGCCGACGAGCGGGCTGCGCAAGACGAGGCGCCGTGCCCTGGTCGGTCTGAGGCTCTGCCTCGCTAGTGCTTCGCTGCCAGAATCCCAAGACCGTGGTTTCGTCGCTGTCTTTGTCTTTGTCTTTGTCTTGGTCGTAATCGAACGTGCGCAGTGTTGACGGGCGTTGACTGGAGTGTTGACCTCCAGGTCAACACGGCGACAAAGCGGGATGCACGTTGTCGCGACTGCCGAGCCAACCGGGAGGTCGGCTCTCGGCCCGGCCCCGCCCGCGATGACCCAAGACGGTCTCAAGACTTCCGCGCCGCTGCCCTAGACGACTGTCTCACTCGCCGACGTCGCTTGAGCGGGTTTTCCGCGAAAGTGCCGTGTAAAGTAAGCGGCAGCTCCATAATTTTTGCTGGAATCATCTCCGGCGTGCGTGCGCTGCACAGACACGTCGCGCCCGTGGCAGGCCCGAAGGAAAGACCAAGAACATGCTGACAGGCGACATCCGCAACCAGGTTGACCGCATCTGGGACGCCTTCTGGTCCGGCGGGGTCTCGAACCCGCTCTCCGTCATCGAGCAGATCACCTACCTGCTCTTCATCAAGCGCCTGGACGACCTCCAGACCCTGGAGGAGAGCAAGTCCCAGGCGCTCGGCATCCCGCTGCAGCGGCGCATCTTCCCCGACGGCGCCGACGACAAGGGCTGCGCCTACGCGGACATGCGCTGGTCGCGCTTCAAGCACTTCGAGGCGCGCGAGATGATGGACGTGCTCGCCGACCACGTCTTTCCGTTCCTGCGCGGCCTCGGCGAGGAGGGCTCCAGCTACGGCCGGCACATGGAGGGCGCGCGCCTGGGCTTTAGCAACGCCGGGCTGCTGGCCAAGGTCGTCGAGATGCTGGACAAGGTGCCGATGGACGACCGCGACACCAAGGGCGACCTCTACGAGTACATGCTCGGCAAGATCGCCTCCGCCGGGCAGAACGGCCAGTTCCGCACGCCCCGGCACATCATCCGGCTCATGGTCGCGATGGTGCAGCCGAAGCCGGATGATGTGATCTGCGACCCCGCCGCCGGCACCTGCGGCTTTCTGGTCGCCGCCGGGGAATACCTGCGCACGCACCACGCGGCGCTGTTCCGCAACGAGGCGCAGCGCCGCCACTTCCACGACGGGCTCTTCCACGGCTTCGACTTCGACGCCACCATGCTGCGCATCGGCGCGATGAACATGACGCTGCACGGCGTCGAGAACGCCGATGTCAGCTACCGCGACAGCCTCGCGCAGGACCACACCGCGGATGCCGGCACCTACTCGCTGGTGCTGGCCAATCCGCCCTTCGCCGGCTCGCTCGACTACGAGAGCACGGCCAAGGACCTGCAACGCATCATCAAGACCAAGAAGACCGAGCTGCTGTTCCTAGCACTCTTTCTGCGCCTGCTGAAAACCGGCGGCAGGGCGGCCGTCATCGTGCCGGACGGCGTGCTGTTCGGCTCCTCCAAGGCGCACCAGGACCTGCGCCGGATGCTGGTGGAGGAGCACAAGCTCGACGCCGTCGTGAAGCTGCCCTCGGGCGTGTTCCGACCCTACGCCGGGGTCTCCACCGCGATCCTGTTCTTCACCAAGACCGGCGTCGGCGGCACGGAGCACGTCTGGTTCTACGACGTGCAGGCAGACGGGCTCTCCCTCGACGACAAGCGCACGCCGCTGCTGCCGCCCGAGCAGCTCGGGCCGGTGCCCCAGGCGCCCTTGAGCGACGCGGAGCACGCGAAGAACAACCTGCCGGACGTGCTCGCGCGCTGGCAGCAGCGCGATGCGGCCGAACGCGAGCGCCCGCGCACCGCGCAGAGCTTCTGCGTGCCGAAGGCGGACATCGCCGCCACCGGCAGCTATGACCTCTCGCTCAATCGCTACAAGGAGATCGAGCACGAGGAGGTCGAGCACGAAGACCCGAAGGCCATCATTGCCGAGCTGCGGGAGATCGAGGGGGAGATTTCTGCGGGGCTGGCGCGGTTGGAGGAGATGTTGGGATGACAAGGTCGCTGCCTAGACATCATAGATTCAAGGCGTGCAGCCACGGAGCAGCCTGCGAGGAGCAACTACGAAACACGCGAAAAGCGCGAAAGGGTCGAGGCCCGTGATGAACCCGCCACCTTTCGCGTGTTTCGCGTATTCCGTAGTTCCAAAAAGCTGAATCTCTCCAGCGGGGCTGCGCCTTGATCCGACGGGCCATGATTTCGCTGCGCTGCACAGAAAATCGAAGTCATCTGGAAACGTTTGTCGCTGTCCAGAACTTCAGGCTGAACGGCCTTGATCATCGTACCGGCCGCGATGACCCGAGGTCCTGCTCGTGACACCGCTCCTGCGGTGTCACGCGCTCTTCGGCGCTCTGCGCCCCGCGGGGTGTGACGGGGCGACGAGGTCGGCAGCGGCCTTGGGACACCGAGCGCGGCGGGTGGGCGCGGAGCGCCGGGAGGCGGTGACACCGCGGGAGCGGTGTCACCAGAGAGAACGAAGATGCCGTCCGCGTCGATTATCTTGATCACCATTAGAGAGTCCTGCCCATGTCGAGAATGTTCAACCCCCCACATCCGGGCGAGGCGTTGCGTGAGGATGTGCTGCCCGCGCTCGGCCTGACGGTCGCCGATGCGGCACGGCAACTTGGCGTCTCGCGCTCGGCCTTGGCACGGGTACTGGATGGACAAGCGGCGATCACCCCGGATCTCGCGCGCCGTCTGGCGCTGTGGCTCGCAACGGATCGCGAAGGCCCCTCCGCGGAGAGCTTTCTGCGCGAGCAGCTCGCCTACGATCTATGGCAGCTCGAGCAGTCCACGCCGCCGCCCGCCGTGCAGCCGGCCCGGCGTCCAGCGGACCAAGAGCCGACATGATGGCTGATGAAATGTGCGCTTACGGCATTCGCGAGATCGAGGGGGAGATTTCTGCGGGGCTGATGCGGTTGGAGGAGATCTTGGGATGAAGACGGCCACGTTGGCAGAAGTGACAGAGTTCATCATTGATGGTACGCATGGTTCGCCTGAACGAGCACAAATCGGCGTTCCAGTCCTGAGTGCTACGAATGTCAAGAATGGGCGTTTGGACTTTAGTACGGAACGATTCGCGCCAGATCGTGAGCATGAGCAGTTCAAGAAGCGTTATGTTTTGACCACTGGCGACGTTCTTCTGACAATTGTTGGTACCATCGGTCGCGCTGCTATGGTTGCTGAAACACGTCCAGCAATATTCCAAAGGAGCGTGGCTATGCTTCGCCCTAGGCGTTCCGTCATAGATTCTAGATTTCTCTACTATGCAACACAGACGGAGGAGTTTCAATATCAACTGGGCAGACGCACGAACCAATCTTCTCAAGCAGGTATCTATCTCAATAAGCTCAAAGAGGTTCCCGTCCCCCTCCTGCCCCTCGAAGAGCAAAAGCGCATTGCGGCGATCCTCGACCAGGCGGACAGCCTGCGCCGCCTGCGCCAGCGCGCCATCGACCGCCTGAACACCCTCGGGCAGTCGATTTTCTATGAGATGTTTGGTGATCCAAGAGCCAACCCAAAAGGGTATCCCCGGCGTCGCTTCGGGGAACTAGGCGAAATTCTCCTGGGTAAGATGTTAGATAAAAAGAAGCATCGAGGCGACAAATCTCTACCGTATCTTCGGAACGCCAATGTTCAGTGGTTTTCGTTTGATATGAGCGATGTTCTAGAAATGGATTTTTGGGAGCGGGAACTTGAGAGGTACAGAGTTTTGCCTGGCGATCTATTGATTTGTGAAGGTGGTCAGCCTGGTCGTTGTTCCATTTGGAAAGATGGTGCGCGGGAAATCTACTACCAGAAGGCCCTTCATAGAGCCAGATTCAACGAAAAGGTAGCGCGGCCAGAGTACGTGGCTTATTGGCTTCGTTGCGCGGTCGATTTGGGAATGCTCGTGGATTCTGTTTCTTCCGCTACCATCGCTCACCTCACCGGTGAGAAGATCAAGCAGCTCCAATTGATGTTACCGCCAATATCTGAGCAAATTTCTTTTTCCAGAACGCTTGCAGAGCGGGAAAAGGACTTAAGCAGCATGCAACGTGCCCAACACTTGAGCGCCGAGATGTTCTCTTCCCTCCAACACCGAGCCTTTCGCGGAGACCTATAGAAGATGCTCGTGGGCTCCACATGCACGACGACATTGCGAGGACCGATCCTCCAGCGCGGCTTCCGGCTCCATGTCTGGCAGGTGGAGATTCCCAAAGGAGAAATGCTCGATCTCGAACGCACCGCCGACAACGCCAGCCCGCACGCGACCACGCGCTACGCCCGCATGGGCGCACATCCGGCGGGCTCGAAGACCCGGACGGCCATGCGCGGTGACGTGCCGAGCCGGGGCGACAGACCGGGAGCCGCGCCACCTTTCGCCGGAGGCGCGCAGTTGTGGAGGCCGGCGCGCTTTAACGCCGCCTGTCTGGGTCAGACGCAACATGTTGACCCTGACCTGTGGCCCGCGCCCAATCGCAAGGGCTTGACCGACCCGGCGGCATGGTGAGGAACGGGCGGCTTTAACCCCGGCTGCTTGGTTAAAATATTTGCCGCATAATTTTAATCTCATCCGCTTGCGTTAAAGTCCGGCACAATCGTGGACCAGAACCGCTTCACAGACAGACGCTTGGGATGGCGAGACGGTTCACAGTGCCTTCTTCGATCGGGGTTACAAAGCATGAAGGTCAGCTACTTTGAAGACACCGACACCCTGTATGTCGCGTTCTGCGAGGGTGCCATCGTCGAATCTCGGGACCTGGACGCGAATACGGTGATCGACGTCGATGCGAACGGCAACATCTGCGCCATCGCCTTCGAGCACGCGAGCGAGCGCACCGATGTAAGTCGCGTCGTCGTGGAAGGGATGGCGGCCTGACGGGATGGTCTCGGCGGTGAGCCAATTCGCCTTTCTGAAGCCGGAGTTTCGGCCCGTCTACGAGCACGCCCGCAAGGCCGAGGTCATGGCCCTGTCGGACCCGCGCGGTGCCTGCTTTTATGCGCGGCTCGCGCTGGAGACCGGCGTCACCTGGATGTATCAGGCGGACGGCTCGCTGCGGAGCCCCTACGACAAGGCGCTCTCGGCGCTGATCCACGAGCCGACCTTCCGCACGCTGGTCGGCGGTGCGCTCATCGCCAAGGCGCGGCTGATCAAGGATTTCGGCAACCGTGCCGTGCACGACAACCGCAAGGTCTCGGAGAACACCGCGACCGTCGCGCTGCGCGAGCTGTTTCACTTCACCTATTGGTTGGTGCGGACCTACGCCAAGGGCGTCAAGCCCGGGGCCGGTTTGCAGTTCGCCGCCGACGCCCTGCCGAAGACGCAGGTGGTGGAGGCGAAGACGCTGGAGCGCGCCCAGGCACTCGCCGCCGCGCACGCGCAGCAGGCCAAAGCGCTGGAGCAGGCCGAGGCCGCGCGTATTCAGACGCAGGCGCAGCGCGACGCGCTCGAAGCCAAGATCAAACAGCTCCAGGCCGAGATCGCCGCCACCAAGCAGGCGAATCAGAGCGTCCCGGACGACCACGACTACAACGAGGCCGAGACCCGCGACGCCTTCATTGATCTGCTGCTGCACGAGGCGGGCTGGCCGCTGGATCAGGCCCGCGATCGGGAGTTTCCGGTCACCGGTATGCCCAGCGACAGCGGCGAGGGCTTTGTCGATTACGTGCTCTGGGGCGATGACGGCAGGCCGCTCGCGCTGATCGAGGCCAAGCGCACCCGGCGCGATGCGCGCGTCGGTCAGCAGCAGGCCAAGCTCTATGCCGATTGCCTGGAGGCGATGTTCGGCCGCCGCCCGGTGATCTTCTTCACCAACGGCTATGAGCACTGGCTGTGGGACGATACCGCGCATCCGCCGCGGGCCGTGCAGGGCTTTCTCAAGCAGGACGAGCTGGAGCTGCTGCACCAGCGCCGCGGTTCGCAGAAGGCGCTCGCTGCGGTCGCCATCGACAGCGCCATCGCCGGGCGGCCCTACCAGGTCCGCGCGATCCGGCGCATCGGCGAGGCCTTCGAGGCCGACCACCTGCGCAAGGCGTTGCTGGTCATGGCGACCGGCTCCGGCAAGACCCGCACCACCATTGCGGCCATCGACCAGCTCATGCGCGCCGGTTGGGTGAAGCGCGCGCTGTTCCTGGCCGATCGCATCGCCCTCGTGAACCAGGCCATCGGTGCCTTCAAGACCCACCTGCCGAGCGTCGCACCGGTGAACCTGGTCACCGACAAGGACACGGAAGGGCGGGTCTATGTCAGCACCTATCCGACCATGATGGGCCTGATCGACGAGATGAAGAACGGCGTGCGGCGTTTCGGCACCGGGCATTTCGATCTGATCGTCATCGACGAGGCGCACCGCTCGGTGTATCGCAAGTACCGGGCGATCTTCGACTACTTCGACAGCTATCTGCTCGGGCTCACCGCCACGCCCCGCGACGAGATCGACCGCGACACCTACCGGCTGTTCGAGCTGGAGCGCGGCGTGCCGACCGACGTGTATGACCTGGACGAGGCCGTCGCCGACGGCTGGCTGGTGCCGCCGCTGGCCGTCGCGGTGCCGCTCAAGTTCCAGCGCGAGGGCATCCGCTACGACGAGTTGTCGGACGAGGAGAAAGAGCAGTGGGACGCGCTGGAGTGGACCGAGGACGGCGACATCCCGGACCGGGTCGACGCGTCCGCGCTGAACAAGTGGCTGTTCAACGCCGACACCGTGGACAAGGTGCTGGAGCACGTGATGACCCACGGCTTGACGGTGCAGGACGGCGACCGGCTCGGCAAGACCATCGTCTTTGCGAAGAACCATGCGCACGCGGTGTTCATTGCCGAGCGCTTCGATGTCAACTACAAGCATCTCAAGGGGCAGTTCGCGCGGGTGATCGACTTCAAGACGGAGTATGCGCAGTCTTTGATCGACGACTTCTCGGACCAGGCCAAGCCCCCACACATCGCGATCTCCGTGGATATGCTGGACACCGGCATCGACGTGCCCGAGGTGGTGAATCTGGTCTTCTTCAAGATCGTCCGCTCGAAAACCAAGTTCTGGCAGATGCTCGGCCGCGGCACCCGCCTCAAGCCCGACCTGTTCGGGCCGGGAAAGCATAAGGACCACTTTCTCGTGTTTGATTTCTGCCAGAACTTCGAGTTCTTCAACCAGAACCCGAAGCTCACCGACGGCGCGCTCGGGCCGTCGTTGACCGAGAGGCTGTTCATTACCCGCGTCGAGCTGATCGGCGAGATCGAGGACCGAGCCGAGCACGGGGACTTCGGCGAAGCGACCGAAGCGCTGCTGGCGCTACGCGGCGCGGTGGCCGGTCGGCTGCATGAGGAAGTCGCCGGCATGAGCATGGACAACTTCGTCGTGCGCCCCAAGCGGCGCTATGTCGAGAAGTTCCAGGATAAGAGCGCCTGGGAGCGTCTGTGCGCCGAGGACCGCGACGAGCTGGTCCACCACATCGCCGGGCTGCCGAGCGCACTCCGGGACGACGACCTCGCGGCAAAGCAGTTCGACTATCTGGTGCTGCTGACCCAGCTTGCCGTGCTGCGGGCCGAGCCGTCCTTCACCAACCTGCAAGCGCGGATCATCGGCATCGCGGCCCAGCTCGAAGAGCTTGGCAACATCCCGATGGTGGCCAAGGAGCTGCAATTCATTGCCGAGGTGCAGACAGAGGAATACTGGCAGGACATCACGCTGCCGATGCTGGAGCACCTGCGCCGCCGCCTGCGCAATCTGGTCAAGCTGATTCAGCCGGAGGAGCGCAAGATCGTCTACAGCGACTTCGAAGACGAGATCGGCGAGCCCATGGGTGTCGCCTTGGATAGGCCGCTGTACGGTACCGACAAGGGACGCTTTCTGATGAAGGTGCGCCAGTTTCTCAAGCAGCACGAGGACCACATCAGCATCCGCAAGCTGCGGCGCAATGAGCAACTGACCGCGCAGGATCTCGCCGAGCTGGAGCGCATGTTCCAGACCGAAGGCATCGCCGGCGCCGAGGACTGGGAGCAGATCCGGCAGGAGGGCGGGCTCGGGCTCTTTATCCGCTCCCTGGTCGGACTCGACCGCGAAGCCGCCAAGGCAGCGCTCGGCGGCTTCCTGGACGGGCGCACGCTCACCGCCAACCAGATCGAATTCGTGAACCTGGTGATCGACTACCTGACCGAGAAGGGACGGATGGACCCGGCCCGGCTCTATGAGAGCCCATTCACCGATTTCAGCGATCAAGGCGTGACCGGGATGTTTTCACTCGATGACGCCAAGGAGCTCGTGCAGATCTTGACGGTCGTGCGGGAGCGTGCGGCCGCGTGAAGGTATACACGCGCCTCCTGCGCGCATCGGTTCAACGAATCATTGTCTGCGTATGCAGAGGCGGAGCACGCCATGGCCGGGTCGGGGTTGCCGGCTCCGGGTCGAGCGTTGCCCGAACCGCGCCCTTCGGCTCAGCCGCGCTCCGGCGTGGACCCGCCGCGCCACGCCCCCTTGCGCCCCGGCCGAAACCCCCGCACCCGCTCCCGCAGCAGGGCGAGGCCGCTCGCCGTTGGGCTCGCGGGCGCGTAGCGCAGGCGCACGTAGGCCTGCACGACGGGGGCGGCGGTGGCAGCGAGGTCCGGGCGCAGGTGCTCGATGCGCGCGAGGTGGTCGAGCGGCCCTTCTTCCGGGTGCCGGGCCAGCCGGGCGTCGCTGCGGCGGAGCTTGCGCTGGAAGTGCGCGTAGGCGGCGCGCACCGGGTCCGCCGGCGCCGCCGGGTGCCCGAGCCAGAGCCCCCAGGCGAGCATGATGCCAGCGCCGGCGAGCGCCATCAGCGCGACCAGGCCCAGATCGCGCAGCGCGCCGAGGCCGAGGTTGCGCAGTATCTGCTGCTGCTTGAAGTGCGAGAAGCCGATGACCCATTGGCGCCAGGCGACGTTGGCCGCGTCCAGCATCAGGTGCAGGTCGTAGACGGCGCGGCCGAGCACGGAGCGGTCGTCGAGCCGGAAGCGCGCCGGTGCACCGGCACCGAGGCGGGCCAGGGCGCCGTCGGGGTCCACGCGCTCGGCGGCGACGGCCGCGGTGGGGTCCACGCGCGTCCAGCCCTTGTCGCCGAGCCAGACCTCGGTCCAGGCGTGGGCCTCCGACTGGCGCACGATGTAGTCGCCGCTGTAGGGATTGAGCTCGCCGCCCAGGTAGCCGAGCGCGATGCGGGTCGGGATGCCGGCGCTGCGCATCAGCAGCGTGAAGGCGGCGGCATAGTGCTCGCAGAAGCCGACTTGGGAGTCGAACAAAAAATCGTCCATGGCCCGCGGGCCCATGTCCGGCGCGAGCAGCGAATACCGAAAGGGCTGCTCGTTGAAGTGCGCGAGCGCCCGCTCGACGACCGTCTCGGGCGGCGGATCATCGGCGGTCCAGCTCGCCGCGAGCGCGCGCATGCGCGCCGTGACGGTGTCGGGCAGGGCCAGCGCCGCGGCCTCCTCCTCCAGGCTGAGGGCGCCGACGCGGTAGGCCGTCGCCGAGCGCAGTCGGAACATGCGCCGCTCGTCGATGGGCTGGTCCGCAAGCACCTGCCCGTCGGCGGTCAGCTCGGCGCCGGGCGGGGCCGCGAGCGGCCAGTCCAGGGCCGTGATCCAGTGCTGGTCGGTGGCCTCCAAGAGCGCCGTGTAGTCGAGCGGGTCCGCTAGGGGCTCGACGTCCACGACCGCCTCCGGGAAGTCCCCCGGCCGCGCCGGCGAGAAGCGGTTGCCCTCGGCGTGCCAGAGCACGGGGCCGCGCCAGTACATGCGCTCCACGGGCATGCCCGGCGCGCGGTCGAAGCGCACCCGCATCACGTCCTCGCCGGAGACGACGAGATCCTTGATGGAGCCGGGCTCCAGCCAGTCCTTGAGGCCGGTGACGGCGTGCGGGTTCTCGATGCCGAGGTCCCACAGCGGCGCGTCGAGCCGCGGGAAGAACACGAACAGCACCAGCGCGAGCGGCAGCGCCTGCGCGCTCATCACCGCGGCGCTGCGCAGGCTGATGCGGGCGCGTGCGGCGCGCGCCGGCGGGTGCGCGGGCAGCGTCAGGTCCCGCAGCAGCGCGAAGGCACCCACCAGCAGCGCGACCATGGCCGCGAGCCGCCAGGGCGAATCGTCAAACAGGAACTGCAGGACGAGTACGAACCCGAGCACCAGCAGCAGCACGCGCAGGTCGCGCTTGTTTCTCACCTCCAAGAGCTTGAGCGCCACCATCGACAGCAGCAGCGCGGTGCCCGGCCCCTGCCCGGCGATGCCGCGGTAGGCGTCGATGACGTTGAGCCCGCCGACGAGGGTCAGCAGCCCGAGCACCAGCATGCCCGGGCGCAGCCGCGGAAAGCGGATGCCGAGCCCCTGCAGCGCCAGCATGCCGACGATGAAGGCGCTGACGCGGGCATCCAGATCGAACAACAGCGGCAGCGCGCTGAGCCCGAACAGGGCCGTCGCGGCAATGAGCTGGCGCTGGTCCGGCGGGTCGGCGGGCAGGAGGGGCTTGGCGCGGGCCATGGGCGTCAGGCCTGCGCCGAACCGGGCTCGGCGCCGGGCTCGGCGCCGGGCGCGCCGGCGTCGAAGCGCGCCAGTGCGGCGAGACAGCGGTGCTTGTGCCGCCCGCCGCGCTCATGCTCGATGCTGACGCCAGGCAGCCGCAGCCCATAGCTGTAGTTCAGCGCGTCGGCATCGAGCACTTGGCGTGCCAGCAGCGACAGCCGATGCTCTACGTCGGGGCTCGGCACGGCCTCCCAGTCGACCCAGACCCGCGCGGACTGATCGCCGCCGAACTGCTTCACCACCAGGCCCCGCTCGCGGGCGTAGGCCTTCCAGTCGAGCTGCTTCGGCGAGTCGCCCGGCCGATAGGCGCGGGGTCCGACGTAGTCCTCGGCGCCGACGCCGAGATCCCCGCGGCCCTGCTGGTCGAAGCGCGCGAGCATCGGCGGCTGCGGTGCGCGGGCGGCGGGTTTGGGGTACACCAGCACCTCGGCAAAGGGGCGGAGCTCGGTCCAGGCGCGGAACAGGCCGAAGGGGTAGCGCGTCTCCAGGATCACGCGGTCCAGCGCGAGCGGGCCGCGGCGGCGCGTCGGGCGGGTCAGCTCCAGGTGCACCTCGCCGTCGGCAGCGAGCGCAAAGGGCGCGGCGCCGACCACGGCGAGCTGCGGGCGCGCCTTGCCGGCGCTGTCGCGCACGCTGAGCGGAAAGCGCGCGCGCTCGCCGGCGAACACCGGCAGGCCCTCGCGCGCCCGCACGCTGAGCCCAAGGAGCTGGAACCAGCAGTGATGCATGCTGACCAGCGCGGTGGAGATCATCAGAAAGGTCAGGAGCAGGCCCAGGTTGTTCTGATAGTTGAGCGCGCCGAGCAGCGTCGCGAGCAGCACCAGCCCATAACCGAGCCCGGCCTTGGTGGGCAGGATGTAGATGCGCCGGTGGTGGGTGGCCGCCTCGGCGCTGCGCGGCACGGCATGCGGGCGCCAGCCGGTGAGCCGTTGGCGGAGCCGGCGCAGGCGCAGGCGTAGCCCCTGCGCGAGCTGCGAGCCCCGAGGCATGTGAGTAACGGCGGTGTCGCGAGCAGGCACGGCGGGGGCTTCGGTGTCGTCGCCAGGCCGCTGCGGCGCGGCTCAGGTGACCGGCACGGCGTCGAGAATCAGCTCGGCGATGGCCGCGTGGCCGCCCGCCGAGTCATCCTCGCCGGACACGAGCCGGTGCGGCACCACCGCGGGCAGCACGCGCTGGATATCCTCGGGCAGCACGAAGTCGCGCCCGTCGAGCAGCGCCCAGGCCCGCGCCGCGCGCAGCAGCCCGAGCCCCGCCCGCGGCGAGAGGCCGTGCACGAAACGCTCGCTCGCGCGCGTGAAGTGCAGGATCGCGTGGCAATAGTCGATGACGGCGGCGGACGCATGCACCGCCGCCGCCGCGCGCTGCGCAATCACCAGCCCCTCCGGGTTGGTCACTGGCCCCAGCTCCGCGACCCATTCGCGCCGGTCGCGGCCCGCCAGCAGCGCCTTTTCCTGATCCGCCGCCGGATAGCCGAGCGTGAGGCGCATCAGAAACCGGTCGAGCTGCGACTCCGGCAGCGGGAAGGTGCCGATCTGGTAGAACGGGTTCTGCGTCGCGATGACGAAGAAGGGCTCCGGCAGCGGCCGGGTCTCGCCCTCCGCCGTGACCTGGCGTTCCTCCATGGCCTCCAGTAGCGCGCTCTGGGCCTTCGGCGTCGCGCGGTTGATCTCGTCGGCGAGCACCACCTGCGCGAAGATCGGCCCGCGGTGGAAGCGGAACTGCTCGTTCACGCGGTCGTACACCGAGACGCCGATGACGTCGGAGGGCAGCATGTCGCTGGTGAACTGGATGCGCGAGTGCTGGAGCCCGAGCAGCCGCGCCAGCAGGTGCGCGAGCGTCGTCTTGCCGACGCCGGGCACGTCCTCGATGAGCAGGTGGCCGCGGGCCAACAGGCACGCGAGCGCGAGCTTGAGCTCATCGCGCTTGCCGAGGATCACCGCGTCGGCGGCATCGAGCACCGCCGCGAGCGGCAGCTCGGCTTGTTCTCGTCGCAGGCTTTGAAGCATGACCTTGGCCGGCTGTGCGTTCGGCGCCGCCGCCCGCGGCGGGGTCCGGTTATTTGAAACTTCCCTAGCGGCAGGGACTTGAACCCCGCCGCGATTCGCTAGTATAGGGCGTTGCCCGAACCGGATTGCGAACCATGTCCGACTATTACAGTCACGGCGTCCACAATTACGACGTCATCGTCGTCGGCGGCGGCCACGCCGGCACCGAGGCGGCGCTGGCCGCGGCGCGCATCGGCGCGCGCACGCTGCTCCTCACCCACAACATCGAGACCATCGGCCAGATGAGCTGCAACCCGGCCATCGGCGGCATCGGCAAGGGGCACCTGGTGAAGGAGATCGATGCGCTGGACGGGCTCATGGCCCGCGCCGCGGACCGCGCCGGCATCCAGTTCCGCATCCTGAACCAGCGCAAGGGGCCGGCCGTGCGCGCCACCCGCGCCCAAGCCGACCGCGTGCTGTACAAGGCCGCGGTGCGCCGCGCGGTGGAGATGGCGCCGAACCTGTCGCTGTTCCAGCAGGCGGTGGACGATCTGGTGCTGGAGCCCACCGGACAGGGCGAGCGCGTCGCCGGCGTGCGCACGCAGATGGGGCTCGAATTCCGCGCACGCGCCGTCGTGCTGACCGTCGGCACCTTCCTCGGCGGGCGCATCCACGTGGGCTTGTCCAACTACCGCGGCGGGCGCGCCGGCGACCCGCCGTCCATTGCGCTGGCCGAGCGGCTACGCGAGCTGCCCTTCGCGGTGGACCGGCTCAAGACCGGCACGCCGCCGCGCATCGACGCCCGCAGCATCGACTACAGCCGGCTCGAGGAGCAGCCGGGCGACACGCCGGTGCCGGTGTTCTCGTACCTCGGCGACGCCGCCGAGCACCCGCGCCAGGTGAGCTGTCACATCGCCCGCACCACGGAGCGCACGCACGACATCATCCGCGCCGGGCTGTCGCGCTCGCCGATGTACACCGGCGTCATCGAAGGCATCGGGCCGCGCTACTGTCCGTCCATCGAGGACAAGATCGTGCGCTTCGCGGACAAGGCCTCGCACCAGATCTTTGTGGAGCCGGAGGGGCTCGACGGTGGCGAGATCTACCCGAACGGCATCTCCACCAGCCTGCCCTACGACGTGCAGCTCGATCTGGTGCGCTCCATCCCGGGCTTTGAGCGCGCGCACATCACGCGCCCGGGCTATGCCATCGAGTACGACTTCTTCGATCCGCGCGACCTCGCGCCGACGCTGGAGACGCGCTGCCTGCCGGGGCTGTACTTTGCGGGCCAGATCAACGGCACCACCGGCTACGAGGAGGCCGCGGCGCAAGGCCTGCTGGCCGGCGCCAACGCGGCGCTCGCGGTGCAGGGGCGCGAGCCCTGGTCGCCGCGCCGCGACGAGGCCTATCTCGGCGTGCTCGTGGACGATCTCATCACCCGCGGCACCAACGAGCCGTACCGCATGTTCACGAGCCGCGCCGAGTACCGGCTCATGCTGCGCGAGGACAACGCGGATCTGCGCCTCACCGAGACCGGCCGCCGGCTCGGGCTGGTCGGCGACGCGCGCTGGGCACGCTTCGAGGCCAAGCGCGAGGCCATCGAGCGCGAGCAGGCCCGGCTGCGCGACTGCTGGGTGCGCCCCGGCACCGCCGCCGCCGATGCCGTCGCCCTGCACACCGGCGAGGCCATCGGCCGCGAGGCCCGCGCGCTGGAGCTGCTCGCCCGCCCGCACGTGGACTACGCCGACCTGATGCACGCGGACGGCATCGGCCCCGGCACCGCCGACGCACAGGTCGCCGAACAGATCGAGATCCAGGCCAAGTACGCCGGCTACCTGGCGCGCCAGCAGCACGAGGTGGAGCGCAGCCGCGCCGAAGACGCCCGCGCCCTGCCCACGGACCTCGACTACGCCAACGTGCGCGGGCTCTCCACCGAGGTGCGCGAGAAGCTCCTGCGGGTGCGCCCCGCCACCATCGGCCAGGCCGGGCGCATCCCCGGTGTGACGCCGGCGGCGGTGTCGCTGCTGCTGATTCATTTGAAGCGGCTCGGCGCAGAGCCGGGGCTGCGCGAGACGGGCTGAGCCACGCAGCCGCGCCGCCCCGATGACGACCGAACCGCTGCTGCGTGCCGCACGTGCCAGCGAACCGCAGGCTCCTTCACGCCGTTCTCGGTGTGCGATCAATGAACCTGTCCCAGCAGCGTGGGCCTTGATCATCACTCCGACCAGCGCGCGGGGGCTGCTACGGAGCGCGGCGGCTGTAGGGCCGAGGGCCGAGGATGGCTCCCTCGGCCCGCGGCCCTCGGCCCTTCCCCCAGGTGTGGTCGTACACTTGATTCATCTGCAAACTCTCAAACTGAGGTATGCCCGACAAGCGGGCTCGAGACCGCGCCGGCGCCGACTGGGAGCGCCGGCTTTCAGCCGGCTTCGCGTGCCGGGGGCTCGATGCCCCCGGCGCGCGATCTGCGGCGCGGGAGCCGGGGCGATTGCCGATGCCGCGCCGTTGGGCGGACGACTGCGCATGTGCCCTCTGATCAGCTCAGACACCGCCGACGCGGCATCGAGCCGCGCTGGCGGCGAGCCGGCTGGAAAGCCGGCGATCCCAGTCCGGCGCCGACTGGGAGCGCCGGCTTTCAGCCGGCTTCGCGTGCCGGGGGCGTCGATGCCCC
>NZ_JABX01000025.1 GCF_001469165.1 Thiohalocapsa sp. ML1 | reverse complement strand
AACTACGCCGGCCTGCGCGACGACCTCTTCATCCCCCGCGATGACAACTACCTGGACTTCTCCCCGGCGCTGGCGCACAAGCGCGCCATCGCGGGCTTCATCAGCACCCACCAGGGCGTCACCAGCCGCCACGCCGCCTTCATGGCCGCGCTGGAAGACTGGTGGCGGCAGAACTTGGCCCTAGTCGAGGCCCTGGCCCCGGACGCCGCCAACCAGCAGAGCCGCCCGCGCAACGTCTACGTGATGCGCACCAGCCTGGTGAACAGCATCGAGCGGGCCTTGTCCGGCCAGCACCTGCTCACGTCCTTTCAGGTCCGCGGCGCCCTGGCCAAGTACTTCGACCAGCTCAAGGCCGATTTCAAGTCCATCGCCGCCAGCGGCTGGGGGCCGGAGCTGATCCCGGACGCGGACATCCTGCAGAGCCAGTTCCCGGAGATCCTGGCAGAGCAGGAGCAGGCCCAGGCGCGCCTCGCCGAGCTCCAAGCCCTGTTCGCCGCCGCGGATGAAGAGGACTTCGAGGACACCGACGACACCGGCGTGCTGCCCTCCGACGAGGTCAAGGCCAAGCGGGACGAGCTGAAGGAGCGCACCGCCGAGTGGAAGGCGCAGCTCAAGGCCGTCAAGACGCTCGCCACCGACCTGTTCACGGAGCTCAAGACCGCCGGCAAGCTGCCCGCGGCCACCAAGAAGGCCGACTACTGCACCGACGGCCTCAACGCCAAGGAGGCCCGCTTCGAGAACGGCCGGCGCATCATCGACCTGGCGGCGAGCGTCAGGCTCGACAGCGACCTTGCCGAGCCGTTGCGCCAGGCCATGGCCGACGGCCGCACCGCCTTCGAGCGCGCCGCGGCCATCAGCACCGGCCTCACGCGCCACAAGGCCTTGGAGGACGAGGCCAAGGCGCTGAAGGCGACGCTGAAGGCCATCGAGAGCAAGCGCGACGAGTTGGTGCAAAGCGCCCGCGAAAAGATCAGCCGCGACGAGGCCCGCACCGTCATCGTCGAGCGCCTGCACGACCTGCTGATGGACACCTACCGCGCCTATCTGCGCGCCGACCAGCGCGCCTGCGTCAAGGCGATTGAAAACCTCTGGGACAAGTACGCGGTGACGGCGAAGCAGATCGAGGCGGAGCGGGATGCGGCGTCGCGGCAATTGGCGGCGTTTTTGGGGGAGTTGGGGTATGAGTAAGCAGGCGCTTGCTCGACTTGATAACCTTGCGGCGCTAGTCAATGAGAAGACTACGTCCAAGAAGAACGCAGGCAAACGGTACATAGGTTTGGAGCATATTCCATCTGCAAGCTCCAGACTCAACGGGTTCGCTGAATCAACCGACTCCATCAGCACGAATAATGTTTTCCGCCGGGGCGACATTCTGTTCGGAAAACTCCGGCCTCAGCTCCGAAAAAGTGTGCGCGCTCCGTTCGGCGGTTATTGCTCAACAGACATCCTAGTTCTTCGTCCGCGAGACGACGTCGATCCCGTATTCGTGGCCTTTGTTCTTCAGTCGGATGTAGTTTTCTCTGAAGCGATCCGGACGGAAGAAGGAACTAAAATGCCGCGCTGCTCATGGAGCACGCTGAAGGATTCGCGAGTGTATTGTCCAGAGCCGGCTCGACAGGTAAAAATCGGCCTTATCCTCTCCGTCATCGACCAAGCCATCGAAAGAACCGAAGCGCTCATTGAAAAGTACCAGCGGATCAAAGCGGGGCTGATGCACGACCTCTTCACCCGCGGCATCGGCCCCGACGGCAAGCTCCGCCCACCCCGCGAACAAGCCCCGGAGCTGTATCAGCAAACTCCGATTGGGTGGATTCCGAAGGAGTGGGCAGCTTGTAGGACATTGGACCTTTGCTACCCGGTTACGAAAGGAACGACACCGCCAACGCTAGAACAAGAACAACACGAAAGCTCCATTCCTTTTCTTAGAGTGGAAAACCTATCTTTTGATGGGAGTCTTCGGTTCGAGGGAACCGAAACATTCGTGGAACGCAAGTTCCACGAGCGAGAGCTTGCGCGATCACGAGTACTGCCCGGCGATCTCGTAATGAATATTGTAGGGCCGCCTCTCGGGAAAGTATCGCTTGTGGATGACTCATATCCAGAGTGGAATGCGAATCAGGCGATAGCGATATTCCGCCTGCGCGACATCGCACACCGCAGTTATCTGCTGAACTTCTTGCTATCGGAAAAGGCCCACCGATGGTTCCTCGCGCGAGCAAAGCAAACATCAGGACAAGTCAATCTTACGCTGGAAATGTGCAACGGGCTGGAAATCCCATTTCCACAGTCTCCCTATGAGGTCTCGCTGATAAGCGGAAGACTCGAGTGCCGAGCGGAAAGCGAGCGGCGTCTGTGGAAGGAACTGCGGAAGCTTAAAGCTTTCAAAAACGGCCTCATGCACGACCTCCTAACCGGCAAGGTCCAGGTCAACCCCGACTCACCCATGGGGGCCGATGCGCAACCGCACAGAGTCGATTACCTGCGAGGGAGTCACCAGCCGCGCGGGCGAGATGAAGAAGCGGTTGGCGAAACGCTATCCGTTGATCCGACCTGAGAACGGGCCTAGATGCCGATGCCAAGCCACTACCCCAGCCTGAACCCCGACAAGGCTCTGATCTGGCGCATCGTCCACCGGGACAACCTGCCCTGGATCTGGCGGAACGGCTTGCATTGTGGCAATAGCCAGACCCGATCGCCGACGTGGATCAACATCGGCAGCGCCGATCTGATCGGCAAGCGCGCGACGCATCCGGTACCTGTTCCGCCGGGCGGCGCGTTGAACGACTATGTGCCGTTCTACTTCACGCCGTTTTCGGCGATGATGTTCAACATCCGCACGGGGCGAGGCGGCGTTCCGCAGCGGGGGAACGACGAAATCGTCATCCTGGTCTCGTCCCTGCCACGCCTGCAAGCTCAGGGGATACCGTACCTGTTCACGGACATGCATGCGTATTACGCGTGGGCGAGCTTCTACTCGGACCTGAGCGACCTGGACAAGATCGACTGGGGGATTCTGCAACGCCGGGACTTCAAGCGCGACCCGGACGACCCCCGGAAGTTCGAGCGCTACCAAGCGGAGGCCTTGGTACACCAACACTGCCCGGTCACTGGATTGCTCGGCGTGGTCTGCTACACCGAGGTCATGAAGCAGCAAATCGAACAGCAATTGGCCGCAAACGGGCTTGCACTTAAGGTGCTCGCACGCACTGACTGGTACTTCCGATGATTCGCTACACCCAAGGCAACCTGCTCGAAGCCGACGCCGAGGCCCTGGTCAATACGGTCAATACCGTCGGCGTCATGGGCAAGGGCATCGCGCTGATGTTCAAGGAGCGCTTTCCGAAGAACATGGAGGAGTATGCGCGCGCCTGTAAGGCCGAGCAGGTGCAGACCGGCAAGATGTTCGTCACCGAGACGGGCGAGCTGATGGGGCCGAGGTGGATCGTCAATTTCCCCACCAAGCGCCATTGGCGGCATCCGTCCAAGATGGAGTGGATTTCGGAGGGGCTGGAGGACCTGAAGGCATTCATCCAGCGGACAGGCGTGCAATCCATCGCGCTGCCACCGCTAGGCTCGGGCAATGGTGGGCTCGATTGGGCGCAGGTGAAGCGCGAGATCGAGGCTCGGCTGAGCGAGTTGTCCGACGTGCACATCGTCGTGTATGAGCCGACGCACAAGTACCAGAACGTCGCCAAGGCCAAAGGCGTCCAGAAGCTGACCCCGGCCCGCGCCCTGATCGCCGAGCTGATCCGCCGCTATTGGGTGCTCGGCATGGAATGCAGCCTGCTGGAGATCCAGAAACTCGCTTGGTTTCTGGAGCGGGCCATCGAGGCGCAGGGTGGGGACAACCCGCTGGATCTTCGCTTTACGGCCAACAATTACGGTCCCTATGCCAACCGGCTGGATCATCTGCTCAATGGCCTGGATGGCAGCTACCTCAAGAGCGACAAGCGCATCCCCGATGCCACGCCGCTCGACGTGATCTGGTTTGACGAAGCCAAGCGTGAGCGCGTCGACACCTATCTCAATTCAGAGGCCAAGCCTTACCTGCCGGCACTGGAGCAGGCCACGGCCGTCATCGACGGGTTTGAGTCGCCCTTCGGCATGGAACTGCTGGCAACGGTTGACTGGCTGCTGGTGCGCGAGGGCTGCGCGCCGGACCTGGATGCCGTGATGGAGGGCATCGCGCACTGGCCGGCCGGGGAGAAGTGGGCCGCGCGCAAGGTGAAGCTGTTCGATCGCCGCTCCGTCGGCATCGCGCTGCAACGGCTGACGACAGCGGGAGCTTGAGCCGCCGCGCCAGTCCGCGGATTCGGCACGATGCTCAGACGGCTGGGCGGTCGTCGGCGAAGGCTCCGGCCCTGCTCCGAGCGCCTGCGCGCACCAGGGCCACGGCGCCCATCGGGACTAGCACTGCTATCCTGCCGCCGGTGCAATGACTGCAAGCGGAGAGCATCCATGGCCAATGTGTTGGTGCGCGATGTCGATGAAGACGTCAGCCAGGAGCCGAAGGAGCAGGCGCGCGCCCGAGGGGTCAGCGCCGAGCCGGAGCATCGCCGCATCCTGGAAGCGGCCCGGCTGCGGCCGAGCCGGCGGAGCTTTCTGCAGGCGCTCGCGGACATGCCGGACGTTGGGCGCGACGAGGACTTCGTGCGCCGGCACGACGAGACCGCGCCGCCGGTCTTCGACTGTCCCGGTGCGGCGATGTACCTGTTCGACACCCATGTGGCCAGCGACTGCGAATCCTGAGCGTGGCACTGCGCCCTTGGAATTCTCCGCTTGACTTACCATTATGGTAAATCGCACCATCGTCAGCCGCTTCGCGGGAGACCTGCCCCTGGCCGAGGGGGCGCCGCGCAAGATTCCGGGCGGTCCGCTCTACCCCGCCGCCGAGGTGCTGGCGTTGCTGGAACGGGAGCGCGAGCAGGGCATCCAGCCTTGGACCAGGAAGTGCAAGTCAGACGCCCAAAGGTTTGGCCTCGATCTTCACGATCTTTGTGTCCTGCTGGAGCAAGCCTTGCGGAGCGGACGCTTCAGGGACTCAGAGTGGTGCCAACAAGGGTCCGACGGCCCGTGGGCGGCCTGCGATGCCTACCAGTTATTGCGCCAAGAGTGGATCGAGAACGCCCACAAACACATGACGGTGGAGTATTACCTCAAGTTCGCGCTGGCCCGGACGGGGCGCGTGCTGTTGTTGGTGTCCTGCCACTTGTCCGAAAACTGGTGATTGAAATGGCGAACAACGGTGATCCGTGCCGGATTTGCGGCGAGGGTCGTCTGACGGTGGAAGTCGAGAAGAACCTCGTCGAGTACCGCGGCGTCAGTGAATCGCTGGACTCCCATTACGCCGTCTGCGACGCCTGCGGCAGCGAACAGGCCGACGCTGCACAAGCGCGCGCCAACAAGCGGCTCATGGTCGCGTTCAAGAAGCGCGTCGATGGTCTATTGACCGGCACAGAGGTCCGTGAGCGGCGCAAACGCCTGAACCTGACCCAGGAGGAAGCGGCCCGGGTTTTCGGCGGCGGGCCGGTGGCGTTTTCCAAGTACGAAGCGGACGACGTGGCTCAGTCCGTCGCCATGGACAAGCTGTTGCGTGTCGCCTCGGAGGTTCCGGGGGCTGGTGTCTGGCTGATTCGAGAGGCCGGGCTCAAACCCGCGGTGGTGCCGGCGGATTGGCAGAATGCCAGCGACTGGGGCGTGGAGCCCGAGCGCGTCCCGGGCGAGGCGTCGCGAACGCTGAGGATCGTGTCGAGCTCCGCCGTGCCGACTCGAATGGATCAGGTCTACGAGGCGCCGAACCCCGGCACAGCGTCTGGTGAGGAGCGGGCCTATGGCTGACGCGGACCTGCGGCGGGCCATCGAGAGCCTGAAGATTCAAGACGTCTATGTTCGCGAATTGACCGCGAAGTGTCTCGCGGACTTTGACCCCAAGCACGCGGAAGAACTAGAGAGCTTGATCGTTCAGCGGATGCATGTGGTTCGCGAGTCCCAGGTCGCCGAGCTGTCCGACGGAAACCATCTGCTTCGGGTGTTCGTGCGGCTCGGCGCGCGCTGGGTGACGCCGGAGGAGGACGAGGCGCCCTCAGCAGTTCGGGCCGTGATCGAGGCGGAATTCGTCGCCGAGTACCGCATTGACAAGATGCTCGATGAAGCAGCAATCAACGCGTTCGCCCTGCGCAATGCCAGTTTCCACGTTTGGCCGTATTGGCGGGAGCTCCTGAGCAATCAATGCACCCGGATGCACTTGCCAAGGCTGACCCTGCCGATGTCTCAGGTTGCCGACAATCACGACCCAGGAGAGGCTGACGCCGAGGTCGACGGCTAGCGGTCGCAACCCCACTCCGGCATACCGGCGAGCCCAATGAGCGAATACACGGAAGTCGAGCGCCCCTTCCTGCACCAGTTGCAAGACCTCGGCTGGGAGATCATCGACCAGGGGCCGAGCATCCCCGCCGACCCGGCCCACAGCCTGCGGCAGGGCTTCCGACAATGGATTCTGCCGCAGGTCTTCGCACACTCCATCAGCGCCATCAACCGCACCGCCGACGGCGAGCCCTGGCTCACCGTGCGCCAGATCCAGGATCTGCAAGACCAGATCCTGCGCCAGCCCAACCGCACCCTGCTGGAGGCCAACGAGGCCGTGCAGAAGCTGCTGCTCAAGGCCCAGGTGGATGTCAACGAGGTCACCGGCGAGCAGGATCCGGTGGTGAAGCTGATCGACTTCGGCAATCCCGGCAACAATCACTTCCTGGCCATCAATCAGTTCCGCATCGACACGCCGGGCTGCGTGAAGGGCTTCATCATCCTGGACATCGTGCTGTTCGTGAACGGCATCCCGCTGATTGTCGTGGAGTGCAAGAAGGGCGGGCCGACCTGCGCCAACCCCATGGCGGAGGCCTTCGAGCAGTTGCAGCGCTACATGAACCGGCGCCAGGAGACCAAGCAGCAGGGGCTCAAGGAAGGCGAGCCGCGGCTGTTCCACTGCAATCTGCTGGTGATCCGCACCAGCCGCGTGGAGGCGAGCTACGGCACCATCACCTCCGGCGAAGAGCACTTCTATCCGTGGAAGACGCAATGGCCCCAGCCCGAGGAGTCCGCCGCGGGCATGGATCAGCAGGGACAGTTGATCGGCGGCATGCTGAACAAGCCGAATCTGCTCTCGATCCTGCGCACCTCGTCGGTCTTCATGGACACCGACGGCGGGCCGCGCATCAAGGTGGTCTGCCGCTATCAGCAGTTCCGGGCCGCCAACCGGATCGTGCAGCGGCTGCGCGACGGCATGACGCCAGAGGAGCGCAGCGGCGTGGTCTGGCACACCCAGGGCTCGGGCAAGAGTCTGACCATGGTCTTCGTCGCGCGGATGCTGCGGGCTTCGTCTGATCTGAGCGACTTCAAGCTCATCCTGATCAATGACCGCGCGGACTTGGAGGAGCAGCTCGCCGAGACGGCGACCCTGATCGGCGGGCGGGTGAACGTCATCGAGAGCACCACGGACTTGCGGCTGCGGCTCGCGAGCGACAGCTCCGACATCAACATGGTGATGGCGCACAAGTTCATGGAGCGAGATCAGGCGCTGCCGGTGAAGGTCGCGGAGGCGCTCGGCACCTACGAGGCCATGCCCGCAGGCCAGACCTTCGGCGTGGTCAACACCTCGGAGCGCATCGTGCTGATGATCGACGAGGCCCATCGCACCCAGAGCTCGGACCTCGGCGACAACATCTTCGAGGCCTTCCCCAACGCGGCACGCATCGCCTTCACCGGCACCCCGCTGATCACGGAGCGCCACGGCGAGCGGCGCACGGTGAAGCGATTCGGCGAGTACATCGACACCTACCGGCTGATGGACGCGGTGGCGGATGGCACCACGCTCCAGATCCTTTACGAGGGCCGCACGGCCGATGCGGCGCTGAACGACAAGCACGGCTTCGAGACCCGGTTCGAGAATCTGTTCAAGGACCGAAGCGACGCCGAGTTGCTGGCCATCAAGAAGAAGTACGGCGCCATCGGTGACCTGCTCGAAGCCGAGCAGCGCATCGCGGCGATCGCCCGCGACCTGGTCCGGCACTACCTGGCCAATATCTTCCCCAATGGCTTCAAGGCGCAGGTGGTGTGCCACTCGAAGCTGGCCGCGGTGCGCTACCAGGCGGCTATCCACAACGCCCTGGAACAGGTGGCCGCCGCGGAGGCAGACAAGCCGGAGCCCGATGCGGACTACATCGGCAAGCTCAGAGCACTGAAGGCCGCGGTGGTGATCTCCGGCGACGGCACCAATGAGGCGGCCTATGTCTCGCAGGCGCGCAAGCAGGCCCGCGCCTGGAACGCGAAAGCCAACTTCTGCAAGCCCTTTGCGTTCGATGATCCGGAACAACCTTATGCCGGCATCGCGTTCCTGGTGGTTTGCGACATGCTGCTGACCGGCTTCGATGCGCCCATCGAGCAGGTGATGTACATCGACAAGAAGCTTAGGGAGCATGGGCTGCTCCAGGCCATTGCCCGGACCAATCGGGTCAAGAAGGGCAAGCATCGCGGCTACATCGTGGACTACATCGGCCTGACGGAGAACCTGACCGAGGCACTGACCCTGTACGCGGCGACCGAGGAGCAGCAGGAGCTGGCCCAAGGGCTGCGGGGGATCGAATCCGAGGTCCCCGTGCTGGAAGAGCGCTACCGGCGGCTGCTCCAGCTCTTTGTTCAGAAGGGGGCCGGCCGCGGGGTGCAGGGCGTTCGGGATTTCGCCGAGGGACGCCTCGGGTCTGTGCAGGACGATGCCGCGGTTGTGCACGCGGCAGTGCGGCTGCTGAAAGACGAGAGAATCCGGGCGGACTTCGATGTCTACCTGAAGAAGTTCCTGACCAGCCTGGATATCGTGCTGCCCAACCAGGCGGCGCAGGCTTACCGCGTGCCGGCCAAGCGCCTGGGCTACATCCAGCGCGTGGCGCGCGAGCGCTACAAGGACGACACGCTGAACCTCGGCGACGCCGGACAGAAGGTGCGGGACCTGATCAATGAGCACCTGATCAGCTTAGGCATCAATCCCAAGGTGCCGCCCATCGAGCTGCTGGCGGAGGACTTCCTCGACCAGCTCAACGAGCACGCCAAGGGCAACCCCGAGGCGAAGGCCAGCGAGATGGAGCACGCCATCCGCAAGCACTGCACCGTGCACCACGACGAGGACCCCGCCTTCTACGACAGCCTGTCCGAGAAGGTGGAGCACCTGATCGACAGCTATCAGGACAACTGGGAGAAGCTGGCCGAGGCATTGGAGAAGCTGCGCGTCGTCGCAATGGCAGGGCGTCAGGCGGGCGAGGCCGGCATGAGCCAGGAGGCGACGACCTTCTTCGAGCACATCGCCAACCAGGCCTTCGACGACGGCCAGGTGCCCGATGCGGCCAGACCCAGGATGCAGGCGCTGATGGAGGCCATCGTCGAGACGCTCCAGGCCAGCATCGGCAGCATCGACTACTGGCACAACAGCGACAAGCAGAAGCGTACCCGCAGCGAGATCAAACAGGCCTTGACGCTGACCGGCATACCGGAGATGAAGGCCAAGCGCGAGCGCATCGCCGTGGAGATCATGAAGCTGGCCAAGAACCGACATCACGAGTTGCTGAGCGGCCTGTCCGGGGAGCAACAGAGTCAAGGCCCGGCAGGCGCGCCGGCGGGAGCGGGCTCCTGATGGCCGCGCGCCGTGTCGAGGGCATCGAGTACGACTTGTTGTCCGGTGGCTCCCGCAAGACCACCGACATCGTCATCGAGCGCAGCGGTCGGGTCACCGTGCGCGCGCCCGCCGGCCATACCCCGGAACAGGTCGATGCCGTGGTGCGCAGCAAGCGCATGTGGATCTACCGCAACTTGGCGGAATGGAAGGATCTCAATGCCAGCGCCGTGGTGCGGGAATGGGTCAACGGCGAGACCTTTCTCTACCTGGGCCGTTCCTACCGGCTGGCACTGGTCTCGGATGACGGACCAGGCCTGCAACTGAAGGAAGGACGATTCCGCCTGCAAAGAGCCCTGATCGAGGGCGGCGGCGTCGCAGCGGCGCGCCAAGCCTTCGAGACCTACTACACGGACAAGGCACTGGAGCGCTTGCGGCAACGCGTCGGCTACTACGCGCCGAAGGTCGGCGTCGGGGTCAGGGCACTGAAGGTCAAGGACCTGGGCTACCGCTGGGCCAGTTGCGGCAGGACCGGCGTCTTGAGCTTCCACTGGAAGGCCATGATGGCCCCACCGCGCGTCATCGACTACATCGCCGTCCATGAGCTCTGCCACCTGCACCACCGCGACCACAGCGAGGCCTACTGGAACGAGGTGGACAAGGTGATGCCGGATTACCGCGAGCGCAAAGAGTGGCTCCGGCGCCACGGGGCGAGCTTGGACTTGTGAGGCTGGCGAGAGCGGCCCCCGCCAGCATCGTATCGCCTCGTCGAGGGACGTGCTCGGCGTGCCTTTTCGCGCATCAGTTGCGTCGAGCGCCTGACTCGTGCGCGTCTTCTGGGCTGTTCTGCTCTAACGGCAACCTGGACTGCGGGGGCGCCAGGATCTCTGACCAGCTTACTTGTTGAGCAGCGAGGACGATGAGACCGCCGACCACGGCAGCCAAGATCGCACCAATGACTTGGCGCCACCATGAGCCGCGCTTCTCGTGATCGTAGGCTTGCTGCTGTACGTCCAGTTCGTTGCCCGCATGCAGCAAACGATCGTGGAACGTCTTCAGCTTCTCAATATCCTCGACGTACTTATCGAGGGTCGCCCCAACATCTCTGCCGACGTCTTTCCGACCACGATGATCCGCTACAGCGTCGGTGAGCCTGTTAAGCTCGATCTTGATGTCCCAGTACTCCGGGATGACGGTTTTGATTACGTCCGTGTGGTATCCCCCGAGGGCAGCGGAGATACGCTCACGTAGCGACAGAACAGTCCCATCGAGCGCGTCGAAAGCGGCCCGGTAGACGTGGCCGATCGCTTTCTGAACGTTCTTGTGGCAGTACTCGTCGTACGCTGTCGCAGCTACCTCATCGGGCGCGAGATGAAACGAGACGACCCGCATCAGGTGGTCGAACGCGTCTCTCAGCTCTTTGATGGTCTGGAGATTGGAGCGGGAGTCGGGATCGATCTCCTCGGAGTACAGGATCAGCGCCTTGGCGTCTCGATACAGTATCGCGAGCTTGCGCAAGTGATCGGCTTCTTGGGGGAAGAAGCCACTGTCAGACATCCCTGCTCCACCATCATCATTGGCGCTCATGCAACACTAGCCGGGCAGGTCCTGCTGCTTTGCCCGGCGGATTCTCGCTGCGTGCTCTTGAGCGGTGTAGAACTTGCCAGCGTTGAGCCGAACCGACCCGCGATTCCTGTGCGCGTACCGCGCCACCTTACTACGATCGACATCGTGATCCGTGTCGAAAGCCTCGAAGTCCTGCTCTTGAATCTGAGCAAAACTTTCCACGCCAAGTACGCGGCAAACAATCTTTCGAACCTTGTCCGACACTTGGATTGCCATCAGTCGATGAGTCTCCACTGAAAACGGCACTCCCCATACCTGTTGCAAGATGGCGAACCGCCAGCCATCATTTGCTTACACGTAATGGAAGGAATCCACCAGCGACAGCGCTTTCTCGCTAAGGAGATGCTCGTTGATTGGGCATCCTGCGTAAAAATCGGGCGAAACGCGGTTTGACGGCCCCTTCACTTTCAGAGGCTTGCGCCGCCGGACATGCCGACGAACTCTGCGCTTCGGAAAACGCCGGATACTGTTGCGTTTCCCTGGCCCTAGACTTTAGCTTTCATGCTGCTTCAAAAGGTTAGCACAAAAATCGAAGAACGCACCTCCGCTCCAACGCCTAGCGGCACGCCCTGGTTGAGTGCGCAGCCGCGTAACGCAAAAGCGCCGACGCGAAACGATCGAAGCGAATGCGTGGTCCTACGCCTGACCTGTTCATCCAACGGAAGCAGCGTCAAACTTTGCGAAAATGGTGCCCAGGGACAGAATCGAACTGCCGACACGGGGATTTTCAATCCCCTGCTCTACCAACTGAGCTACCTGGGCAGGTATGCGAGGTGTTGGCGGGGTGTCGCGCTGCGGGCGCGACGAAGCCGCGTATTAAAGCGTCGAGCCGGCCTGCGGTCAAGCGCCTCGCGCGGGTGCCGCGGGGGCGGGCTCGCGCGAGGCTGCGTCGGCGGGGTCAGTAGAGCAGGAAGGGCGCGCGCTCCTCGGCCCAGCGTGCCTCGTCGGGCTGGAGCCTGTCGTCTAGGTCGGCGGGCTCGGCGGTGGCGTCGTCCACCCATTCGCGCAGGCTGGTGCCGCCGGTGAGCAAGTCGATGGCGAGGCGCTCGGTCTCGTATTCGTAGGGGAAGTCGCGCCAGAGAGGGTAGTCCGGGTATTCGAGCCGGATGGCCTTCAGGAACAGCGTCGTGAGTCGGTAGGGGCGGAACACGTCGTGCTGGTAGTGCACGCTGTCGGTGTGGATCTGGAAGCCGTGACAGAGCCGGCCCTGGTGCTTGTGGAAGGTGGGCTCGAAGCCGCAGCAGCGCACCTGGCAGCCGCCGAGCCAGTCGGCCCGCAGGCTCTCCATGCGCTTAAGCAGGCGGCAGATGTCCAGATCCGGCGCGCCCATGACCTCCAGCGGGACGGTGGTGCCGCGGCCCTCCGACAGCGTCGTGCCCTCCAGCAGCACGGTGCCTGGAAAGCAGCGGGCCATGTTGAGGCTGGACGCGTTGGGGCTTGGGTTGACCCAGGCGATCTCATCCCGCGGCCAGCCGTAGCCGGGCGCCCGGGCCGGGTCGTAGCCCTGCATGGGGATGACCTCGCACTCCAGGTCTAGCCGCTTGGCGGCGACAAGCCAGCGCGCCAGCTCGCCGAAGGTCAGGCCATGGCGCATCATCAGCGGCGCGGCGCCGACGAAGCTCTCCCAGCCCGGCTCCAGGATGCTGCCCTCGATGGGCCGGCCGGCGGGGTTCGGGCGGTCCAGCACCCAGACGGCCTTGTTGTGCTGCGCACAGGCTTCGAGCACGTAGGCCAGCGTCGTGACATAGGTGTAGATGCGGGTGCCGATGTCCTGCAGGTCCACCAGCAGCACGTCGAAGGTGTCGAGCATCGCGTCGGTGGGGTAGCGGACCGCGCCGTAGAGGCTGAATACCGGAATCCGGTGCAGCGGGTCGAGGTAGTCCGCGGACTCGACCATGTTGTCCTGCTTGTCGCCGCGCATGCCGTGCTGCGGGCCGAAGGCGGCGGTGATGTGGAGCCCGCCGTCGCCGCTGACCAGCGCCATCAGCGCGTCCAGGCTGTGCCGGCCGATGTGGTTAACGGACGCGGGATGGCCGAGCAGGGCGATGCGCCGGCCGATGAGCGGCTTGCGCAGTTCGGGCTCAATGAGCAGGCGGTCGATGCCGAGACGCATGCGGATCTCCACAGGACTTGTCGGGGTTGGATCGTGCCATAGTCCCCGCGGGGAGGCGAGCCGGCGCGACAGGGCGGCTCGGCAGCAGATGCCGTGCGCACCTGTATCAGTGTTCGGGAATATGCCGATGCACTGCGCGGGGTCAGGGCGGCCCGACCCGTCCCGAGTATCCTTGCCACCTGACCTTTCGGCAGTCAGGGCTGTGCGGGGGAGATCGGCACCGCAGCGTCGCCGCCGATCGGTCCCATCCCGAGCCAACCGAAACCCCAGCCGGCAGCGATCAGCCCGTGTCCAGCTCCATCAGCAACCGTCATTTCCTCTTGCGCCGGCTGCACTCGCTGCTCGGCGTGGTGCCGGTGGGCGCTTTTCTGGCCTTCCACCTGTGGGAGAACAGCCAATCGCGCTTCGGCGCCGCGCACTTCAACGAGGAGGTCGTCGGCGCGCTGGCGGGGCTTAACTACCTGCCCTTCATCGAGATCGGGCTCATCGCGCTGCCGCTGGCGTTCCACGCCTTCTATGGGCTTGCGATCATCCGCGACGGGCGCGCGGAGCCGATGCGCTACGGCTACCTCCGTAACTGGCTGTACTGGATGCAGCGCCTGTCCGGTATCGGGCTCGTGGTGTTCATCCTGCTGCATGTGGGCATGACGCGCATCGCCGGGCTCCTGGACCCGGCCATCCATGCGGACCTGTTCGGGCACATGCGCTCGGCGCTGTCCAATTCCTTGGTCTTCGATCTGTATCTGATCGGCCTCTGGCTCGCGGTGGCGCACTTCGCGAACGGGCTCGCGACGGCGGCCATCAGTTGGGGGCTCACCACCAGCGCGGCAGCGCAGGCGCGCTTCGGCTGGTTCTGCTTGGGGCTGGGGCTCTTGCTCGGCGTCATCGGCACGCACGGGCTCCTGGGCTATCTGAGCGCACCCGTGGGGACGGGCGCATGAGCGGGCGGCAGGTCATCGTCGTCGGCGGCGGGCTCGGCGGGCTCTGGGCGACGCTCGTCATCGCGGGCGGGGGGCATCGGGTGATGCTGTTCTCGCTGTTCGAGATGATGCGCTCGCACTCGGTCTGCGCCCAGGGCGGCATCAACGCGGTGCTGGACATGCAGGGCCAGCACGACAGCGTCGAGCAGCACATCCTGGACACGCTGAAGGGCGGCGGCTGGCTCGCGAACCAGCCGCCGGTCAAGTCCATGTGCGAGTCGGCGCCGGGGCTGATCCGCACCTTCGAGCGCATGGGCGTGACCTTTTCGCGCACGCCGGAAGGGCTTTTGGATCAGCGGCTCTTCGGTGGCGTCAAGAAGAAGCGCACCTGCTTCGCCGGCGCCAGCACCGGCCAGCAGCTCATGCACGGCGTGGACCAGCAGGTGCGTCGGCTCGAGGCCGAGGGCCGCGTCGACAAGCACGAGTGGTGGGAGCTGTTGTCGCTGGTGAAGGACGCGGACGGCGTCTGCCGCGGCATCGTCGCGATGGACCTGCGCTCGCTTGAGGTGCGCGCCTTCCGCGCCGATGCCGTGGTGCTCGCCACCGGCGGGTTGGGCCAGCTCTACACGCCGCAGACTACCTGCTCCACCAATTCCACCGGCGCCGCCGCGAGCCGCGCCTATCAGCAGGGCGCGCGCTTTGCGAACGCCGAGCTGTTCCAGTTTCACCCCACCGCCATGATCGGCGAGGACAAGACGCGGCTCATGTCCGAGGCCGCCCGCGGCGAGGGCGGGCGCGTCTGGGTGCCGAAGGACCCAACCGACCGCCGCGAGCCGAACCGCATCCCCGAGGCCGAGCGCTGGCACTTCCTGGAGGAGTGGTATCCCGCCTACGGCAACACCGTACCGCGGGACATCGCCTCGCGCGCCATCTGGAAGATCTGCCGGGAGCTGGGCCACGGCGTCGGCGGCGGCGATCGGGTGTATCTGGACCTGACCCATCTGGATCGCGCCTTCGTCGAGACCCGGCTCGGCGCCATCCTGTCGATCTATCGCAAGTTTGCAGGCACCGACCCGCTCGGCGCGCCGATGGAGATCTTCCCGGCCGCCCACTACGCCATGGGCGGGCTCTGGGTAGACTTCGAGCACGACCCGGCCACAGGCGGCGTCAAGCCCGACAGCCCGCGCAACCACGCCACCAGCCTCCCCGGCCTCTACGCCTGCGGCGAGTGCGACTACGCCTACCACGGTGCGAACCGGCTCGGCGCCAACTCGCTGTTGTCCGCGTCCTACTCCGGTCGCGTCGCCGGCGAGGCGGTGCTGAGTCACCTGGCCGGCATCGAGCGTGGCGCCGAGGCGCTGGCCGACGCGCCCTTTGCCGCCGAGGTCGCGCGCCAGCAGTCCATCAACGACGAGTTGATGGCCAACCGCGGCGGCGAGAACCCCTACCGGCTGCACGCGGCGCTCGGCGCCCTGATGACGAGCCGCGTCGGCGTTGTGCGCGACAACGCGGAGCTGGACGCGGCGCTCGCGGAGATCGCGGAGCTGGAGCAGCGCGCCGCGCACATGGACCTCACGGAGTCCACGCCCTGGGCCAACCAGACCCTGGCCTATGCGCGGCAGGTGCAGGACATGATCCGCCTCGCCCGCGTCATGACCGCCAGCGCCCGCGCCCGCGACGAGTGCCGCGGCGCCCATTACAAGCCCGCCTTCGAGCTGCCCTTACCGGCGAGCAAGGCGGCGAGCAGCGCAACCGCCGGCGGCAACGCCGACCCGGCCTGGGAGGCCTACATGGCGCGCTGGCAGGCGAACAACGAGCGCTGGCTCAAGACCACGGTGGCGGAGCACACGCCGGACGGCCCGCGCATCGACTTCGAGCCCGTGGACCTGAGCGTGCTGGCGCCGGACCAGCCGCGGGATTATCGCTAGGCCGGCAGAGCCTCAGACCGACCAGGGTACGGCGCCTCGTCTTGCGCAGCCCGCTCGCCGGCGCATTGAACCGAGGGCCAAGGGCCGAGGCGGGCTCCCTCGGCCCTCGGCCCTTTGCCTGCAAGCGCCTTGTCGTCGTGAAACTTGACTCATCTGCAAGCATTCGGCGCCGTCAAGCAATCTAGGCCGGAGTGTCGCCCTCCCAGGCGACATGGACGCGGAACAAAACAGCAAATCAGGAGAAACGCAAGCAATGACCAGCATCGCAGGCGCTGACCGGCCGGCGCTGCGCGGCGACGGCAGCGCAGACGGAGCGCGGGACACGGACCCGTCCAGCGGCAGCGCCGCCGACACGCAGCGCGCGCACAGCCGCTCGGTGGAGCTCCAGATCCGCCGGCAGGACGCCCCGGACGCCGCGCCCTACTGGCAGCGCTTCCGCATCGCGACCCGCCCCGGCGACAACGTCGTGTCCGTGCTGCGCGCGCTGCGAGCCGACCCCATCACCGCCGACGGCGAGCGCGTGGACCCCGTCGCCTTCGAGCACAACTGCATGGAGGAGGTCTGCGGCGCCTGCGCCATGCTCATCGACGGCAGCCCCCGGCCCGCCTGCTCGGCGTTGCTGAAGGACTTAGGTGCGGTGATCCGTCTGGAGCCGCTGCCCAAGTTCCCGGTGGTGCGGGACCTGATGGTGGATCGCGCCCGGCTCTTCGCCGCGCTCAAGCGCACCCGCGCCTGGGTGCGCCTGGACGGCCACTGGGACAACCACGAGCGCGCCCCGCGCATCTCCCAGCGCCAATGGGCCGCGGACTACCTCTACAGCCGTTGCATGAGCTGCGGCATCTGCCTCGCGGCCTGCCCGCAGTTCCCGGACGCCGCCGGGCGGCCTGCCGACGACAGCGCAGGCTTCGTCGGCCCCGCCGCGCTCGGCCAGGTGCGGCTCCTGAACGCGCACCCGCTCGGCCGCTACGACAAGGCCGAGCGCCTGCACGCCATCATGGCCGACGGCGGCCTCACGGACTGCGGCAACGCACAGAACTGCGTGCGCGTCTGCCCGAAGGAGATCCCGCTCACCACCGCCATCGGCGAGCTCGGGCGGCAGACGACGGTGCAGGCGGTGAAGGACTTCTTCGGCGTTTGAGTGCTCGCGTCAGCGCGCCTGCCGGCCGCGGGCGAGCAGCAGGATCTGGCCCAGCAGCAGCAGGGCCGCGGGCGCCGGCGTCGGCACCGTCATGGGCGTGACCGACGCGAAGCTCGCGCCGATGCGGATCTCATCCGTGGTCCAGTTGCCTTCGTTGTTGATGGCGATGAAGGTCAAGTTGCCGAGATCGAGACCCATCGCGGTATCGAAGCTGGCCGCGACGAGGTTGTCCGCCTCGCTTGTGCCGGGCAGCGGATTGACGAAGAGCTCAAACAGGTCCGGGCCGACGCCGAGCGTGGCCTTCAGCACCAGCAGCGCCGTCTCGCCCGGGCTCGCCATGACGCTCGACGAGGCGATGATGGCGCTCGTTACGTTTGCCTCCAGCCCGTAGGCGTGGGAGCCGCCGGCGGCAGCGCCGGACTCCCCGATGAAGATGCTGCCGGCGCTGCCCCAGATGCTCAAGCCCCCGTAATCGCTGATGGCGATCTCGGGCCGAAGCAGGAACGACAGGTAGAACGTGGTGCCGTCGCCGATGCCCGGCTGCACATCCCGCCAGTACCAGGCGACGGTGTTGACGACGGGTGCCGACGAGGTTGCCGCGCCCGGAGATGTGTCGAGCCCCGGAAACGCGAGTCCGGGGGCGGCCACGGTCACATCGAGGCCACCGCCGCCCCAGGCGCCGTTCCAGCCGTAGCCGCCGCCGGGCTGAGACGGCAGCGTGGCCCCGGTCGTATAGTCGCCGAAGCCGTCGTAGGTCGGCATGGCCGATGCCGGGCCCCCTGACAGCGCGGCACCCGCGAGCAGGGCGAGGGCCAGTACAGAGCGTTGCATCCGCCGCATCGCAAAACCTCCAAGCCGAAACCTCAGTTTTTTTGTGAGATTACGCGCGGCGGCCAGCGGCACACAATGGGCAGTCGAGGGGCTTGCTGCGTTCTGTGACTTGTCTCGCAGTTTTTCTGCGGCGCGGCTGTTCGTCGGGCGCCTCGCATTGCGCCTCAATGCCCGCTCAGTACCGGCGTCTGTCCCGGCAGCAGCAGCGACTGCATGAGACCATCGCGTGCACGATGCCGACGGTGTCGATGGCATGGAGCCCGAAGCGCATCAAGAAGCCGATGGCCGGGTGCTGAATCGCTTCATGGTGGCTGGCAAAGCAGTTGCCGCCCTGGGGCAGCCGGTGGAGCTGGCCTTCGTAGATGGGCTCCAGGAACGCGGTGATGGTGCCCGGCTGCGCGAACTGCTGCATATCCACCAGCACGTCGGTCGGCTTGATCTGGCCGGGGGTGATACAAGGGTCTGGTTTCAGCATCCACCGCGGAATCAAGACGAGGTCGAGCATGCAAGACCAAGAGCGCTTTGAGCAACTCGAGAACAACCTCCGCGAGGCCGCGGAGACCGAGGCGCAGTATGACGTCATCCGGCAGCGCCTGGAGGCGCTCGATCGGGATTCGGCACGGCTGTTGATGGAGCACGTCCTGCCCATCTACCAGGCGTGGCAACCGCAGGTCGGCGATGTGGCGTTCTTCGTTGACGCCTTGGAAGGGGTTTACTTCCCGGTCGTCGTGCGCGAGGTCCTGGGCCGATTCGTTCGCGCCCAGGCCACCTCCGCCCACCATACGGCCTTCTATTCAGTGACCCTGGACAAGCCCATCGACTACTACGAGCGCGCCAACTGCATGCTGCCGGCCGCGGCCTTCGAGCACTTGAGGGATCACCTGCCGCTGCGGCTCGCGCCCTATGCGCAGTGAGGCCCGGCCCGTGTCGCCGGAATTGACGACGCGCTCCGGCGGTGCTCGAGCGCAGGCACCTGGCCGACTGGAGGCGGCGCTGAGGGGACGCCATCGAGTCGATCCGTCGCCCGATCGCGGTCGCGCGAGCCGGCCGCGAGCGTCAGGCCGACCGCCACCGTGGGAGCGCCGTCCTCAGCGCGACGGGCAGCGAGCAGGGCGAGCACACCGCCTCCCGGCAGGAACCCTCGCGCCGAAGTTCCGATCAATGCCCGTAAGCCCAGCGTCACCTGGCGCTGTCGAGCATCTCTTCCATGCCCGTCAACCCCAGTGCAAGGAAACGATCCTGCAACGCGATGGCCCGCGCAATCATCGCCGGATCATCGCTGTCGTCGGCCTCGCGAAGGATTTCGAGCAGCGCGGCGATCAGCGGCTCTCCATCAAGAACGTTCACCGCAGACGGCGGCGCTTCGAGCTTGGCCGCCACTCTTTCCAGCAACGGGAGGGCCGCCTTGGGGTCGCGGCGCGCGACGGCTGCCAGCCACTTCGGTAGCTCGAATAGGTGGTGAAGGTCGTCGCTCGGCCCGATGCCATCGATGAATCGCTCCGAGACCCGCAAATCTGCAGGCTGAAAGCCGAGATGGCTCATCAGGTCCAGGTCCAAGGCGCCGATGATTTCGGTGGTCGCGGCGCAATCCAAGATCCGCAGCAGTCCGCAGCGACAGGTCTCGGCTAGGCTGGCGTTGCCGACATTTGCGGCGAAGACGGACGCTGCGCCCTTCCACGACTCGCTCCTGTCGGCAGCAATCAAGCCCGCGAAGAGGGCATCCTCGCCGAGATGTCCCTCAAGCAGTGCGAGCGTACTTAACCGAGACCAGGTCTCGCCGGCCTGCTCCGGGGCCTCGGCGAGCATTCGGTCAAGATAGGGTGACACGCGCTCGTACTGGTCACGAAGTTGATAGTAGAGCGTGTCAGCAGCCAATACCCACAGTCCCGATTGAGGTGCCGTGAGGCAGCGCGCCAGCAGGTCCCAGCCCAGGTCCGGTTTCTTGTGGAGCAGAAAGGGCAGATGTCGTAGCACACCCGCTCGGACCGAGGCCACGGGGTCAGAGGCCAAGCTGCGCAGCAGCGGTGCCAACAGCTCCGGCCAAGCTTCGTTGCGCTCCGCCAAGCCGCTGGCCAGCTCCATCGAAGAGACGGCCGCGATCCCCCGGGGTTCGTTGATCGCATCCTGAACAAGATCCTGAGCTTCTACTTCCGTGCGCCTCCCGGGATCGAATCTCACTTGCTCCGCCTCGGGCTGGTTCGCCCGCCCTAACCGAAACAACTGCCAAACCAATCGGTCGACGGCCTCTGGGCCTTCAACAGCGCTCGCGCACCCCTCCAAGACCTGAGCCGTGGACCACTCGTCCTGCCAGATCGAGGGCAAACGCTCGACCGCCCCCACCAGACGCTCGGCCAAGACCGATCCGCGGGGCATCGGCTGTTCCGGTTCCCACTTCCCCGAGCCCGGTTGCAGGTTTTCGAATCGATAGCGCAGGTGGCTCGCCGCCCCTCTCAGAATCGAGCGCACGAATCCAACATGATAGGCATCGCCGGTCAACTCGGGAATCAAAACCAGAAAACGATCCGGGGCACAGGACGCGGCCTCCGCCAATTCCGTCGCGAGGGGCTCCCGCCCTCCAACCAGATCCGCCCCTTGCATCTCCGCTCGTTCGATCTCGTGATCGCTATACCAGCGCAGCAGCTTCGTCAGCGATCCAGCGGATAGATCCAGCAGGGCCTTAAAAGACAGCGGCGGCTGGACAGTGCCACCCCAAGACCAGATGCGCGGAGGATCTGGAATGTCGCCGAGACAAGGCCGCCAGCGATCGAGATAAGCCTGTGTCGCGACGCTGCGGTACGGTGCAGGGATCTGAAGCAATGACTGATAGACTTCCCTTACACGCCAGAGCGAAATTTGGTCCTGCGCCCCGTACAAGCCAAGCAACATCTCCTGGTGGCGGTCTTGAACCTCCGGCTCAAGCAGCGGGTACGCAGCATTGGCGAGTAGGCCCAGCTCGAACCGAAGGCCCCCGTCTGTTTGGAGTGTTCGATCGAGAAGCTGCGATGAAATGCCCTCAACATTCCCGCCAAGGGCTTGCCAGTACGCCTGGCAGAGCAGATAGCGGATGCCAAGGTCCAAGCTGTTGCGGAGCTTGGGCTCGTTCGTTCGCCACCATTGGCTGGCGTCTCGGCAACGTTTGCGAAGGGCAACGGAGGCAGCCGAGACCAATGCGTTGATGGATTCGACATGGCGCAGCGTATGCCGGGAGTGGTCCTTTTCCCAATCGGTATACGGCAGCAAATCGTGATGCAGCTCCCGCCAAGGGCGGCTGGCAGAGCGACTCTCGCTACGGGCCTCGAAAAGGGCCATCGCGAGGTCCAGTAGCCGATCCGAGCGGAGGAGCTGATCGTCCAGAAAATCCGTCCGGTGGAAGTCGTGAGGCGCGCAACGCAGGCCCTTCCAAGGGTGAAAACCGCCCTGAAAGTCCACCCGACAGGATATCCTGCTCCAGAGCAGATCAAGCCCTCGCCCGGTCGCGTCGACGAATCGGGACAACGGCTTGAGCAACAGATCACCCCCTTGACCAAAAGCCGGCTCCTCGGTCGAGCGGGCGAGTACCCCAAGCAGTCTTTCGATACCGGGGGCGTCCCAGCGGGTGAAGCCCGGGAGCTGTAGTTGGATCCGCACCGAGAGCCTCAGTCGTGCCCCCCATGGGGCCTCGGCCGCCTGCTGCCAAAGCGCGATTACTTCGACCGGGCTGCGATTCATCCAGCGGTCCAGGCGCAGGATGAAGTCGCCGCGCACGGGATCATCGGCCGGCTCGTCGCCCAGCAGCGGCCACCAGTGCTCGATGAGCACCCGAAACCAGGCGTCGTCGCGCGCCTGCCAGAGCAGCCGGCGGAACAGGTCGGTGTGGGTCTGCCACAGGTGGCGAAGCAGCGGCCAGTCGTCGTCGCTTGGAACCATCTCCGCCAGGGACTCGATCAGGACGCGCTTCAGGTGATAGGCGATCCCCGGCTCGCCGATGGCGGCCCGGAACTGACGGCGAAAGCGCGGTGGATCGATCGCCCGCAGGTGCATCGCAAAGCCACGCACGGCGGGTCGCAGGAACGGAAACGGCGGGTGGGCGAGGATGAAGGCCCTAAGGTCCTGCCCCTCAGCGAGGGCCGAGCGCACCGTCAACGCATCGAGCAGGGCCTGGTGTCCGAGACCGATCATCTGACCCGAGGCGGGCGTCGCCGGTTCGGTGAGCACGTCCTGGCTGATCAGGCGCCGAAGGCGGCCCTCATCGATGGCAACCGCCGCCCGCGGCAGGCGCAGACTGCGCTCGCGCATCATCCGGCCCGCGATGCCTTGGAGCGCCGTCAGCGCGGCCTCGCCGAGCAGCGGGTCGCGGCGGACCACCTCCTCCAGGTAGAGGGTCTGTAGCTGAAACGTCGAGGTCACGGCCGCGATCTCCGCCGGTGTCGCACCGCCGACGGCCGAGCCCACCAGCAGCCTGAGGTTCTCCGGCACCGCCAGCAGACCTCTCAGCTTCGGTGAAAGGGCGTCGCCCGCAATCCCGTGTCTCCCCAGCAGCGGCAGCACGACCGTCTCGTAATCCAATGGTGCCAAGGTCAGGGTCGCGCCCCATTTGCGCTCGCGAAGCAAGGGGTCGTAGTGCAGATCGAAGTTGCGGCAGGCGGTGACCAGGCACAGGTTCGGCAGCCGTTCGAGCCGGTCGAGCAGGCCCAGAAACAGCCGCAACGACCGGTGCTCGCGGTGCAGCGACAGCACGTCCAGCGAATCGAGGATGACGACCACGCGCCGATGCCGGGCCAACCGTGCGGCCCTTGGCACCAAATCGGCGGGCAGCCCAGCCGCAGTCAGATCGGCCTCGGTGGCGCAGTGTGAAAACAGGTCGCCCTTGATGAACAGCAGACAGCAATCGGCGCGCTGCTCCACATGGTCGGCAAAGTCCAGCAGCAGGCAGGTCTTGCCGGTGCCGGGGCCGTCCGTCAGCAGGATACTCACCGACTCCGAGCCCCCCGCCCAGTCGATGAGCCGTTGCAGCTCCGGGCGCGGGATGGGCTCGCCGCCGATGGTCCGCTGCCACCCGCGGCCGATCCGGGAGGCGTCGGCGAAAGCGGCGATATCCTCCGCCTCGGACCCCGCGGGGAGTGGCAGGACACCCCGCGCCTCCAGCGCCGCGAGCAGGTCGGCGCGTTGCAGCGCATCGCCGCGGGCCTTGAGACCCGACTGCTGGGCACGGACCAGCCGGTTGATCACGTCCAGCGCGACATCGACATCCGTCACACGCGATACAAGCTCAGCGCGGGTCAGGGACTCCCAGCCGTCGTAGTCGAGGTGCGGGCCGATCTTGATCCGTCGCAGCAGGGCGAGGACGGTCGCCTCGTCACGATCGAGGATCACCGCCAGCCGCGAGAGCGGCTGCTTGAGGCTTGCCGGCGCGTTCGCCGCGAGGGCAGCATGGTCAGGGTAGTCGGCGCCGTCCTCGATCAGCTTGGCCAGATCGCCGAACGGCGTCCGCGAGCAGAATTCGACCCGCCCGGCCGGGGTGGACTCAAGCTGGTCCCTTGCCTTGATCAGCTCCGCCTGGAGCACCGCATCGGTCAGCCGCCAGACCTCGTGGTTGGTCTGGTTCTTCTTGGCCTGGATGAAGCGCCAGGTTCCGTCGCGGTAGCCGACCACGATGTCGTCGACTTGCATCAGCGCGCCTTCGCCAGGTAGCGCAACAGCGTCCACCAGGACGGAATCGATCGCGTCTTCCGTCAGCAGGCGTGCCACCCAATAGGTGGCGACGGCGACTTGGTACTCGTCACCGCGGTGGGAGCGTCTTGCGGCTTGACTCATGAGCCTTACTCTGGATGGACGCCCGAACTGACGTCAGGGCCACCAGCGGCTGACATCACGGATAGCTTGGGCGGTTTCACGTATCGCCGCCTGGAAGCGCTCGCCCGGCCGCTCGGCGATGGCCTGCCAGCCGGCGGCGATGCGGTCGCGGTAGTCCTCCTGGTCGGGCTTCATGCCCTCGGGGAAGGCGACCTCGGCGAACAGGCCGGCGAGCTGGGCGTGCAGGAGCCGCAGGCCGGTGCGCTCTTCGGCGGTGTCGAAGCGGATGCTGATGGGGAGGAACAGCAGGCGCAGGTCCGCGTCCTCGCGCAGGCGGCGGGCGGTCCAGTGCAGCAGCAGCGCGGACTTGCCGAGGCCGGCGGCGCCGCTGATCAATTGGAAGACGCCACCGCCGTCGGCAAGCCGCCGGTCCAGCTCGGCGAGGGCGTCGTCGCGCCCGGCGAAGGGCATCGGCCGGTCCGGTGCGCCTGCGTAGTAGTCCACGAAGCGGCGCACCGGATCGGCGAGGACGGGCAGGATACGGCCCAGGTGGCCATCGAGCCAGTCGCGCAGGGGTTGGAGGCCGGGGATGGCGGGGCGTGAGAGCCCGGCCGCGGCCAGCAGCGCGCGCAGGTGGGCGGCCGGGATCAGGAAGCCGGCCCGGATGGCGGGGTCCCGCTCGTCCTGGGCGATGAGGCCGATGACGAGGCCGGTGCGGGTGTCGATGGCCGGGGCACCGCTGCAGCCGGGCTCGATGGGATAGTCGGAATCGCGCACGGAGAGCTGCCAGCGGCCGGAGCCCACCAGGGCGCGGACACGGCCCTCCAGTAGGATCAGGTGGCGCTGGTGCCCATCCGGGCCGCCATAGGCGGCGAAGGGCTTGCCGGTGTGGGAGATGCCGGGGTCGAGGCCCGCCGGCGTGCCGGGCAGCGGGAAACCGGTGCCTGCAACGCGCAGCAGGGCCAGGTCTGCGGGCGCGCCGTTAGCCGCGACCGGGAGCCAGCCGCCCGGCACCGGGGCGGCCGATATCTGCACATCGGTCCCGGCGCCTGAGGCCAAGGGCGTGTCGAGGCGCACCTCGCCCGCGGGTGGGCTCGGATCCTGTGGGTCGGTCCCCAGGGCCGCCGCGACGACATGGGCACAGGTGATGACCAGATCCGGGGCGACGCGATAGCCGAGGCCCGCATAGGCGCCGTCCGCCGCCAGGACGCGGACGACGCTATGGCCCAGGGCGGCGAGCCCGGTGGCCATGGCGGTCAGTCGGCCGGCTCGGCCCGGTCCGCCGGCTTGCTCCAGGTGAGGGTGACCTTGAGGGTGGCCTCGGTCTCGCCGGAGACCAGGACCAGGGTGGACTTGCCCTTGAGGGCGGCGCCGAGCTCCACCTTGATCTCGTCCGGAGACTTGACCGCGGAGCGGAGCTGATCCAGCACGAGCTGTGCGACCTCGCCCAGGGGTGCGAGCACTTGCGCGAGGGGCGGCCGCTCGTTGCCTGCCGCGACCTCGCGGGCGCCGCGGGCCGGGAGGGTCTGGATCTCGATCTCGGCCCCGCTGGGGAGCCGGTAGGTTTCGGTGTCGGTCGTTTGCATGGGCCGCCTCCTTGATCGTGATTGCGGTGCACAGCGTACAACGGATTGGGTGGGCCAGCCTGGGGTGATCACCTATCGCGGTCCAACCGGCGCTGCCGGCTCGCCTGCCTGAGTGAGCCGAACCAACAGCGTGCTATCCTCACCTGCAACCGATCTCGACACGCTCACCTCGGATCGATGTACTGTCTGCCGATACCCGACGACGCCTTCAACGCCCTCAAGCTCCCGCCGGCACGCGCGGAAGAGGAACTGCGTCGCGAGTTTGCGGTATTCCTGGTCAAGGAGGGATTGCTTGAGCCTGCCCAGGCGCGGGCCGTCGCCGGCATGGATCGCGTCCCGTTCCAGGCGTTGCTGGCGCAGCGACAAGTTGCATGGGGTGGCTCGCCTGAAGACGCCTTGGAGGATATGCGGGCGGCCACCGCGGCGATACCGCCTGACCGACCTTGATCGTCAGCAACACCTCGCCTCTGACCTGCCTGTTGAAGGTCGGCAGGGTCGATCTCTTGCAACGGCTGTACGGCAGCATCGCGATCCCAACCGAGGTTGCCATGGAGTTGGATCAGGCCGGCGCGGTCCATGGGGACTGGCGCGATCGGTTGGCCTTCGTCCATGTCGTCGAGCCCGTCGACAATGACCCCGTCGTGGTGCTGCTCCGTAACCAAGTCGATGCGGGAGAGGCAGCGGCCATCGCCTTGGCACGACGCGCCAGGGGCGAGTTGCTGATCATCGACGACATGGCCGGGCGCCGACAAGCCCGCCAGCTTGGCTTGTCGATTACCGGCACCGTCGGCGTCGTGCTGGCTGCCGCGCAGGCGGGCCTGGTCGATGAGCCCCTCGATGTACTTGAAGAACTGCGCGAGCAGGGTGGCCTTTGCCTGTCGACCGGCTTCTTGGCCAAGCTGCGCCGATTGTTGCGGTCATCCCCCGCTTAGGCGGCGCGATCAGCGCGTCGCCTGGTCGCCGCGCTTTTCGGCAGGCGCGGGTGCCTTTCGACTTGTCGCTCAGCACTGCCCGAGATCGGCGATCCAGCGGCGATGCGCCGCTGAAAGATCGCGACGGCCCGGCGCGGCAAGTGCGCCGGTTCGTCGCGACAGCGCCGGCAGAGCCCGACATGTCGGCCACCCGGCTTCGCTGGGAAAACGGCCGACTCCGCCGCAGACGCGAACCCGGCGTCACCCGAGGCGCCCGCTCAGCCCGCCGCGGCCAGCGCCTGCTCCAGATCCTCGATGATGTCGTCGATGTGCTCGATGCCGATGGACAGCCGCACCAGGTCCTCGGACACGCCAGCGCTGGCCAGTTCGTCGGGGCCGAGCTGGCGGTGGGTGGTCGTCGCCGGATGGCAGGCCAGCGTCTTGGCGTCGCCGATGTTCACCAGCCGCACCGCGAGCTTCAGCGCGTCGATGAACTTGGCGCCAGCGTCCCGGCCCCCTTTGATGCCGAAGGACAGGATCGCGCTCGCCTTGGCGCCGTCCATGTACTTGGCAACCAGCGGATAGTCCGGGCTGTCCGGCAGGCCCGCGTAGCGCACCCACTCCACGTTGGCGTGGCCCTTCAGGTACTCGGCCACCTTGATGGCGTTCTCGCAGTGGCGGTCCATGCGCACGGGCAGCGTCTCGATGCCCTGCAGGATCAGGAAGCTGTTGAAGGGCGAAATGGCGCTGCCCATGTTTCTGAGCGGCACGACCCGCGCACGGCCGATGTAGGCCGCCGGCCCGAGCGCCTCGGTGTAGACGACGCCGTGGTAGGAGACGTCCGGCTGGTTCAGCATCGGGAAGCGCTCGGCGTGCTCGGCCCAAGGGAACTTGCCGGAGTCCACCAGCACGCCGCCGATGCTGGTGCCATGGCCGCCCATGTACTTGGTCAGCGCGTGCACGACGATGTCGCAGCCGTGCTCGAAGGGCCGGCACAGGTACGGGCTCGGCACCGTGTTGTCCACGATCACGGGTACGCCGTGGCTGTGCGCCATGTCCGAGATCGCCTTCAGATCCGCCACGTTGCCAGCCGGGTTGCCGATGGACTCGCAGAACACGGCGCGGGTCTTGGCGTCGATCTTCGCCTCCATGGCCGCGATGTCGTTCGGCGGCACCAGGCGCACGTCGATGCCGAGCCGCGGCAGCGTGTGCGCAAACAGGTTGTAGGTGCCGCCGTAGAGCGTGGTGGTGGCGACGATGTTGTCGCCCGCCTGCGCGATGGTGAAGATCGAGTAGGTCACCGCCGCCATGCCCGACGCCAGCGCCAGCCCGGCGACGCCGCCCTCCATCGCCGCGACGCGCTGCTCGAGCACGTCGCTGGTGGGGTTCATGATGCGGGTGTAGATGTTGCCCGCGACCTTGAGGTCGAACAGGTCCGCGCCGTGCTGCGTGTCGTCGAAGGCGTAGCTGGTGGTCTGGTAGATGGGCGTCGCCACCGCCTTGGTGGTCGGGTCCGGCTGGAAGCCGGCGTGGATCGCCTTGGTTTCAATTTTCATGGTGCACTCCTCTGCGCGTGAGATGGCGTGGTGTTCGCTTTGGGGGCCAAGGGCCAAGGGCCAAGGAAGGCGCGCCTTGGCCCGCGGCCCGCGGCCCTCGGCAAAGCATACCCCAGCGCCAAGCTCCAACCCCGCGCCGCTGTGCTAGATTCAGTCGCGGGAGGACAACCATAATGAGGAGTCGGCCATGATCGAAATCAAGCACAAAGAGACGGGCGAGGTACTCGCCAGCATCGATGCAGACAACCTGGTCGGCGCGGATCTGCGCGACATGCGCCTCGACGGCGCCGACCTCGCGGGGGCCGACTTGAGCGGCGCCAATCTGGAGTTCAGTGACTTGGTGGGCGCGGATTTGGGCGGCGCCACGCTCGTCGGCGCCAAGCTGCTGAGCGCGCATCTCAACGACGCCAACCTGGCGGGTGCGGACCTGACCCGAGTGCGCGGCGGCTCCGACCGCCCGGCGCAGGCCGTCGTGCTCTCGGGCGCGAACCTGAACGGTGCCACGCTTACCGGCGCCGACCTACGTAACGCCGAGATCCGCGACGCGCGCCTGCAACAGGCGGACCTGAGCGCCGCCGACCTGCGCGGCACGGACTTCTCGAACAGCAATCTCTGCCACGTGTCCGCCGGCCGGGCGCTATTCATCAAGGCCAACCTGCGCGAGGCCAACCTGTGCGGCGCGGACCTGCGCGACTGCCACCTGAACGATGCCAACCTGGTGCGCGCCAGCCTGCACGACGCGGACCTGACCACCGCGCAGCCGGGCGGCCTGACGGTGGCGAACCTTGCCAACTTCGAGGGCGCGGATCTGCGCAACGCCCGCCTCACGAACGCCGCGGTGCAGGACGCCAACTTCCGCAACGCCAACCTGAGCGGCGTGGACTTCAGCGGTGCCGTGCTCGGCGGTGCGATCCTGCGCGGTGCGAACGTCGCCGGGGCGGACTTCAAGGGCGTGGAGCTGGCGAGCGTGACCATGGAGTTCGCGAACTTCTCGAAGGCGCTGAACGCGAAGATCCCGAGCTACAAGAAGAACCTGCGCTGACGGGGCCGGAGCCGCCGGTCAGAACGGCACCGGCGGCCCGCTCCAATCCATTTCCGCCAGGGGGCGCGAGCAGCGCCAGGCCTGCTCGGCGCTGACCCAGCCGGTGAGCCCGGTGCGGCCGGGTCGGCCGCGCCAGAGGTTCAGCAGCCCCTTGGCCCAGCCGTAGACGCGAAAGAACGCGAGCGTCCGCCGCCGCGCGCGGACGGCGCCCGCCGTGTCGAGCGGCCGTAGCGTGCAGATGAGCTTGTCGTCGTGGAGCCCGCGGTCGGCCAGGCGCACGGCGCCGCAGGCGAAGGCGTCGATCTCGGTGCCCGCCGCGAGCCGTGGGCCGAGCACCAGGGCGTCGAGCAGATCGCCCTCCAGGCCGATGCGCGTGCCGATGCTGCCGTAGTTGAACGGGCAGGGCAGCGGCGACAGGAAGTCGAGCCGCCCGGTGGAGCCGACCTTGCGGAAGCTGCCCCGCGGGATCTCGATGCGCACGCGCACCGGCAGCGCCTCGGGGGCGTCGGGCGCGCGGGCGATGCGCGCATCGTCGCTCATCCGGCAGGGTGCTCGGCTGCGGCCGGGGAGAGCGCGAGCAGATCGACATGCCCGATCAAGAGCCGCGACGCCCCGGCCGCGACCGCCGCGAGCCGTGCGTCGAGCCAGGCGTCGAGGCGCGCCGCCGGCAGGTCGGGCCCCGCGATGGCCGCCGCCGCGTCGCGCCAGCCGCGGAGCAGCGCGCGCTGCAGCTCGGGCGCCTCGGCGCCGATGTCCCAGTCGCTCGGCGCTGTCTCGACTTGGTAGCCCAGCGTCCGGCAACGCGCCGCGGCCGTCGCCGCCGCCGTCGGCCCGAGCGCCGGGCCGAAGCCCTTGTCGGTGCGCTGGTGGCGGTTCACCAGGTCGATGACCTGGGCGTCGTCCGCAAGGTCGGGCTCCAGCTCGCAGCGCCCGTCGTAGCTCAGCACGAACAGCAGCGCCGAGCCTGTGGCCCAAGCGCGCGCCAGCAGTGCATCCAGCCAGGGTGCCGAGACCAGATCCAGCAGCGCGGAGGCGGTGACGAGGCCGCCGGCCGGCAGCCGAAGCCCGTTGAGATCGCCGAGGTCGCGCCGCGCGGTGCGCACGTCCGCCGACCAGCCGGCGCCGGCCGGAGCGCCGAGCTCCAGCTCGGCGCCGGGGCGCAGCCCGGCGCGGACCTCCGCGCAGCCGAGCCCGCGGCCCCGCGCCCACTCGGCGGTGCGCGCCGGCAGCCGCGCCAGCAATGCCGGGTCGTGATCGAGGCAGGTCCAGCGCTGTCGCGCGAAGCCCTGCGCTGCCAACAGCGGTGCCAAATGCCGCAGGTTGGCGCCGGTGCCACAGCCGAGGTCGGTCACGGCGAGCACGCCGTCCGCCGGCAACGCGAGCCCGGCCAAGCCCGCCACCAGCGCATCGGCCCGCGCCGCGCTGTCCGCCGGCGCGCGCAGCGCGAGCCAGTCGTCGCTGAAGTCAGACATCGGCCAGGGCCTCCGCGAAGCGCGCGGCGGCGGCTGGCCAGTCCGGCAAGCCCGCTCGTGCGCGGGCGGCACCGGCGGCGAGGTCGCGGCGCAGCGCGGCGTCGGTCAGGAGCCGCACCAGCGCGTCGTGCAGCGCCTCGACGTCACCCGGCGGCACCAGCAGTCCGGCATCCGCCGGCACCGTGTCGGCGATGGCCCCGCCGGTGGTGCCGAGCACCGGCAGGCCGCGCGCCAGGGCCTCCGCGTAGGCCATGCCGTAGCCCTCGAACAGGCTCGCGAGCACGAACAGGTCCGCCCGCGCGTAGTGGGGCTCCAGCGCCGCCGGCGGCAGCTCGCCCAAGAGCCGCACGCGCTCACCGAGCCCGAGCGCCTCGATGCGCGCCCGCAGCGCCGCCGCCGTGGTCGGGTCGCGGTCCAGACTGCCCGCACAGTCGAGCCGCCAGTCGAGGTGCCGGAGCCGGCCGAGCGCTTCAATCAACAGCAGATGCCCCTTGCGCGGCGTAACGGTGCCGACGGCGACGAGTCGCAGCGGCCCGTCGCCGCCGCTGCCCATGGCGAGCGGCGCCGGCTCCGTGCCCGGCTCGACGACGCGGATGCGCGCGGCGGGCACGTCGAAGTCCGCGAGGAGCCGTGCCGTCTGCCGGCTCGTGACGATGACGCGCCGGGCATGGCGGAGCGCGGCCGATTCGCTCGCGCGCAGGCGTTCGGCAAGCGCAGCGTCGAGCCCCGTCTCCAGCGCGAGCGGATGGTGCACGAGGGCGACGAGCCGCAGTCGCGCGGCGTGGCGCGCCGCGACCTCCGGCATGGCGCCGAAGGCGAGCCCGTCGATGATCGTGGGCGCGTCGTCCGCCAGCCCCGCGAGGGCCGCGTCGGCGCTGGCCAGCGCCGCCGCGCTGGGCTGCGGAAAGCCCCCATCCAGCTCATGCACGCCGACGGCGCGGCCCTGCGCACGCAGGCCAGCTACGATGCGCCGGTCGTAGAGCGTGCCGCCGGTGAGCTGATCGAGACTGCCCGGCAGCAGCAGGTGCAACGTGGTCACGCCGCGGCGCCGAGCGGCCCCTCGTAGGCGGCCCAGGCCACGTGCGACTCGGCGAGCTGCACGCGCATGGCCGTGAGCCCGGCGGCGCCGGGGCCGAGATCGCCGGCGGCGATGCGCTCGGCCATGCGCACAAAGATGGCTTGGGCCAAGAACTCCGTGGTCGTGTTCTGCCCCGAGAAGGCGGGCTCGTCGTCGAGGTTGCGGTAGTTGAGCTTGCCGAGCTCCTCGCCCAACACCTTCGACAACAGCCCGATATCGACCACCAGCCCGTCGGCATCGAGCGCCGGGCGGCGCACCTCGCAGTCCACCACGAAGGTCGCGCCGTGCAGGCGCTGCGCGGGCCCGAAGACCTCCCCGCGGAAGCTGTGGGCGATCATGATGTGGTCGCGGACACTCAAGCTGAACATGCGGGGCTCCCGGTGCGGTGGGTGATCAATCGTAGCGGATGCGATGGGTCAGGGTGTCGCCGGGGTCGCGGGCGAGCCGCGCCTGCACGGCGGGCAGCGCGTCGAAGGCGTCCTCGCCCGTGATCAGCGCATCGAGCACCTCGGCGGCGGGCTCCGCGAGCAGCCGCAGCGCCAGCGCGAAGCGCCGGCGATGATCCCAGCGCGGGCGCTGCGCGGTCGCGACGCTGCCCACCTGAGAGGAGCGAATGGTCAGCCGGCGCTGATGGAAGGCCTCGCCGAGCGGCAGGCTCACGGGCTTGGCGCCGAACCAGCTCAGCTCCAGCACCGTCGCCTCGAAGCCCGCGAGGCCGAGCGCCGTGGTGAGCCCTGCCGGGTTGCCGCTGGCGTGGATGACCAGATCCGCATCCGGGGTCGCGGCAGTCGGCGTGCGGAAGCCGATGCCCAGCGTCGCCGCGATCGCCGCGCGGCTTGGATTGGTGTCGATCAGCTCGACCAGGGTGCCCGGCACGCGCGCCGCGAGCCAGGCGACGAGGCAGCCCAGCGTGCCGGCGCCGACCACGGCGATGCGCTCCCCGAGCCGCGGCGGCGCGTCCCAGAGGCCGTTGATGGCCGTCTCCAGGTTCGCCGCGAGCACGGCGCGGCCCGGCGGCAGCCCCCCCGGCAGCGGCGTCACCGCAGCCGCCGGCACCTGGTAGCGGTCCTGGTGCGGATACAGGCAGTAGACGAGGCGGCCGGCGAGCGCGGGCGGCCCGGCGATGACCTCGCCGATGCTGATGTAGCCGTACTTCACGGGCGCCGGGAAGTCGCCGGCCTGGAAGGGCGCACGCATGCGGGCGTACTCGCTCGGCGGCACCTCGGCGCGGAACACCAGCGACTCGGTGCCGCGGCTGATGCCGCTGTACCGGGTCGCGATGCGCACGCAGCCGTCCGGCAGCGCCGGGAGCGTCTCGGCGCGGAGCTCGCCTTGCTCCGGGCCGGTGATCCAGAAGGCGCGGGCGGTGGTGGCTTGTGTCGCGCTCATCGCATCAGAACCGTGATAAAGAACGTGCTTCGACGATTCGCTCCGAACGTTAGGGTAAAGCACTAATCCCGCAGCGCGTAGATATCCCCCGAGTTCGCACTCTGCGGCAGGGCGTCGAGCCAGGCGCGGATGCCGGCGGCGTCGAGCCAGGTCGGATGCAGCAGGTGTTGACTCTCGCCAAGCGCCGCGTTGAAGCGGCGGTATCCGAGCCGCGCAGACTCGCCGAGCGCCGCGCGCGCCACCGGCCGCTGGATGGTCGTGAGCTCGAACGACAACGCCGCCGGCGCCCGGCTCAGGCCCTGGAGCACCTGATCCTCGAAGCCCTCGACATCGATCTTGACGAAGCGCGGCTCGCCGAAGCGTGCCATCAGCGCGTCGAGCGTTGTCACCGGCACCGTCACCTGCCGTTCCCAGCGCTGACCCCGCCAGTTGCGGTCGTGGGCCGCGGCCTGGATGAAATCGGCCGACGCGGTACTGACCGTGGGGTTGTCCAGGTTCAGATGCATGCGGAGCTTGCCGGGCGTCGCGCCGACCGCGGCCTGGACTACCGTCACCTGCCGGTCCAGGCCGTACATCAGCCGCAGAAGGTGCGCCAGCACCGGCTGCGGCTCCACGGCGACGACGCGCAGGCCGAGCCGCCGAAAGCTCGCGATGCGGTCGCCGACGTGGCTGCCGATGTCGAACGCCAAGTCGCCGCGCCCGGCGAAGCGGGCATGCATACGATCCAGCGCCTCGCCGCGGTCCGGACGGTAGTAGATGCCGACGGAGCGCAGCACGCCGATCAGGCCGCGCAGCGGCGCGGGCAGCCGCGCGCGCAGCGCCGAGGCGAGGCGTGCGCGGGGCATGGCCCTACTCCACGGCTTCCTGGGCGGCCTCACCGACCCGCGCCGGCAGGCAAGGCTGCACGGCCACCGCCGGCAGGTGCAGCGCGGCCACGGCCGGCGCCGGTGCCGTCTCTTCCGGGATGCGCCAGAGGCCGATCTGCGCGAGCAGGCGGCCGAGGATCGGGATGGAGGTCAACGACGCGATGGGTACGGCGAGGAGCGCGATGGCGAAGAACGGCGAGAAGAACAGCGCCCCCGGCGGGCTGAAATAGGCGAACCAGCCGACGCCGATGGCGCCGAACAGCGTCTGCGGCCAGAGCCGGCGCAGCGCCGTGAGCGGGCTCACCCAGTGCACGGCGCGGCGCTGCGCGCCCCACACTGCCGCCCTGCCGAAGACCAGCCGGGTGATGAATACCGCGTGGCCGACGGCGAGGATCGGCGCCATCAGCATCGAGAACAGCATGTCCCCGAGCGCGCCGACCGTTAGCCTGAGGCCGCCGCCGAAGCGCGCCCGCGCATCGGCGTGCAGCGCTACCTCCGCCAGCGCCGCGAGCTTCGGCGCGAAGGCCATGCCCATGCTGAGCGCGAACACTGCAAGCCCAGGTCCAGGATGAAAGACCGTGCCCGTGTCGAAGGCCAGCGGCACCGCAAACAGCAGCATCAAGAGCACCCAGGCGGTGGAGCCGATGAAGCCGCCGGTGGCCAGGCCTAAGTTCACGCGGCTCAGCGGATGCAGCCCGGGCAGGCCGAACAGCCGGAAGTACTGCATGTTGCCGTGGCACCAGCGCAGATCCCGGCGCAGGTATTCCGTCAGCGTGGTCGGCATCTCCTCCCAGCTCCCGCTCTCCAGCAGCATCACGCGCACCTCAAAGCCGGCGCGGCGCATCAGTGCGGCCTCGACTTGGTCGTGGCTCAGGACCCAGCCGGACAGCGGGCCGCGGCCCGGCAGCTTCGGCAGGTCGCAGTGCTCGATGAAGGGCCGCAGGCGGACCAGCGCGTTGTGGCCCCAGTACGGGCCCACGTCTTGTTGCCACCAGGCGTTGCCGGCGGTGAAGCCGTTCATCAGCATCCGCATGCCGAACTGCAGCGGCCGCGCAAAGGCGCTGGTGGTGGGCAGCCCGGCCATCAGCGTCTGCAAGATGCCGAGCTCAGGGGCCTGCTGCAGGGTGCGGATCATGCGCAGGATCACGTCCGCGTCCATGAGGCTATCGGCATCGAGCACGAGCATGAAGTCGTGGCGATGACCCCAGCGCTCGCAGAAGTCCCGGATGTTGCCGGCCTTGAAGCCCGGGTTGTCGTCGCGGCGCCGGTAGGTAACCCCCATGCGGCCGTGCCAGTGCTCGGCGAGCGCCGCGATGCGGGCCTCCTCGGCGGCGATGACCTCGGGCCAGTCGGAGTCGCTCAGCACGTAGACGTGGATATGCTCGGCGGCGCCGGCCGCCACCAGCGCCTCGATCATGATGTCCAGATTGCGCCCGACGGTCGTCGGGTCCTCGTTGCGGATACAGCTCAGCAGCGCCGTGCTAGTGCTGATGGGGCTCCTGTCGTTCACATCCGCCAGCGCCGGACAGATGGCGCGGGCGAGGTCCGGACTCTGGCGGGCGAGCGTAAAGCCGATGACGCCGTTCCAGAAGCCGATGGCGTTGAACGGCACGGTGAGCGCAAACAGCACGGTGATCAGCATATCCAGGCCGTCGAAACCGCCGGCGGACAGGGTCCAGACCATCAGTGCCGTGGCGATGAGGACCGTGGCCGACACCAGCGCCGCGAAGAGCCGCCGACGCAGGTCAACGGGGATGACGGGCACCGGCGGCTTCGGCCCAGCCATGACGGGGACCGCGGGGGACGTAAACATGCAACTACTACCTAGATTGACGGCGCCAAGGGTTTGCGGATAACTACTTTCGACACGGCGGCGGGCGCGTCCAAATCGAAATCGAAATCGGGGTCGAGATCGGGATCGAAATCGGGACCGGTCACCACTCGGTTCGATTTCGATAGCGATTTCGATAGCGATTTCGATACCGATGGGCACGACTCGTCGATCTGACGCTCTGCCTCGCCAGCGCTTGGGAAACCAGCGCGGGAGCACCGGGCGCCGGCGGCTCGCGCACAGCTTACGGGAACCCCTGCTCGGCGGCACCGGGCGGCCGGCGCGGCACAACGCCCGTTGCTGTGCAGTGTAATAAGGAACATCCCCGACATTGCAAGTGCCGCGTTGGCCGGGCGCGGACGCGCCGTTGCGCGCGACGGGTTTAGGCTGAGGCCAACACGCGGTAAGCTCCGCGCCTGGAACGATCGCCGCATCCCAGCACGCACCGGAAACAAATCGAATATGCCGCCGGACGCCGCAGCCCAGACGCACACCGAGACCGGACCCCCGCCCGCTGGCCCGCCCGCCATGCACTGGTCGGCGCCGCTGCTGGCCGTGGCGGGGCGCTTTGTCGTGTTCCTGTTCCTCTGGTGGCTGCTCACCGGCGGGCGCACCGACGCCTGGCTGTTCGGTGCCGGTTCGGCGGCGGCGGCGGCGGTGCTGCCGCTGCTGGTGGAGGGTCCGGCGGCCACGCCCGCGCGGTCCGCGCTGCTGCCGACGCTGCTGCGGCTGCCGCTGCTCGTGCCGCTGTTCCTGTGGGAGTCGCTAAAGGGCGGCGTCGACGTGTCGCTGCTGGCGCTACGGCCGCGCATGCCGCTGGCGCCGGCGCTGCTGGACTATCCGCTGCGGCTCTCGCCGGGGCCGGCGCCGGTGCTGCTCGCGAGCCTGGTGAGCCTGATGCCGGGCACGCTCGCGGTGATCGACGGCGACCGGCTGCGGGTGCATGTGCTCGACGCCACGCGCAGCTACGATGATGACCTCGCGCGGCTGGAGCGGCGCGTCGCCCAGGTGTTCGGCATCAAGCTCAACGGGGCGCCGTCGTGACAACGCTGCAGCTTGCGCTCGCGCTGTTCCTGCTGCTGTTGCTGGCCGCCGGGCTTTGGCGGCTGCGCCGCGGCCCCACCGCGGCGGACCGCATGCTGTCCGCGCAGCTCTTCGGCACCACCGCGGCGGCGATCCTGCTCTTGCTCGCCGAGGCGCTGGCGCTGCCGGCGCTGCGCGACGTGGCGCTGGTGCTGGCGCTGCTCGCGGTCATCGCCGTGGTCGCCTTCATCGCGAGCGTCAAATCCGCCCGACCGGAGCTGGGGGAAACCGATGATGGATAGCCTGATCGATGGCCTGTCCGCCGCGCTGCTCATCGCCGGCGGCGCCTTTTTCTTTGCCGGCACCCTGGGGCTGTTGCGCTTCCCGGACGTCTACACGCGCCTGCATGCGCTGACCAAGGCGGACAACCTGGGCTTGGGGCTGGTGGTGATCGGGCTGGTGCTGCGCGCCGAGTCCGCGGCCGACGTCGGCAAGCTCATCGTCATCTGGCTCTTGGTGCTGACGGCGTCCGGCGCCGCGAGCCAGCTCGTTGCGAATTGGTCCCTGGCTCGGCGGATCAGGCCATGGACGCGATGAGCCTGCTCGACTGGGCGCTGGACGGCGTGCTGGCATTCGTCGTGCTCTGGCTCGCCTGGCGGGCGCTGGCCACGCCGACGCTATTCCTCGCGGTGGTGCTCTTTATTGCCTTCGGCGTCGTGCTCGCGCTGGTGTGGGCGCGGCTCGCCGCGGTGGACGTGGCGCTGGCGGAGGTCGCCATCGGCGCCGGCGTAACGGGCGCGCTCTTGCTCGCGGCGCTGGTGCGGCTGGAGCCGACGATGGCCCGCGGCCAGGCCCCTGCGGCGGAGGCGTCGGAGGTCCGGCATGACGACTGACCCTGCTGCGGCCGAGCGCCCGCCCGAGCCGCTGGCCGGCGGCGTGCCGCCGGCCGACGACGCGCGCACCGCCGAGGATCTGCCAGGCCTCGCGCGGGTGCTGTTCGGGCTCCTGCTGCTCGCGCTCTTTGCCGTGCTGGCCCTGGCCGTGCTGGTGTTGCCGCCGGCGGCGCCGGGCCTGTCCGCGGCGGTGGCGGCGCGCATCGGCGAGAGTGGCGTCAGCCATCCGGTGACCGCGGTGCTGCTCAACTTCCGCGGCTACGACACGCTGTTGGAGGTCGCGGTGCTGCTGCTCGCGCTCATCGGCACCTGGTCGGTGGGCACCGCCCGCGGCTGCGGCGGCACCGCGCCGGGGCCCTTGCTGCTGCATCTGCCGCGGCTGCTGATGCCGCTGATGGTGCTGGTGGCGGGCTACCTGCTCTGGGTTGGCGCGCATGCGCCGGGCGGCGCCTTCCAGGCCGGCGCGCTGCTCGGCGCGGTGGCCATCCTCGGCTGCCTCAGCGGGCGCCGGCTGCCTGCCCTGGTGCTGGGCTGGCCGTTGCGCCTGGCGCTGATTCTCGGTGTCGGCGTGTTTGCGGCGCTCGGCGTCGGTGTCGCGGCGCTGCCGGGCGGGGCGCCGCTGGAGTGGCCGCCCGCGATCGCGAAGCACATCATCGTCGGCATCGAGCTGGCCGCGATGCTCTCCATCGGCGCCGTGCTGGCGGCGCTGTTCGTCGGGGGGCGTCCATGAGCCAGCCCGTGTTTTGGGCGTTGGTGGGCATGGCGCTGGTGACCCTGGGGCTCTACGCGCTCATCGTGCACGCGCACCTGCTGCGCAAGGTGCTGGCACTCAATATCATCAGCAGCGGCGTCTTCCTGGTCTTCATCGGGCTCGCCCGGCGCGCGCCCGAGGCCGGCGCCGCGCTGCCCATGGAGCCGGACCCGGTGCCGCAGGCGATGGTGCTGACGGGCATCGTCGTGGCGGTGGCGGCCACGGGGCTCGCGCTCGCGCTCATCGTGCGGCTGCGCGCCGTCACGGGCCGGACCACCCTCGGCGACGATACGGACGACTAACCGGATGCCGAGCTTCCCAGGCGGGATGGAGTGGACCCTCGCGAGCGTCTTCGTGCCGCTCACGGGCGCGCTGCTGTGCTTTTTGCTGCCGCGGCGGGCGCCGCTGCTCGGCCGGCTGACGGCGCTGTTGACGGTGGCGGCGGTGCTCGGGCTGCTCCTCACGGTGCTGGCCGAGGGCACGCAGCAGACGGCCCTCGGCGGCTGGCCGGCGCCGCTCGGCATCCTCTGGCGGGCGGACGGGCTCAGCGTTGCGCTGATGGCGATGACGGCACTGGTGGGGCTCGGTGTCAGCGTCTACGCGCATGCCTATTTCCGTGACAAGCACACCGAGGGCGCCTTCTTCTGGCCGCTGTGGCTCATGCTGTGGACGGCGCTCGATGCGCTGTTCCTGTCGCGTGATCTGTTCAACCTGTACGTGACGCTGGAGCTGGTGGGCTTCGCTGCGGCGAGCCTGACGGCGCTCGACGGCAGCGCCGCGGCGCTGCGCGGGGCGATCCGCTATCTGCTGATCAGCATGCTCGGGTCGCTGTCGTACCTGCTCGGCGTCGCGCTCATCTACCACGCCTGCGGCAGCGTGGACATCGTGCTGGTGGCCGAGCGCATCGGCACGGCGCCGGACCTGGTGGTGGCGGTGGCGCTCGGCACCATGACGGCGGGTCTGGTGCTCAAGACCGCGCTGTTCCCGCTGCACTTCTGGCTGCCGCCCGCGCACGGCAGCGCCCCGGCGCCGGTGAGCGCGGTGCTCTCGGCGCTGGTGGTCAAGGCATCGTTTTATCTCTTGCTGCGGCTGTGGCTGGAGGTCTTCGACGGCGGTGGGCCCTGGCTCGCGGAATTCCTGGGCGTGCTCGGCGCCGTGGCCGTGGTCTGGGGCTCGGTGGCGGCGCTGCGCCAGGCGCGGCTCAAGCTCCTGATGGCCTACTCCACCGTGGCCCAGATCGGCTATTTCTTCATGGCCTTTCCGCTCGCGGCGGTGGGCGGCGGCGCCGTCTGGGCCGGCGCGCTGTATCTGGTGCTGGCGCACGGGCTCGCGAAGGCGGCGATGTTCCTGAGTGTCGGCAGCGTGCTGCGCTTCGCCCGGCACGACCGCATCGACGAGCTCGACCGCATCGTGCATCGGCTGCCGCTGACCCTGACCGCCTTCGCGCTGGCCGGCGTCAGCATCATGGGCCTGCCGCCGAGCGGCGGCTTCATCGGCAAATGGCTGATGCTGGAGGCCGCGTTCCGGCAGGGGCGCTACGGCTTCGTCGCGGTGATCCTGCTCGGCGGCGTGCTGGCGGCGGCCTACGTGTTCCGCGTCGTCGGCCACGCCTTCACGCCGACGGCACGCGCGCAGCGGGCGCGGGAGGTCCCGGCGGCGATGGAATGGAGTGCGCTGCTGCTAGCGCTCGCGGCCATCCTGCTCGGCCTGCTGCCGCCGCTGGTGCTGCCGCTGCTCGAGATTGGCCAGGTCGCGGTGGTGTCGGGCGTCGCTGCGCCGGCGGGGTCGGGATGACGCCGCTCTTCGACCCGCAACTGCCGGCGAATGCGCTGCTCCCGCTCTTGGTGCTGGCGAGCTCGCTGGTGCCGGGGATGATCATCTTCTTTCTCGCCGAGGAGCGCGTGCGCCTGCGCACCGTCCTGAACCTGGGCGGCGCGCTGATGAAGCTCGCGCTGGTCGGCTTCATGCTCTGGGGCTCGTACCAAGGGCAGCGCTTCGAGGCACGGCTGCCGCTGTTGGAGGGGCTCGACCTGGTGCTGCGCGTGGGGGCGCTGTCGCTGCTGTTCCTGGCCCTGTCCGCCGGGCTTTGGTTCCTGACCACGATCTACGCCATCGGCTACCTGGAGGGCGCCCCGCACCGCAGCCGCTTCTTCGGCTTCTTCAGCCTCTGCGTGACGGCCACCGTCGGCGTGGCGATGTCCGGCAACCTGCTGACCTTCGTGCTGTTTTTCGAGCTGCTGACGCTCACCACCTATCCGCTGGTGGTGCACCGCGGCACCGAGGCGGCGCGTCAGGCGGGGCAGGTCTATCTGGCGCACACGGTGCTGGCGGGCTCGCTCTTGCTCGCCGGCACGGTCTGGCTGTATACGCTGACGGGCACGCTCGGCTTCGTGCCGCGGGGCTTCGTCGCCGAGGTGGCCGAGACCCATCCGGGCGCGCTGCGGGCGATCTTCGCGCTGCTCATCGCCGGGGTGGGCGTCAAGGCGGCGCTGGTGCCGCTGCATAGCTGGCTGCCGCGGGCGATGGTGGCGCCGGCACCGGTGAGCGCGCTGCTGCATGCCGTGGCGGTGGTGAAGGCCGGCGCCTTTGGCATCGTGCTCATCGTCTACGACGTGTTCGGCGTCGAGCAGGCGGCGGAGCTCGGCGTCACCGGCCCGCTCGCCGCGGTGGCGGCGGTGACTATCATCTACGGCTCGCTGCGGGCGCTGTTCCAGGATGACCTCAAGCGCCGCCTGGCCTTCTCCACGGTCAGCCAGGTGTCGTACATCGTGCTCGGCGTGGCCATCGTCGGCCCGCTCGCGAGCGTCGGCGGCATCGTGCACCTGGTGCACCAGGGCCTGATGAAGATCACGCTGTTCTTCTGCGCCGGCAACCTGGCGGAGACGCTCGGCATCCACAAGGTGAGCGAGATGCGCGGCGTCGGCCGACGCATGCCCTGGACCATGGCGGCGTTTACCATCGGGGCGCTCGGCATGATCGGCGTGCCGCCGCTCGCGGGCTTCATCACCAAGTGGTATCTCAGCCTGGGCGCGCTGGAGGCGGGGGTGCACTGGCCGCTGTACGTGCTGATGGCGAGCAGCCTGCTGAACGCGGCGTACTTCCTGCCCATCTTGCATGCGGCCTGGTTTGCCGAGCCGGACCCGGCGCCGACGCATGCGGCAGCGGCCGACGGCCATGCGGCGCCGTCGCGGGCGCACGCGGGCTGGCTCTTGCTGCTGCCGCCGCTCACCACCGCGGCGCTGTCGGTGCTGATCGGGCTGTTCGCGTCGTTGCCGTTCTCGCCGCTCGAGTGGTCGCTCTTGATCGCCGAGCGCGAGTTCGAGTACCCGGAGGCGCGCGCGGACGTCCCCCTGCGCCCTGGAGCCGGCAGCGATGACTGACTGGTGGGCCGGGACCGGCACCGGCGTCGGCCTGCCGGCCTGGCTGCTGGTGCTCGCGCCCGGCTGGCCGCTGCTGCTGGCGCTGCCGCTGGTGCTGCCGGGGCTGCGCGCGCCGCTGGCGCGGCTCGCGCCCTGGGCCGCGCTGCCGGCACTGCTCATCGCCGTCGCCGCGCCCGAGGCGACGCTGCCGCTGCCCGGCGTGCTGCTCGGCGCGTCGCTGGCGCTCGATGCCGCGGGGCGCTGGGTGCTCGGTGGCGTCGCGCTGCTGTGGCTCATCGGCGGCTGGCTCGCGGCGGAGCGGGGCTGCACGTCTCGCACGCTGCTGGCCCTGTTGTTGGCCATGGCCGGGGCGTTCTGGCTCCCGCTGGCGGGGGATCTGCCCTCGCTGCTCGCGGCGTCGGTGCTCGCGGCCTATCCGCTCTACGGCCTGCTGGCCGGGCGGCCTGCCGGGCCCGTGCTCATCGCCTCCCTGGTCGTCGCCGATCTGCTGCTCCTGGAGGCCGTGCTGCTGCTGCTGCATGGGTCGGCCGTGCTCGACTTCGCCGCGCTGCGGGCGGCCTGGGCGCAGGCGTACGAGCGCGATCTGCTCCTGTTGCTGGTGCTGCTCGGCTTCGGTGTCAAGGCTGGCGTCATGGGCGTGCACTACTGGCTCGCGCCCGCGTTGGCGCAGGCGCGAGACTGGCTCCTGGCACCCATGGTCGGCTTCATGCTCGTCGCCGGGCTGCTGCCGGGGCTGCGTGTGCTGCCGCTGGGCCTGGTGGACTGGCCGGCCGTGGCCGCGCTGGTACAACTGCTGGCGCTCGCCGGCAGCGGCTGGGCCGTGCTGGCGGGCTTGCTGCAGGGCTCGCCGCGGGCCGTCGCGGCCTATGCGGCGGCGGCGCTAAGCATGCTGTGGCTCGCGTTGGCGGGGCTGCAATTGCAGCCGGCCACCGCGGCGGCGGATGCGGCCATGGTCCTGCCCGTGCTCGCGGTGCTGGCGGGGCTCGGCGTGGCCGCGCTGCTGCTCGCGTCGGTGGCGGTGCCCGGCTCCGGGGCGGGCATGCGCCCGGTGCTGCTCGCGGTGTCGCTGCTCTTGGTCGGCGTCGCGATGCTCGGTACCGCGCCGCTGACGGCGCAAGCGGGCGGCGGCCTGCCTTGGCTGGCTTGGCCGGCACTCGCCTGCGTCGGCTGTGTCGGGCTGTTGCTGGGTGCCGCGCTGGGGGCGCTGGCGCGAGGCCAGGTCCCGACAGGTCTGCCCGAGGACGCCCGCATCGCGGCGGCGCTGGCCGCTGGCGGTGCGCTGCTGGCCGCGCTGGCGCTGGCGACGCTGCTCGCCAAGCTGCCCTGGCTGCAACAGGGCGCCGGCGGCGCGGCGCTCGGGGTGCTGGCCGTGCTGATCGCGGCACTCGGCGTCGGCCGCGTCGCGTATCCCGCGCTGGCGCGGCTGCCGCGGGTGCCGCCGGGGGATCTGCTGGTGCTCGCGCAAGGCGCGGTCGCCGCCGCGCTGGCGGCACGGGCACGCGGCGGGCTGCTGACCGGGCGGTTGCGCGATGACTTCCACCGCGGCATCGGGCGCGTCGGCGCCGCGCTGCATCGCGCGCAGGTCACCCAGGCGGGCGAGCTGCTGCTGCGGCGCTGGGCGGTGGCGATGCTCTGCTTCCTCGCCATCGGTGCCGCCGCAGCGCTGCTTGCGGGGCATTAGCGACGTTGGACCATCGAAATCGAAATCGCTATCGAAATCGCTATCGAAATCGCTATCGAAATCGACCCTGCACGACTCAGAATCGCGATCCCGATCCCGACGAGCCATCTTCACGGGCACACACGGCGCCGACCAGATCGTCGAACGATGAGGCATCCAGAGACTCGCTGGCCGTCTCAAACTCCTCGACCACGGTCACGATGACCTTTGCACGCTGCACCCCGGGAATGTCTTCGAGCAGCCTGATGCTGCCGTTCTCGTAGATTGCGTTGACCGACAACATGCTGTTCTCCGGACTCAATACTGGGATGCGGATACCTCACCGATGGGGATGAAGCGCGCCGGCATGTCCTCGGCGACGCCGTCCACCCACATGCGGCCGGCCCGATAGTCGCGCCGCACCCGGCTCCGCCCGCCGCGGGGGCGCAAGAGCTGCACCTCGTCCACGTAGAGGCCGAGGGCGCGGAAGGTGCGGTCCCAGCCGATGGTGAGCCTGACGGCCTTGGTGCCGCGGTCGCGCGCCACCCAACCCAGCTCCAGCACGCCGTCCGGGGTGATGCGAAGGTCGAACAGGGCGGCGCCGATGGTGCCGCTGAGCGCGCTGCTGCACTCGCCGCAGGGGAGCAGGCCCGGCACCAGCTCGCCGCGCCGCCAGCGCCCGTCGGCGGTCCCGTACAGCACGAAGAGCGCCCGCGAGCCGCGCGGGAACTTCGGGTCTTCGGGGGCCTCGATGCGCCGCTGCACCACCACGGCGAGGTCGTCGTAGTCGTCGTCATTGAGCCGGCCGCTCACGACCTGCTCTGGCGTCCACCAGTCGTTCGGCAGCCACTTGTCCACGAGCGGCGGACGCACGACGGGCGCCGGCTCCTTCGCCTGGTCCGGGGCGGCGGCTGCCCCGGATAAAGCGCCGACGGCGAGCAGCCCGGCCAGCAGGCCCGCGCGTGCCGGCGGCCAAACGCGGTGCCGTGGCGGGGCGCCGCGGCGATCAATGCCCATACGCCGCCCCGGCGGCCTGGCGCAGTTGGTCGATGCGGCCGGCGAGATGGCTGATGTCTACGCCAAGCCCGGCAAGGCGCGCCGTCAGTGCGTCGGCCTCATCGACGATGACCACGAGCTGCGGGCCGGCGAAGAGCCCGCAGGCGGCGGCAAACTCGGCATCGCTTGCGGCCAGCAGCGACGGCGTCAGTGCCTGCGGCGCAATGGGGCTGTCCGGGTGCAGCAAGTCCGCCACCAGGGGCTGCGCCAGCAGGCGGAAGTGGATGTCCCGGGCGGTGGCTTCGTCGGCCAGCTCCTGCTGCGCGAGGCTGTCTTCGCCGGTGTGGCGACGCAGCGTGCGCATGATGACATCGATGAGCTTGGCCAGCGCCGCCTTGGGCTCGGACTGGTCCTCCGGCAGGCCGCAAGCCTGCTCGTAGTGCCGCTCCAGATCGGCCTTGAGGGCCAGCAGCGGCTCGCTGCCCGCGTCCGGCGGCAGGTCGATGGCGCGCTGCACGAGGTCGCGGAAGGACTCGCGGAAGGCCTCCATCTCCTCGTGATCCAGGCGCTGCGCCTCCAGCAGCCGCTCGGGGGCGACGTCCTCCGGCGGCCAGGCGAAGAGCGGATTCCCGTGCCGGCGGCGCAGATGGCGCTCGCGCCGGCCAGGCTTGTGGGTGAAAGGGAGCTCGACGGGGGCTGGCATTTGCATGTGAGGGGCTAGGGGCTAGGGGCTAGGGGCTAGGGGCTAGGGGCTAGGAGCTAGGAGCTAGGAGCTAGGAGCTAGGAGCTAGGAGCTAGGAGCTAGGGGCTAGGGGCTAGGAGCTAGGAGCTAGGGGCTAGGAGCTGGGGGCTAGCGAGGCAGAGCCTCAGACCGACCAGGGCACGGCGCCTCGTCTTGCGCAGCCCGCTCGTCGGCGCATGGAACCACGGGTCAAGGGCCGAGGCGGGCTCCCTTGGCCCTCGGCCCTTTTGCCTGCGGGACTTGCAGTCCGGCATCGCTTCGCTCCCGATGCGCTTAGAAAGATTGCGATACCGACCCCGATTTCGATCCCGACTTCAAACTTCAAACTTCACCCTTCAAACTTCACCCTTCACCCTTCACCCTTCACCCTTCAAACTTCGTCTCGATCCCGCCCGCGCGCAGCATCGCGATGACCGGCGCCGTGTCGGGTGCGACGCCGCGCCAGAGCCGGAAGGACTCTGCGGCCTGCTCCACCAGCATGCCGAGCCCATCCAGCGTGCGCGCGGCGCCCTGGGCCTCGCCCCAGTTGCAGAAGGGCGTCGGGGCGTCGCCGTAGAGCATGTCGTAGGTCCAGCCGCCGGCGGCGAGGAGCCCGTCCGGCAGCGCCGGCACGTCGCCGTCCAGGCCGCTTGAGGTGGCGTTAATAATGAGATCGAAGCTTTGCCCCGCAAGGGCATCGAGCCCGCTGCCCGACACGCGTGCGTCCGCCGCCGCCGCGGCCAACGCCACGGCGCGGGATGCGGTGCGATTGGCGACGACGAGCCGGCCCGGGCCGGCCTCCAGCAACGCGCCGAGCACACCGCGGGCGGCGCCGCCGGCGCCGAGCAGCAGCACGCGCTGGCCGGTGAAGTCGAAGCCTTGGTTGCCGGCGAGGTCCCGCACCAGCCCGACGCCGTCGGTGTTGTCGCCGCGCAGCAGCCCGCCATCCAGCACGATGATGGTGTTGACGGCGCCGGCGGCCTCGGCGCGCGGGCTGCGGTCGCCGAGCAGCGCCCAGGCCTCCTGCTTGAACGGTACGGTGACGTTGAGCCCGCGACCGCCGTCGGCGACGAAGGCGCGCACATCACCCGCGAAGTCCTCGCGGCTGCCTAGGATGCGCCGGTAGTCCAACCGCTGCCCGGTCTGGCGCGCAAAGGCGGCGTGGATCAGCGGCGACTTGCTGTGGGCGATGGGGTTGCCGATGACGGCGTAATGGTCCATGGTCAGGGGCTAGGGGCTAGGGGCTAGGTGCTAGGTGCTAGGTGCTGGCGCTCGTCCTAGCCCCTAGCCACTAGCTCCTAGCCCCTGGTGGAGCCATTGCGCTGCTTGCTTAGCGTAGTACGTCAAGACGCCGTCGGCGCCGGCGCGCTTGCAGCCCATGAGCGCCTCGAGCACGACGGCGCGCTCGTCGAGCCAGCCGTTTTGGCTCGCGGCCTTGAGCATCGCGTACTCGCCGCTGACGTGGTAGACGAAGGTCGGCGCGCCGAAGCGGTCCTTCACGCGGCGGACGATGTCGAGATAGGGCATGCCGGGCTTGACCATCACCATGTCGGCACCCTCGGCGAGGTCGAGCGCCACCTCGTGCAGGGCCTCGTCGGAGTTGGCCGGGTCCATCTGGTAGGTGTACTTGTTGCCGCCGCCCAGGTTGGCCGCCGAGCCGACGGCGTCGCGGAAGGGGCCGTAGAAGCTGGAGGCGTACTTGGCCGAGTAGGCCATGATGCGGGTGTTGATGTGGCCGGCGGACTCCAGCGCCGCGCGCACGGCGCCGATGCGCCCGTCCATCATGTCCGACGGCGCGACGATGTCGGCGCCGGCCTCGGCATGGGACACGGCCTGCTGCACCAGCACGTCAACGGTCGCGTCGTTCAGCACGTAGCCGGCGGCGTCGATGAGCCCGTCTTGGCCGTGGGTCGTGAAGGGGTCCAGCGCGACGTCGGTCATGATGCCGAGCGCGGGCACCGCGTCCTTCAGCGCCTTGACCGCGCGCTGGGCGAGGCCGTCCGGGTTGAAGGCCTCGCGGGCGTCCTCGGACTTGGCCGACAGCGGCGTCACCGGGAACAGCGCCATGGCCGGCACGCCGAGCCGGGCGATGCTCTGCGCCTCCTCGACAAGCAGGTCGATGCTCATGCGCTCGACGCCCGGCATGGACGGCACCGGCTCGCGCTGGCCCGAGCCCTCCAGCACGAACACCGGATAGATGAAGTCGTCCGGCGTCAGCGTGGTCTCGCGCATCAGCCGGCGCGAGAAGTCGTCGCGACGCATGCGGCGCATGCGGGTGGTGGGATAGGCGGCGCGTTGCGTCAGCACGTCGGTCATGGCCTGGTTCCGCGGTGTCTTGCGTGGGTGAGCCGGGAAAGATAGCGCATCGTGCGCAGTTGCCTCCAGCACCGCGTCCGTATCAGCGGGTGGTCCGGTTATGGAAAGTCTGCAATGTTCCAGTCAACTATTCAGGGCAAAATGGTGCGCTATGACCAGCGCTACGCCTGTGGCGCGCACTACAATCTCACAACCCAGCCAACCAACCCCAACCCCCAACCGATAACCCACAGCCCACGGATCTTCAGGCCATGTTGTTTCATACCCTCGTTGAGAGTCCGTACGCCTTCGATGTCGATGTCGAGCGATTCGAGCCGGACGTGCTCGCCGCGTCGCACCAACAGCCCGTCCTCGTGGACTTCTGGGCGGAATGGTGTGCGCCCTGCCATCAGCTCAGTCCGCATCTGAACCGGGTCGTCGACGAGTACCGGGGTGCGCTGCGCCTCGCCAAGGTCGAGGTGGACGAGGGCGAGAACATGAAGCTCGCGGGCCAGTTCCGGCTGCGGGGCTTTCCGACCGTGATCCTGTTCCAGGACGGCGAGGAGCGTGGACGCTTCAGCGGCTCGCGCTCGACGCACCAGGTGCGCGAGTGGCTCGCAGCCCACCTGGCCGACATGGCAGGGGACGCGGCGGCCTGATCCGCGACCCGTTGCTTGTGCGACGGATGGCGCATCGGACTGACCTGGACACTGCCGACCATGGGCAGGTCTGCTGCTCTCAGCAGCGGCCTCCGCGCGGCCTGCTGCCGCGCTCCTGGGAGCGTCTGCGTCGGCGGCCGGCGCTGCATTGGGCGCTGCTGCTGGCCGGGACTGCGCTCGTGGCCGCGGCGGCGGGGATGACCCCGCGCAACGAGGCGCCGCCCGGCGCCGGTTCCCCGGCGATCACCACCGCCTCGGTCGCCGGCGCCGCGGCGGCCGCGGCCGCCGTGGAGCAGGCAGGGCGGGACCTGGCGGGCGCAGTCGCGGCCGCGCGGGCGCTGCCCGAGCCCGATGCGGCTGAGCTCCTGCGCATCGCGGCACCGCTCACGACGCACCTCGACCTGCCCGAGATCAGCCGGCGCCTGCTCGGCGGGCATTGGCATGCGGCCACGGTGGGGCAGCGCGCCGCGCTGCAGCAGGCGCTGGCGCGGCACCTGGTGAGTCGGCACGGGGTACGGCTGCGGGCGCTCGACGACTGGCAGCTCCGCCCGCTCGCCGGGCGCGTGCGGGCCGGCGCCGATGGCGCCGAGCGCGCCGTCGTGCCGGTGCTGGTGAGTGCCCGCGGCTGGCCGGCGCTGCGGCTCCACCTGCACCTGCGCCACAGCACCGCGGGTTGGCGGCTCTTTGATGCGAGCCTCGACGGCGTCGGACTCATCGGGCTGCAGCGCCCGGCGTTCGCGGCGCTGGCGGCAGGACGGGGCGTGGACGGGCTCATCGCTGCACTCGGGCGCTGAGTGTCCGCCCGCCTTGGGCGGTGGTCGCACGCGGCGCTGCCGCTCTCAGGGATCGACTGCCGGCTGCAAGCCGGCGCCACCACCGGCACGGTTCAGCGCCGACAGCACGGCCTTCAGCGACGCCCCGAGGGTGTCCGTGTCCAGCGCGGCCCCCGGCACCTGCCGGCCGTCCACGTCCAGCAGCACATAGGCCGCAGCCTCGGCATCGGTGCCGGCGCCGATGGCGTGCTCCTGGTAGTCCAGCACGTTGACGGGGGTGCCGAAAGCACGCTTCCAGGCATCGGCAAAGGCGGCGATGGTGCCGTCGCCGCTGCCGGTGATGCGCTGCTCGGCGCCGTCGATGCGGATGCGCGCCTCGATGCCGTCGTGGCCGTTCCTGTTCAGCCGGTAGCCGGTGAGCCGGGCCGGCGCCTGGTCGCGGACGAAGTGCTCGCGAAACAGCGCATGGATGCGCGCCGCGTCGATGACGCCGCCGCGCCGCTCGCTCTCCTGCTGCACGATGGGTGCGAGCGCCTGCTGCATCCAGCGCGGCAGGTTGAGCCCGAAGTCGCGCTCCAGCACGAAGGCGATGCCGCCCTTGCCGGACTGGCTGTTGACGCGGATCACGGCCTCGTAGCTGCGGCCCAAGTCCGCCGGATCGATGGGCAGATAGGCCACCTGCCAGGGCTGCTCGGCATCGGCGCGCTGGTGGCGGAGCGACTTGCCGATGGCGTCCTGGTGGCTGCCGGAGAAGGCCGTGTAGACCAGCTCCCCCACCCACGGATGGCGCGGATGGCAGGCGATGCCGGTGCACTGCTCCGTCACGTCGATGATGCGATCCGGGTTGCTGAGGTCGAGCCGCGGATCCACGCCCTGGCTGTAGAGGTTCATCGCCACGGTAATGAGGTCCATGTTGCCGGTGCGCTCGCCGTTGCCGAGCAGCGTGCCCTCCAGCCGATCCGCGCCGGCCAGCAGGCCCAGCTCCGCCGCCGCCGCCGCGCCGCCGCGGTCGTTGTGCGTGTGCAAAGACACGACCACGGCGTCGCGCCGCGCCACGTGGCGGCAGAACCATTCCACCTGGTCCGCGAACAGGTTCGGGCTCGTGGACTCCACCGTCGCCGGCAGGTTGATGATGCAGGGGCGCTCCGGCGTCGGCTGCCAGACGTCGATGACGGCGTTCACGACCTCCACCGCGTAGTCCGGCTCCGTCTGCGAGAAGCTCTCCGGCGAGTACTGGAAGGTCCAGTCCGTGCCCGGGTACTTGGCCGCCTCCTGCTGCACCAGCTCCGCGCCCTGCGCGGCGATGGCCTTGACGCCGGCGCGGTCGGTGCCGAACACCCATTCCCGCTGCACCGGCGACGTGGAGTTGTAGACGTGCACGATGGCGCGCGGCACGCCGTCGAGGGCGGCGAAGGTGCGTTGGATCAGCTCCTCGCGGGCCTGCGTCAGCACCTGGATGGTGACGTCGTCCGGGATCTGGCGCTCCTCGATGAGCCAGCGCACGAAGTCGTGGTCCGGCTGGCTCGCGGATGGGAAGCCCACCTCGATCTCCTTTAGCCCGATCTCCAGCAGCAGCCGCCACAGCGCCTGCTTCTGCGCGACGTTCATCGGCGCCAAGAGCGCCTGATTGCCGTCGCGAAGGTCCACGCTGGCCCAGCGCGGGGCATGGGTTATGGTGCGGTCCGGCCAGGTGCGGTCCGGGAGCCGGATGGTCGGGGCGGGGCGATATTTGCGATGGTCAAACATGGGTCAGGGGCTAGGGGCTAGGGGCTAGGGGCTAGGGGCTAGGGGCTAGGGGCTAGGGGCTAGGGGCTAGGGGCTAGGGGCTAGCGGCTAGGGGCTAGGGGCTAGGGCCAAGGGCGAAGGGAGGGCTCCCTCGGCCCTCGGCCCTTCGCTCCGGTCTCGCCGAAAACGCGCTTCATCTACACGTCTCGCCTTGTCAACGAACGTCAGATTCGCCGTTGGTGCGGTCCGCGCCGGGTTGCGATGCGGGGCCGCGAGGCCACTGAACGCTGGGTCTTGCCTGGTGGGCTGGCCCGCGGGTCGGCTTGTGGCCGACGGGGAAAGTTTGCGCTTCCGCAGGCGGCAGAGGATTGCGAATATGCCTGCGTGATGGCCGGAGTGGGCAATAATCTGCCAAGTATTGGCCAAAATAAGCAACAGCGGAGCCGCGCCTGACGCCGGTCAAGCAGCAGACGCCAGGTTGAGCGGGTCCCGTCCGGGTCAGCGCTGGCCGTGCCGTGGTCGCCGCGCGAGGTCGAGCAGTAGGAAGGGCAGGTAGAGCAGGCCGAAGGACACCAACCCAACCAGCAGCAGCCCGATCCAGTACCACGGCCAGGGTCCGAACCAGTCCAGCAGCGAGGGCCCCGGCGGCTTGGCCATCAGGTACAGAAAATTCGTGCCGAGCCAGGCGTTGATGCCGAAGATGACCGCGGCCAGCGCGAGCGTGATGAGCGTCACCCGCCAGATGGAGCGCGGCACCGGCCGCAAGCCGAGCGCAATCACGCCGTAGAGCACGCCGATGACCACGAGCCCGTGCCCGGCGAAGAAGAAGAGGTAGCCAGGCGCCGGAAAGCCCGCGGCGAGGTCCGGCGTCAGCAGCGCCTGGGTCGTGCCGGCAAAGGCCCAGAAGTAGGCCACCTCAAAGACCCGCGGGCGCCGCGACACCAGCGCCCAGGCGGTAATGAACAGCGCGAGCGAGCACAGATGCAGCGGCAACAGGTGCACCGACGGCCCCCGGTGTCGGAACTGCACCGTCAGGTCCGCCACCTCCTGCCCGAGCATCAGCAGCGCAAGCGCCACCGCCACCGCGCCGGCCGCCGACGGGCGCAGGCGCCGCACCGCAAGCGGCAGCAAGATGCCGATGGCGGCGATCAGCCCAAGCGTCCACAGGTGCGAGGCTCCGAACAGCTCAAACGGCGGGCCATCTGGCATCTTTCACACTTCCAACTTCAAACTTCACACTTCAAACTTCACACTTCAAACTTCCAACTTCACACTTCTAACTTCTAACTTCAAACTTCAAACTTCAAACTTCAAACTTTCCCCTTTCCCTTTCCCCGCCGGCATCCCTTTCAAACTTCACCCTTCAAACTTCAAACTTCACCCTTCAAACTTCAAACTTCACCCTTCAAACTTCACCCTTCAAACTTCAAACTTTCCCCATCTTCAAACTTTCCCAATCTGCGGATGCGCCCGCTCCCGCGGCTGCATGATCTTGTTGACGGCGTTCAGGTAGGCCTTGGCGGAGGCGATGACGATGTCCGTGTCGGCACCGGCGCCGTTGACGATGTGCCCGGCTCGCTCCAGGCGCACCGTGACCTCGCCCTGGGCGTCGGTGCCGCTGGTGATGGCATTGACCGAGTAGAGCTTGAGCGTCGTGCCGCTGTCGACGATGGACTCGATGGCGCGGAAGGTCGCGTCCACCGGGCCGCCGCCGCTGGCGCTGCCGCGGCGCTCCTCGCCGTCGACGTTGAGCACGACCTGCGCCGCGGGCGTCTCGCCGGTCTCGGAGCAGACCCGCATGGACAAGAGCCGCACGCGCTCGTTGGCGGCGTCGAGCGTGGCGATGGTGACCAGCGCCTGCAAGTCCTCATCGAAGATCTCGTGCTTCTTGTCGGCCAGGTCTTTGAAACGGCTGAAGGCGGCGTTCAGCTCCTCCTCGCTGTCGAAGGCGATGCCGAGCTCCTGCAGCCGAACCCGAAAGGCGTTCCGGCCCGAGTGCTTGCCGAGCACCATGCGGTTGTGGGTCCAGCCCACGTCTTGGGCGCGCATGATCTCGTAGGTCTCGCGGTGCTTGAGCACGCCGTCCTGGTGGATGCCGGACTCGTGCGCGAAGGCGTTGGCACCGACGATGGCCTTGTTCGGCTGCACCGGAAAGCCGGTGATGCCGGACACCAGCCGCGAGCAGTTCACGATCTGCGTGGTGTCGAGGCGCGTGGTGCAGCCGAACAGATCCGCTCGCGTGCGCACGGCCATGACGACTTCTTCCAGCGCGGCGTTGCCGGCGCGCTCGCCCAAGCCGTTGATGGTGCACTCCACTTGCCGGGCGCCATTGCGCACCGCGGCGAGCGAATTGGCCACGGCCAGGCCCAGGTCGTTGTGGCAGTGTACGGAGAACACGGCCTTGTCGGCATTCGGGATGCGCTCGCGCAACTGTGCGATGAGGCTGCCGAACTGGTGCGGCATCGCATAACCGACGGTGTCCGGGATGTTCAGGGTGCGGGCGCCGGCGTCGATGACGGCCTCCAGCACCCGGCACAGAAAATCGATCTCCGAGCGGCCCGCGTCCTCCGGCGAGAACTCCACGTCGTCGCAGTAGTTGCGCGCCTTGCGCACGGCGCGCACGGCCTGCTCCACCACCTGGTCCGGCGTCATCCGGAGCTTCTTCTCCATGTGGATCGGGCTGGTGGCGATGAAGGTGTGGATGCGCCCGGCGTTGGCGCCGGCCAGCGCCTCGCCGGCACAGGCGATGTCCTTGTCCAGCGCGCGGGCAAGGCCGCAGACGGTGCAGTCCTTGATGGTCTCGGCGACGGCCTTCACGCCCTCGAAGTCGCCATGGCTCGCAATCGGGAAGCCCGCCTCGATGACATCGACGCGGAGCTTCTCCAGCGCACGCGCGATGCGGACCTTTTCGTCTTTGGTCATGGACGCGCCGGGGCTCTGCTCGCCGTCGCGCAGCGTGGTGTCGAAGATGATGAGATGGTCGGTTGCGCTCATGCGTGTCCTGCCCTCGGCGTTGACCCTGACGGGCAGTCGCCCGCCGTGCATAGACCGCCGGCATTCTGGCATGTTTAACCGCCCGTGCCACCCGTCGCGCCGACGTGGCGAACCCCGCGTTGCGGCCGCATGTCATCGTTGTTGTTGTCGAGATCGAGGTCCAAAGCCGACTACGCTTACGGCAACGACATCGTAACGCACCCAGCCGCCCGCGGAGGCCGATCATCCTATGCGCCTGAACGACCACGAGCGCCGAGCCATTGCCGAGGCCGCCGCCGAAGCGCTGCCGCCGGGCACGCGCGTGCGGCTGTTCGGCTCTCGGCTCGATGACACCCGCCGCGGCGGCGACATCGATCTGCTCGTCGAGACAGCGACAGGCCTCGATGCCGACGAGGAGGTTGCACGGCGCACCCGCTTCATCGCGCGCCTCTACCGCCTGCTCGGCGAGCGGCGCATCGACGTGCTGATGGTGCCCGCGCACGCACCCGACACGCGGCCCGTCGTCCGCGCCGCGCGCCGCGACGGGCAATTGCTGGCCGAGATCCCGCGATGAGCGCCGCAGAGCCGCTCGCCACGGCGCTGTGGGAAGCGGATCGGCACCTGCGCGTGCTGGAGCAGGCGCTGCGTGACTGGCACGCGGCCCCGTCCGCGACGCTGGCCGAGCTGGATGCCGATGCGGATCAGCTCAGGTTGCTGGACCAACTGCTGTTTCGCTTCACGAAGCTGCAAGACGCGCTGGGCGCTCGCCTGATCCCGGCCACGCTCGGTGCGTTGTCCGAGCCCGCCGAGGACTGGCCGATGATCGACCGGCTGAATCGCCTCGAAAGGTTGGGGTACCTCAATGTCGACGCCTGGCTGCGCTGGCGCCAGATTCGCAACCAGCTCGCGCACGAGTATCCGGAGCGCCCGGAGCTTCGCTTTGCGGCACTGACGGCGGCGGTGGCGGCCGCCGGCGAGCTCGCGGCGGCCTATGGGCGCTGGCGGCGGCGCCTCGCCGAGCACGCGAGGACGCCGTGAGGCGTGAGGCGGGAGCTGCGTCATCCACATCACCCCGGACGGGTCGGCGCGGGGCACGCGGGTGCTGCCGTGCGGCATGCCACGCCGCCGCCGGCGTCGGCCTTGGAGTCCGCTGTCGCGCAGGTCGGATGGGGATACGCGAAGACGGCGGCATCGAGCCGCCGTCTTCGCGGGCCGGCGGGAAAGCCGGCGGTCCCGAGGCCGGCGATCCCAGTCAGCCGCCGCTCATGAACATCTGCAGCATCAGCTTGTTGAGGCGGCCAACAAAAGCCGCCGGGTCGTCGAGCTGGCCGCCCTCGGCGAGCTGGGCTTGGTCGAAGAGGATCATGCCGAGATCGTCGAACTTGGCCTGATTGCCCTCGGCCTCCAGGCGCTTCACCAGCGGGTGGTCCAGGTTGACCTCCAGCGTCGGCTTCATGTCCGGGGCCTCCTGGCCGACGGCCTTGAGCACGCGGGCGAGGTTGGCGCTCATGTCGTGCTCGCCGACGACGATGCAGGCGGGTGAGTCCACCAGCCGCGTCGAGACCCGCACCTCGCTCACGCGCTCGCCGAGCGAGTCCTTGAGGCGCTTGAGCAGGCCCTCGTGCTCCTTCTCGGCCTGCTCGGCCTTCTGCTGATCTTCCTTGTCCGCCAGGTCGCCCAGATCGAGCTTGCCCTTGGTGACGGATTGCAGGTGCTTGCCCTTGTACTCGTGCAGGTGGCTCACCAGCCACTCGTCCACGCGGTCGGACAACAGCAGCACCTCGACGCCCTTCTTGCGGAACACCTCCAGATGCGGGCTGTGGCGCGCGGCGGCGGGGCTGTCCGCGGTGATGTAGTAGATGTCCTTCTGGCCCTCTTTCATGCGCTCGATGTAGGCGTCGAGCGCGACGTTCTGCGTGTCGTCGTCGTTGTGGGTGCTCGCAAACCGCAACAGCCCGCCGATGCGCTCGCGGTTCTGGAAGTCCTCCGCCGGGCCTTCCTTCAGCACGCGGCCGAGCTCGTTCCAGAAGGTCTGGTACTTCTCGGGCTCGTCCTTGGCGAGCGACTCCAAGAGCCCCAGCACGCGCTTGACGTTGGCGCCGCGGATGGTGTCGATCTTGCGGTTGTGCTGCAGGATCTCGCGGGAGACGTTGAGCGGCAGGTCGTCGGAGTCCACCACGCCCTTCACGAACCGCAGCCAGTGCGGCAGCAGCTTGTCGGCCTCGTCCATGATGAAGACGCGCTTCACGTAGAGCTTCACGCCGTGCTTGTGGTCGCGGTCAAAGAGGTCCCAGGGCGCGCGCTTCGGCAGGTACAGGAGCGCGGTGTACTCGTTGCTGCCCTCAACGCGGTTGTGCACCCAGGCGAGCGGCTCCTCGAAGTCGTGGGAGATGTGCTTGTAGAACCCCTGGTAGTCCTCGTCGGACAGGTCCGACTTGTTGCGCATCCAGAGCGCGGTGCCCTTGTTGACCTGCTCGAACTCCGGCGCCTTGTCCTTCTTGGCCTCGCCTTCCTCGTCTGTCTCGTCTTCGTCGTCGCCGTAGGTCTCCTTGGCCATCTCCACCGGGATCGCGATGTGGTCGGAGAACTTGCCGATGATGGTGCGCAGCCGCCAGGGCTCCGCGAGCTCCTGCTCGTCGTCTTTCAGGTGCAGGATCACGTCGGTGCCGCGGCCGGGCTTCTCGACGGTTTCGAGCGTGTAGGCGCCGCGGCCGTCGGACTCCCAGCGCACGCCGTGCTCGGCCGTGAGGCCGGCGCGGCGGGAGATGAGCGTCACCTTGTCGGCGACGATGTACGCCGAGTAGAAACCGACGCCGAACTGGCCGATCAGCGCGTCACCCGCGGGCTTGTCAGCCTCGCCGGCCTCGCCGCGGCTGGCCTGCAGGGCCTCCGCGAAGCGCCGCGTGCCGGAGCTGGCGATGCTGCCGATGGTCTCGATGACCTCCTGGCGGCTCAGCCCAATGCCGTTGTCGGACACGGTGATGGTGCCGGCGTCCTTGTCCACGAGCACGCGGACGCGCAGGTTGGGGTCGTCTTCGAGCAGTTGCTCGTCGGTGAGCGCCTCGAAGCGCAGCTTCTCGGCCGCGTCCGAGGCGTTGGAGATCAGCTCCCGCAGGAAGATCTCCTTGTTCGAGTACAGCGAGCGGATGACCAGGTCCAGGACCTGGCTCACCTCTGCCTTGAATTCGAGGGTTTCCTTATGGGCTTCTACGGTCATGGTCTTCTGCTGATGCTTCGTGCTGATGGCTTGGTGTGGATTCGGGTCGATTCGGGTCGATTCGGAACTAGGGTACGCCCGTGGCCGCGACCGGATGGCTTAGAATGGCGGTTTTCGGCGCAGGTCCCGCTGGGCGCGCCTTCGATGTAGGCATACGTCTGCAAAATCAAGGGGAATCAGGATGGCAGCCACAGAAGTCCGCACGACGCCGTTCGCAGGGCAGAAGCCGGGCACCTCCGGCCTGCGCAAGAAGGTCAAGACCTTCCAGCAGCCGCACTACCTGGAGAACTTCGTCCAGGCCATCTTCGACACCCAGCCCAAGCTCACCGGCGGCACGCTGGTGGTGGGCGGCGACGGGCGCTTCTACAACCGCGAGGCCATCCAGATCATCCTGCGCATGGCCGCCGCCAATGGCGTCGCCCGGGTGCTGGTGGGTCAGGGCGGCATCCTGTCCACGCCGGCGGCCTCCTGCATCATCCGCAAGTACAAGGCCCAGGGCGGCATCGTGCTGTCCGCGAGTCACAACCCCGGCGGGCCGGACGAGGACTTCGGCATCAAGTTCAACATCGACGCCGGTGGGCCGGCGCCGGAGTCCGTCACCAACGCGATGTTCGAGCGCACCCGCAGCATCGACCGCTACCTCATCAGCGATGCCGGCGCGGTGGACCTGGACCACATCGGCACGCAGCAGCTCGACGGCATGACGGTGCAGGTGCTTGACCCGGTGGCCGACTACGCGGCGCTCATGGAGAGCCTGTTCGACTTCCGCGCCATCTACAGCCTGTTCAACGCCGGCGGTTTCCGCATGCGCTTCGATGCCATGCACGCGGTGACCGGGCCTTACGCGGTGGAGATCCTCGAGAACCGCCTGGGCGCCGAGCCCGGCACGGTGCTGAACGGCAAGCCGCTGCCCGACTTCGGCGGCGGCCATCCGGACCCGAACCTGGTGCACGCGCACGAGCTGGTGGCGTTGACCCGGGGCGCCGCGGGCGTGGACTTCGGCGCGGCATCGGACGGCGACGGCGACCGCAACATGATCCTCGGCAAGGACTTCTTCGTGACGCCGAGCGACAGCCTGGCCGTGCTCGCGGCCAACGCGCACCTGGCACCGGGCTACAAGCACGGCATCACCGGGGTCGCCCGCTCCATGCCCACCAGCCAGGCGGCGGACCGCGTCGCCGCGGAGCTCGGCGTGGATTGCTACGAGACGCCGACCGGCTGGAAGTTCTTCGGCAACCTGCTCGACGCGGGCCGCATCACGCTGTGCGGCGAGGAGAGCTTCGGCACCGGCTCCGACCACGTGCGCGAGAAGGACGGGCTCTGGGCCGTGCTGTTCTGGCTCAACCTGCTCGCCGTGCGCAAGCAGTCCGTTGCCGAGATCGTGCGCGAGCACTGGCGGCGCTTCGGGCGCAACTATTACACCCGCCACGACTACGAGGCCGTGGATGCCGCCGCCGCCGGGCAGCTCATGGATCATCTGCGCATCCTACTGCCGGATCTGCCCGGCAAGCGCTTAGGCGATCTCACCGTGGAGTACGCCGACGACTTCAGCTACACGGACCCCGTGGACGGCAGCGTCGCGAGCGGGCAGGGCATCCGCATCGGCTTCGAGGGCGGCTCGCGCATCGTCATGCGCCTGTCCGGCACCGGCACCGAGGGGGCGACGCTGCGCGTCTACATCGAGCGCTACGAGCCGGACCCGGCCCTGCATGAGCAGGACGTGCAGGAGGCGCTGGCGCCGCTGATCGTGACGGCCCGAGAGCTCGCGCAGATCGAGGCGCGCACCGGGCGTGCCGAGCCGGATGTGGTGACCTGAGCCGCCGGAAGCACTGGCGCCCGTGCCTGGGGCGCCCTCGGTCGCGCCGACGGCATCGGCACGGCCATTGACACGGGCATTGAATCGAGCGCGGGGGTAAAACCGAGCAAAGACGTACGCTTTCTGGAGTTGTAATCGCCAGCGCAAGATGCAACTGTTCCGTCGTCGGCGTTAGGCTCTGTCCAACGCTTGTCCAACCTCAAACCCAAAGGTACTTCGTCATGTCCAAGGCTACCCTCGCCCTCGTCTCTGCACTCTTTTTTGGCCTGATGCTCAGCGTCGGCGGCGCCGTTGCCGGTGACGGCAAGTCCTGCGGCGGCAAGAAGAAGGACGGCGACTCCGCCGCCGTCATCGTGCCGGCACAGCCGCTCGCCTGACGCCCCGAAGCCCGGCCGCTGCCCGCCCCGCAGCGGTGCCCGCAAGCCCCACGGCCCCTGGCCGATGGGGCTTTTTTTTGGAAGGGGCTAGGGGCTAGGGGCTAGGGGCTAGGAGCTAGGGGCTAGGAGCTAGGGGCTAGGAGCTAGGAGCTAGGAGCTAGGAGCTAGGAGCTAGGAGCTAGGTGCCAGCCAGGCTTCGCCTCAGGTCGACGAGTCGTGCACATCGCTATCGAAATCGAACCGAGTGACGACCGATCCCGATCCTCGGCCCTGAAGCCCCATAATCGCCAAAAACGATTGCCCAAAACACAGCGATCGTTAAGAATAATCGCCGCCATCCAGATATCCCATTTTGCAGTCGCCGCCGAAGGCCGCATCATGGTCACGTCGCTGCGGTGCCTGCCGTAGGGCAATCCCGAAAGCTCATTTTCACGCAACCTCATCGTCACCAGGAGTAGTCAACATGCTGCAAGATCGCACCGGTCAACCCGTCCCGCAGGTCACCTTCCGCACCCGTCAGGGCTCCGAGTGGGTGGACGTCACCACCGACGAGCTGTTCAAGGGCAAGACGGTCATCGTCTTCTCGCTGCCGGGTGCCTTCACGCCCACCTGCTCGTCCACCCACGTGCCGCGCTTCAACCAGCTCGCGCCGGCCTTCAAGGCGCAGGGCGTGGACGACATCATCTGCATGTCGGTCAACGACACCTTTGTCATGAACGCCTGGCAGGTGGACGAGAACGCGCACAACCTGACCTTCATCCCGGACGGCAACGGCGAGTTCACCGAGGGCATGGGCCTGCTCGTGGACAAGGACGACCTGGGCTTCGGCAAGCGCTCCTGGCGCTACTCGATGCTGGTGAAGGACGGCGTCATCGACAAGATGTTCATCGAGCCGGAAGAGCCGGGCGACCCCTTCAAGGTCTCCGACGCCGACACGATGTTCGCCTACGTGGCGCCGCAGGCCGCGAAGCCCGCCGACGTGACGGTGTTCACGCGCCCGGGCTGCCCCTTCTGCGCCAAGGCCAAGACCATGCTGCACGAGGCCGGCATGCAGTTCGAGGAGCTGGTGCTGAACAAGGACTACACCGAGGAGACGCTGCGCGCCGTCGCCGGTGCCAGCAGCGTGCCGCAGGTGTTCGTGAACGGCCAGAAGATCGGCGGCTCCGACGATCTGGAAGGCTGGCTCGCGAGCCGCAAGGGCTAAGCGCCAAGCGCCAAGCGCTAAGGACCGGCTTGCCGCCGTCGCTAGGCGGCGGCTGGCCGGCCCGCCCCCATGCGGGGCGGGCGCCCACGGCTTTCTGCCGAGAATTGCCGCAACGCATTGCCCGGTCTGCGCCCGGCCGGCTTCAATAGCCGCCGCTCGCGCACGCAACCGAGCTCACTTTTCAGTTTCAAGGGCGCCTGGCCAAGCCCGGGCGCCCGCTCAGCTTCACGCGGAGGCCTGCCCATCATGGACACCCACTTCGACCTCATCGCCGTCGGCGGCGGCAGCGGCGGCCTCGCGGTGGCCGAGAAGGCAGCCGCGCACGGCAAGCGCGCCGCCGTTATTGAGCGGCACAAGCTCGGCGGCACCTGTGTCAACGTCGGCTGCGTGCCGAAGAAGATCATGTGGTTTGCCGCCAACGTGGCCCAGGACGCCCGCCATGCCGCGGAGATGGGCATCAAGGCGTCGCTGGACGGCGTCGACTGGCGCGCGTTGGTGGAGGGTCGCGAAGGCGTTATCGCCGGCATCCTCGACTACTGGAACGGCTACGTCGCCGGTGAGGGCATCACGCAGATCCAGGGTGATGCGCGCTTCGTCGACGCCCGTACTGTCGAGGTAGACGGTACCCGCTACACCGCGGACCACATCGTCATCGCCACCGGCGGGCGGCCCATCGTGCCGCCCGTGCCCGGGGCCGAGCTCGGCATCACGTCCGACGGCTTCTTCGCGCTGACGGAGCAGCCGCGGCGCATCTGCGTCATCGGCGGCGGCTACATCGGTGTCGAGCTTGCCGGCGTGCTGCGCGCGCTGGGCTCGGAGGTCACCGTGGTCGCGCTGGAGAGCCGGGTGCTCGAGACCTTCGACCCCCTGGTCAGCGAGACCGTGACCTACAACATGGCCCTGGACGGCATCGAGATGCACCTGCCCTTTGCCGTCGGCTCGCTGGAGCGCCGCGATGACGGCATCGCCGTGCTGTCCCGCGAGGGCGCCGCGCTGACGGGCTTCGATACCGTGCTCTGGGCGGTCGGCCGGCGGCCGAACACCGACGGGCTGAATCTCGATGCCGCCGGCGTCGAGCTGCTGCCGAACGGCGTGATCCCCACCGATGCCTTCCAGAACACCAGCGTTGCCGGCGTCTATGCCATCGGCGACGTCACCGGCCGGGCGCCGCTGACGCCGGTGGCCATCGCCGCGGGCCGGCGGCTCGCGGACCGGCTGTTCAACGATCAGCCGAACCGCCGGCTCGACTACGAGAACATCCCCACCGTGGTGTTCGCGCATCCGCCGGTCGGCAGCGTCGGCCTCACCGAGGCGCAGGCGCGCGCCACCGGCGAGCCGGTGACGGTCTACCAGACCCAGTTCCAGCCCATGCGCTACGCGCTGAACCGCAAGGGGCCGCGCACGGCCATGAAGCTCGTCTGCGTGGGCGACAACGAGCGCGTGGTCGGCATCCACATGGTCGGCGACGGCGTGGATGAGATGCTGCAGGGCTTCGCGGTGGCCGTGAAGCTCGGCGCCACCAAGGCGGACTTCGACAACACCGTCGCCATCCATCCGGTCAGCGCCGAGGAGCTCGTCACGCTGAAGGAGCCGCACCCGGACGAGTGAGCGGGGCCTGGCTTAAGGCGCGGGCGCATCGCCGCCGGCGCGCCCGAGCCGCGCTTGGAGGTCCGGAAACTCGCGAAAGGCGATGTCGATGGGGATGCTGATGCCGAAGCCGCGCTCCTGCGGGTCCGGCCCCGGCGTCGCCTTCCAGGTGTTCACGCCCACCACGGCGCCCAGCTCCGTCACCAGCGGCCCGCCGCTGTTGCCGGGCATGATGCGGGCGTCGGTCACCAGCATGTCCTCGCGCTTGCCGGTGTAGGTGCCGGCGGTCACGGTATCGGTAATGCCGAGCGGGCTGCCGATGGCATAGACCCGCTGCGTCTGGCGCAGGCGCGCGTCGAACAGCGGGCGGATGAAGGGCGTGCGATAGCCGGATACCCGCAGCAGCGCCAGGTCGTGCAGGGGGCTCAGGTCCACCAGCTCCGCCGTGAGCCGCTTCCCGTCCTTGAGCTGGATCTCAAATGCGCGCTGCAACAGCGCCGCGTTGCGCTTCATTTCCAGCTCACGCTTGCCTTGGCGATACTCACGGCCGCGCTCGCGCAGCAGGCGCTGCCCACGGTCGTAGTTCTGCGGGTCGGAGTAGCGGTCCCGCGGCAGCGACAGGCGCTGCTCCAGCGCGTCGAGCTGCGCCTTGAGCTCGGCCAGCGCCGCCTCCTGGTCGGCCGCCCAGTCCGGCGGCGGGCGCACCACGTGGCGATTGGTCAGCAGCAGCCCGTCGTCGCTGACGAAGAACCCCGATCCCGCACCCAGCTCCGAGGTCACGGTGACCACGGCGAGGCTGCTCGCCTCCACCGGCGACACCGGGCTGAACTGCGCGTTGAGCCTGGCCTCCAGGTCCCGGCGCAGGTCCGGCGGCGGTGCCTCCGGTTCGGGCTCAGGCTCGGGCGGCGCTGCCAGCGGCGGGGCGGTCGCCGCGGTGGGTGGCGCGGGTGCGGCGGGCTGTGCCGCCCGGGGTGGCGGAGCCGGCGGCGCGATGCCGGGCATGATCGGCGGGCGGCGACGCGGCGCCGCCGCGCCTGTGGTCGGGCCGTCGTCGGGCAGGCGCTGGATGCGCACGCGCGGCGCCGCGGCGGGCGCGGGGGCCGCGGTGCCGAGCTGCTCCGGGGGCGGGCGATCCGTGAACACCCAGTTGCCTTGCTCGTCCTGGTAGCGATAGATCTCGGCCAGCGCCGGCGGTGCGGCGACACAAAGCTGCCACAGCAAGGCCGCGAGTGCCGCCGCGGTCCGGCTCGTGCCCGCGCTGCAACACCCAAACGGGCACGCGACAGCACGCGTGGGGGGCGGCCATCGAGTGCTGTCGCGGTGGCGCCCTGCCAGCCGCGCCGGCGGATGCGATGCCCCGCGCCCGGCGGCGCCCGCGGGCGCCGTTGCAAGGACATGTCGCAAAACGGTTGTTCCGGCGCCGAAAAACGCACGTAAACCCCTTGCAGCGTAGAAAAAACCGCCAACGGTCACGGATGTCGCGTCCCGCTTGTCGCGCGGACGTGGATGCCTGTCGGTGTCAACGCTGTAATTCCTCCAATCTCAGATTAAGCTTCGGTTATCCCCTGAGCCGGCGTGGGGATAAACGCCTGAGGACGCGTCGAGGGCCGCCTGACCAACGTCACCGGTCCACGCCGCCGTTGATCGGACTCGCGCCCCGGGGTGGGTCGCCATAAGCCGTAGGACCCTGCAGCTCCGTGTTGCAGTGCCAAGATAAACCAGACTGAAAGGACGCCTGGCATGTTCTTTCCTCGCAAGACTGCGGCCTGCCACGGCTTCACGCTGGTGGAGGTCATGGTGACGCTCTTCATCGTCGCCGTCGGCGCGCTCGGTGTCGCCGGTTTGCAGCTCGCCGGCATGCGCAGCAACCACAGCGCCTTCCTGCGCTCCAACGCGACCCTAGCGGCGGCCGGTCTTATCGACCAGATTCGCGCCGACCCCGAGACCTTCCGCGGCATCAAGATCAACACCGGCAGCCCGGGCGCCAATGCGACCTTCAAGGCCTGGGCCGACGAACTGGCGCGCCTGCCCATGAATCCGCCCTCCGATGGGTCCGCGCTCGGCTCCCTGGACTGCTCCAACGGCAACGACTGCAACACCGGGCACTGCGCCATCACCATCCGCTGGGACGACTCCCGCGCCGTTGCCGTCGACGACGACGAGGAAGAGGGCGTCATGGCGGATGCGGCAACGAAGGCCAAAACCCTGCAGTTTCAGATCTGCACACGGGTGCCGCTATGAAACCCTCGGCGATGCCCCGTGCCCAGGCCCCATCCGCGCCTCGTGAACAGTCGGGCCTCTCCCTGGTGGAGGTGATGGTCGGGCTGGCGATCGGCGTCATCGTCGTGTTCGGTCTGGTCGAGCTGCTCGCCAACACCAGCGCGACCTACCAGCGTGAGGAGGCCTTCGGACGGTTGCAGGAGAACGGCCGCGTCGCCGCGCTGATCGCGGCCAGGCAGATGCGCCAGAGCCGCACGACTGAGTGCAAGAGCCTCCCCCGCCATGAATTGTCGGGCACGCTCACGGTCAAGTCTTGCCACTTGCTCGAGAACGACGAGGACTGTAGCGGCGACCATGTGCTGAGTACGGACCGGGCCATGGGCTATGACAATAGCCAGGACCTGGACACATCGGGCGCCCTAGCCGACCTACCGAAAACCATCGCGGACAACGTCAGTGCCCGCTGGCTGCTGGGCGACATTCTGGTCACCTGGGGGGCGGATGCCAAGTCGGTCGCGGTGGCCGACCCCGTCGGGGCCAACGGCACTGGACAAATCAATGTTCCGAGCATGGGTAAGGGATTACTGGGGAAAGAGGACGTCGCGATGATCTCGAATTGTCGCCACGCGCATGTCTTCACCGTGAGTGGCCCAGAACATCCTTCGGACGCCGGCTTTGTCGACCATGCCGCGGGTGTCAACACCAACGATCACCTGAGGGGCTCCGACCTCTATGCGGGCAGCTCGCTCTACAACCGCGACCCAAACGACCCCCGGGCCTTGCTGAACCGCCTCAACTATCGCGTGTTCTATGTCTGCTGCACCAAAGATGGCTCACTGCAGTCGGGCGATGACGTGGACTACTGCCGCCCCGGCAGCGGCTCCTACGACCCCGACCAGTACCGCCCGGCCCTCTGCGCCTTCGACCTCAATAACGGCGCAAAGAGCGATGTCCTGGTGCCCGACATCGCGGACATGCGTGTCACCTACACCGGCGACAGCACCGGCGATGGCCAGACGGACTTCCGTGCCGACGATCACGACACCCTGCGCACTGCCGCCTGGGTCAGCGCCAACAACGCCTGGGCCGGCGTGCGCTCCGCCTCGGTCGAATTGCTCCTGACCACCGACGCCGACAACACGGCCATGGAGCCGAGTAAACCCGCCGAGTGGATACCCGAAGACTGGGCGAAGGACGTCGGAGACGACGCCTTGGGCGACGACTACGACGAGGAGGACAACCGCCTCTATCAGCGCATCCGCTTCGACGTCGCGCTGCGCCCGTCCACGCCCTGGGCCATCTGGGACTAAGGGGAACAGGACCATGGCAACCGCCGAAAGTCGCATCCACAAGCCTCATGCCCACGAGCCATCCGTGCCCGCGCAGCGCGGTGCCGTCCTGATTGTCGGCCTCGTCATCCTGCTCGTGATCACCCTGCTCGGCATCACCGGCCAGCAGCACACCGTGCTCCAAGAGCGTATGGCCGGCAACATGCGTCAGGACAACATCGCCCTGCAGGCGGCCGAGGCCGCCCTGACCGCCGGGCTCGCCTACGTAGACGAACAGGATGCGCCCATCGTCGGCACCAACTCGGGCACGGCATTCGTCTGGACCGGCTGTACGGTCGCCGATAGCTCGGCCGAATCCACCGGTACCCCGGCCGCATCCGAGAGCACGAACGACCCCTGTGCGCGCCTGGGGGCGGTGCTGACGGATTGGGAGAGCGCGGCCCCCGACAAGGTCTCGCAGGGCGTCAGCTACGAGGAGGTGGCCGCAAAAACCGATGCGAAATTCAGCAAAGGAATCCCTGATGTCGTGGCCCAGCCTCAGGTCTATATCGAGGTCCGTTCCGTCGCGGAATCACCCGACGGCCAACAGAACTCCTTCGGGCAGGGCATCATCTACTACTACACGGTCAGTGCGGTCGGGTTCGGTGCCAACGAAAAGGCCCGTGTGATCCTGCAATCCACCGTCGCCCGGGAGTACTGACCATGAAAGCGACGCGACCCTACGGCAAGGATAGCCGCATCATGCAACCAAGCGGCATCGGCGCCCGCTGCCCGCGGCTGCTGGTCGCCGGACTGCTGTCGATGACGACGCTCATGGCCGTGGCCCCGCTCAGCCTCATGGCGAGCGACGCCGCCGGCGATTGGCCCGATGGCCTGCCCGACGCCATTCCCCCGTTCCTGTCCGAGGGCGTCGCGCCGAACCTGGTGCTGACCATCGACACGTCGACCTCGATGCGAAACGGCTATACGCCGGATGGTCTGCCCAGCCCCCCAGGCGCACCCTCCCAGGCGGGGAGAAGAGACTGGTCCACGAGCTCAACAGTCAACAAACTGTATTTCGACCCTGACCTGGCGGCTAAAGGCGGTTACCAACCGGCGAAAAGGTACGACGGCAGCGAGATGGACCCGCCACCGTTTGGCGAAGCCCCTCTCGATCCCTTTGCTGATCCTCTTGACCCGGACAGTTGCACGGAGACGGTCGACCTCGATGAAGACTATGAGCCAGTCTGGACGGCAGCCGAATCGGGCTGCGCTATCGCCGACAAGGGGCCGAAGCCTCCAGAATACACCGGGCGTGCCTTCTATCACGAGTACAACGCGGACAAAGGCTATAAGCTCATCCCCACTGCTGGCCCTAACGACGACCCCTATGAGGCGTGCATCCTCGGGACGGAAGGCTGCAGGCGTTGCGGAGACAAGTACGGCGAGGCCGGCGAAAAAGCCGATGGGACCACGCCCGATGAATGCTTTCAGTACGAACCGGTGGATTCTAGCCAAGAGCAGCAATTCGCGAATTGGTACTCCTATTACCGAACGCGCCTGCTGGCCATGAAGACCGTGTTGAGTCGGGTCATGCAAACCCTCGACGGCGGCGTCCGTCTGACGTATCAAGGGCTTGACAGAGACGAGGGCGGGGGCAGCGCAGACCTGGGGCTGGAACCGACCGACCCACGGTTTCAGGAGCTCGTCGCGGCATTCGATAAGTTCGAGTCGAATAAGGAAGGCTTCTACGATTGGCTCTTTGACCTTGCCGCAAGAGATAAGACCTATTTGGTGCGTGCGCAAATCCGCGCGGGAGAATTTGTCAGCCAGGGCGTTTCCTTGGCGGATGAGATCGCCGAGCACAAATCAGCCTTTGGTGGGAACCTCTCCGGCGCCTCCGCCCCGTCCGCGGGCAATGCGTGCGGCGTCCGCTGTCGGAACAACTTTCATCTGGTGTTGAGCGATGGCTTTTGGGAAGACGTCTGGGGCAAACGCGTAGAACCCAATCTGTACGACCCCTCTTTGCCCCCGTTAGCTGATTATACTGTGCTACCGAAAACGAACATCGACGATGGTACTTGGATCGAGGACAACCAGGATGGGAGCACTCATATCTTGCCCTCAGGGCCGTTCGGCGACATCGAATACTCGCCGCTAGACCCTAAGGCCCGACTCTATGCCGATGAGAACATAGGAACGCTTGCGGACGCGGTGTTCTACTATTGGCGCCGCGATTTGGATGGAGACCCCGACAACAACGAGGTGCCGGTCATCCTGACGGAGCGGGAAGAAGACGCCGATAAGTACGATGAGGCGAACTTCTGGAATCCGAAGAATGACCCGGCGACCTGGCAACACCTGACCTTCTTCGCCGTGGGCCTCGGGCTCGACGGCGCTGTGACCGAGGCCGATCCGGCTGACGGTTACGGCACCTACCAGCAGAACGGAAAGAAAACCCTCAGTGAGCACGGCTTCCCGAGCTGCCTCTCTGATCCGCCCTATGCCCAAGACGCAGAGTATCCGGCCCTTAATGCGTGTACGGCGGTCAATAACGGTGAGTCTGACTGGATCGCCAAGTGGATGCCAATCGCGTTCAAGCTCGACGACCTCTACCACGCCGGCCTCAACGGGCGCGGCGGCTATTTCGACGCGTCGGACCCGGAGCAGTTGTATCAGTCATTCGCGGCCATCCTGGACACCATCTCGGCGACGGATCAAAACGTGGCCTCCAACGCGCCGGTGGCGGTCAGTTCCGGTCAGTTGAGTAACCATACCCGCATCTATCAGGTGGTCACGCATCTCGACGACTGGAGCGGCACCCTGCGGGCGTTCCGCGTCTCGAGGGGCTATGGCATTGCCGATAGCGATGACGACGAAGACGACTGCGCGGATAAACCCAGGGGCGTGATCTGCGAGGACACGGACGCCCCCTACCAGACCACCGACAACGAAGGCTCCTTCGCCGCTCCGGAGCTTCGTTTGATTTTCACAATGGCGGGTAGCAGCCCAAAGCATCTCGATGGCGACACCTTCAAGGATCTTTCCGCGGTGCAGCGCCGGGGACTGATTGAAGGCGAAACGACCCAGGACGGCGGCTGCAGTGATCTTCCGGATGCCGACGATGTCCAGGCCTGCGAAGAGGCGCTCGCCAAGGCCCGCATCGACTGGCTGCGCGGCGACGACACGCCGACCATCGAGGCGGGTGTGGTGCCGCACCCGCCCACCTTCCGGGACCGGGGGGAGGGCACCGAACGGCGCGTGCTGGGCGACATCCTCGGCAGTGCGCCGGTGGTGGTGGGTCCGCCGCGGCAACGGTTCCCCGACGACGACGGCGAAAAGTATTCCGCCTTCAAGACGAATAAGGCCGACCGCAAGACCATGGTCTATGTCGGCGCAAACGACGGCATGCTGCACGGCTTCGATGCCAAATCGCTCGTGGAAAAGTTTGCCTATGTGCCCGGCGCGGTCTACCACGGCCTCGCCGACCTCACGGACCCCGCCTATGGCGACGGCGTTCCGTCCAAGCGCGCCTTCGTCGACGGCGGCATCAGCTACTCCGATGCCAAGTTGGCGGACGGAAAATGGCACTCCGTGCTCGTCGGGGCCCTCGGTCTGGGTGCGCAGGGCGTCTATGCCCTGGACGTAACCAACCCGGAGTCTGAAAAGCCCGAGGACATCGTGCTCTGGGAGTTCACCGATGCCTCGGGGAGCGACGACGACAACGGTAAACTGGACGGGCGGGACATGGGGTTCAATGCCGCTCCGCCTGCCATCGTTCGGATCGATACCGACCCCGACGACGACAACAAAGACGCCCTGGTCTGGGTGGCGCTGGTCAGCAACGGCTATGAGAACACCAATACCAGCGAGCTCGACGAAGACAACGGCGCCTGCACCGATGATGAAGACGCCGAAACCAATTGCACCGTGAGCCAGACCGGTAACGCGGTGCTCTATGTGCTGAACCTCGCCGGCCCCGACGACAAACGGATCCTTGCCCGCATGGATACGGGGCACGGCATGGCGCAGGACCCGACCGGGAACGGACGCACCAATGGGCTGGCGGAGGTGGCCACGCTGGACGAAGACGGCGACCTGATCGCGGACCGCGCCTACGCGGGCGACCTGTTCGGCAACCTCTGGCGCTTCGACCTCCGGAACATCGGTACCAAACCCATCCTGATGTTCCAGGCGAGGGACGCAAACGGAGATCCGCAGCCCATCACCACGCGCATCGCCTTTGCGCGGCACCCCAATGGCGGCCACATGCTGCTGTTCGGCACCGGGCGCCTCATGGACACGGACGACAAGATCGATGTCCAGACCCAGACCTTCTACGGCATTTGGGACGACAATGGCCGGGTCTACGAATGGACGGGCGGCAGTTTCCCCGTGCCGACCCGCCTGAACCTGATGCAACATGCCTTTATCGAAGAGGTGCCCGTCAACGAGGGCGACGGGGGGCAAAGCCTGAGTCTGGGGCGCACGAGCACGAGCAGCAAGGACGCGATCATGCCCGATGGCGACGTGCGCGGATGGATGATCGATCTCGAAATCCCCGGCGAATTCGTCGCCGACTGTGGGGGATCGGAGCGGGTGGTCTCAAACCCGGAGTTGCGCACGGGCCGGATCAGGTTCGTCTCGGTGATCCCCGAGGGCGCCTGCGGGGCGGGCGGGTCCAGTTGGATCAATGCCCTCGATGCGATTTCCGGCTCACGATTGGACTATTCGCCCTTCGATTTCGATTTGAGCGGCACTATCGACAAGCATGACCTCCTGCCCACTTCTGATGGAGACCAGGTCGGCAGCAGCATCCGTCTGATGGCGGACGATGGGACCGGCATCTACTCCATGCCGTCGGACATCAGCCTCGGAGGCGGTCGAGTGATGAGCATCATCTCGGACTCCAAGGGCGACCTGAGCCAGACCATGGGATCGGGCAGCATGGGGCGCACCTGGCTGCAGCGCTGACGCGGTGCGTGACGGATCAAAAGCGACGCGACCATGACCGCGGACCGAAACAAACGACGAAACACCCGACATACGGGCAACTAATCCGGATCTCGCTTGACTGTCGGGGACTTTTCCCTGGGCGTGTTTTCGTCGTCGAGAGAAGATGAAGGGCCCGTCGTTGAACCGATACCGACCATCGACTGCAACGGACGCCACGGCGTCCGGGAACGGGAAACCATGTCCAAACACCCCAAAGCGCACAACACCGGCTTCAGCCTGATCGAGCTGCTGGTCGTGGTCGCCGTCGTCGCCATCCTCGCGGCGGTGGCCTACCCCACGTACCGGGAGCAGGTCGCCTCCGCCCGGCGCGCGGACATGAAAGCGGAGCTGATGCGCCTCGCGCAATACATGGAGCGTGTCTATACCGAGACGGGCTGCTACAACCCGGACGCCGATAACAAGTGCACCGGCTCGGGTAAGCCGGACATCGGCACCACCAGCGACTACTACGACGTCGCCTTCTCGGTGGGGCCGACGGCCAACACCTTCACGCTGGAGGCGACCCCCAAAACCGGCACGCCCCAGGCCGGGGACGGCAAGATGGGCATCGACCATCTGGGCCAGCGCTACTGGGACGAAGACGGCAGTGGAAAGATCGACAGTCCGACTGAGGACGACTGGGACCGGGGCTGACGCGGGAGCATGTCGGGTGGCACAAGCGCAGCGGTTCCACCCCTTGCAACAACAGTCTGTTCGGATTGATCTTGAACCCGGCGTTAGGACTTATACCCGTCACACATGGATGTTCGGCCGCGATGCGCGACCCTCGCGCCCGAGCGCTGCATTACGCCTCCTCGCCATAGGGCGGCTATGACTCGTCGGTGTGCCTTGCGGCCAATTAGAGCTTGGGGCGGGAGGGTCGCACCTCGTTTTTCCGAGAACCGATGCGCGACGGGTATCGTTGCCTAATGACTCCCGCGTCGGGCGCCGACCAGCGACCCCGGACCGGCGCCACGCCGACGCACCGCGCCGAAGACACGCAGGCCAAGCAAGCCGGTGGCGATCAGCAGCAGGGAGCCGGGCAGGGGGGTGGACCCTTGCCCGGAATCGATCGCGGTGCCGAGGAGGTTGAAGACCAGAACGTTTGTCGGCGCGGCAGTGGTCGCCAACTCCTGATTCATGTCGGTCGTGAAGAATAGGGTGCCGGTGAAGAAGCCGACGCTGCCGGGCGAGAACAGCAGCTCCAGGTTACTGAATGACACCAAGCTGTCGGCTTTCCTGTTCAGATCCTCGCCGAAGTTGCCGCTATTCTGGATGCTGAACGCGCTGCCGATGATGTTGGTGATGCCCGCGTTGTAGAGCGTCAGGTCGTCCAGGGTGCCAAAGTCTTCCAGCCCGGCGTCGAAGATATTCGACAGCAGCAGGGTCATCAGGTCGGTCTGCGCGCTTGCGAGGTCGACGCCGAGGTTGATCGTACTGTTGTATTCAAGGTAACTGGCAGGTGCGTCCTCGTCCGCAACGCCGAGCACCGGCCCAACAACGGTGCCGGTCACGTTGCCCGCTGCGGTGACATCCTGCGCGCCTGCCCCGAAATCGACCTTCGCGTCCAGCGTCTGCTCGGCGCTAAACGAGGCGGCGCTCGTGTCGTCCAGCTCAAGGTCCGGGGCGGTGTAAGAGTACTCCCGCTGGCTTGTCGCGCCGCTTGCCACAGTCGACGGGGAGCCCGCGGTGGTCGGCGTGAGTCCCTCGGGCGCGGAGCTGATGTCTTGGAACTGGACGTCCGTCATCGCTTGGAATGATCGGTTTGTCGCCGTCATGGTCCGCGCTGCCGCCGCCAGAGTGGATGTCGTGCCGGCACGCACATTCCCGAAGTCGACCTCGTCCATCTCCAACAGCTCGCCCTCGTTGAGGGTCACCGTGAAATCGCCGTAGTAGGCGTCGGGCAGGCCATCTTCCCCTGGCGCTGGGTTCTGGTTATTCCAATCGGACTCGTAGAACAAGAACTCCACGATGTCGCCGGTATTAATCGGCAGGGCGCGGAGTTGTGCGTCATCGTCGGAGGCGTTACGGGACCCGGTGAAGGAATAGGTCTGATCGATCGGGTATTGCGCCATTCCCCAGTTGCCGAAGGTGCCGTCGGTGTAGTCCTTGGACGTGGGGTCAATACCTGGGCCGATCTGGTCCAGGTCGTCGGCGACGAGCCAGCCCCTCACTATTTCGATTTGGGAACCAGATCGGGTTACGCGGATATCCATCCGTTGATCAGTGATCAGGTGCGCGTTTGTCTGCACAGCCGCGTCGAGCAGTCGCCAACTCTGTAGCGTATCATTTTCATAAGCGACCATGGTCCCGAAGCCCTGATAATTATTACTATAGTCAAGGGGGAAGGGGGTCGCGCCTGGAATCTGCGGGATTCCCGGATTGGGATTAGGTAAGGGGCCAAGCTTCTCGCCCGTCGGATCACTGTTGAAGGTGATACTTCCGAGTGTCATTCCAGGCCCCGTGTACGTGACCTCCAGCACGGAATTCAAACCGGGGGTGTCGAAGGAGCCCTGGGTGCCCCAGCTAAACAGCAGGTCTGAGTTAGCGGAGTCCGGACGGCCAGTCAGAGTGCATCCCGTCCCTCCTGCCGTGACACAAGTGGACGAGTAATTTGTCCATTCACTCGGATCCATAGGGACGCTGGCCACACCACTCGCATCGGTGGAGACGGTCACAACCGCCCGCGCGGGCGCCGTCGCGACAAGCGCGAGCGCGGCGGCGAGGACAAGAAGCCGCGGCACCGATGCCGCGTCGGCGGCCTGATGTCGAGAGGTGTCGACCATGGGCGCGGCGCCCGGCGTGGTCGCCATGCGCTGGCGGAAGCGGATGTTGCTGCTCATGCGCCCTCCCCGACGATGCCGGCTGCTTCGTTCGACGAGAGGTCGCTGGCGTTCTCGAGGTCATTGATGTTGACCTCGATGGGCGTCGTGGCGGCCGCGTGCTGAACGACGCCTAGCGCCAAAGCGGTGGCGATGGAGGCGACAAGGGGATTCAGTCTGGGCATCTAAGACTCCAAGGGGCGCAACGGATGAGCCACGCCGGGCCAGCCGCGCTGCACGAAACTTTACACCAGCCGACAAGGCGTCGGGCGTTAACGAAAGAGCCAGCAAAAATCAGGCCACAAACAAAAATCGAAGATAGATCAGTTGTATACTCCCGGAGCGGGACATGGCGCCGCGAGTTGCGCCGAGAAACTGTAAAAAACCCTGACACTCTGAACAGGTTTTCACTGACGCCGAGCTTGGTTGGCGACGGCTCGGAAGCGACTCGCATGGGCGACCTGTGGACTAGACGAGGGGCGCCCGCCCTTGCATCCACGCGGGCGCGCCGCAGCAAGGGCAAGACGCCCGAGTAGGATGGCCAACGCACAGCATGCCGATGTTTCAGAGGCTTGGGCGCGACCTTGGTGGCCACGCCGGCGCTTTGCCTGGCCTACAACCTGGGCAGCGGGGCCAACGCCGGGGGTCCGTGGGGTGGAACAAGCGCGGCGGTTTCACCCAGCCCGTTGCTACGACATCCCCGCGGGCCTCGGCTCGGCCCCCGGCGCCCGGCCCGCCACCTCGGCCCCGCCGCCCCCCTGCTGCTTGGCCCCGCGCCGCACGAACCGCAGCGTGAGCGCCAGCAGCGCCGGCATAAAGGTCAGCGTCACCAGCGTGCTGAACAGCAACCCAAATAGCACGATGGCGCCGAGCCCGCGATAGAGCTCCGTCCCCGCACCCGGGTTGAACACCAGCGGCGCCAGGCCCGCGACCGTCGTGACCGTCGACATCATGATCGGCCGCAGCCGCACCCGCACCGCCTCGCTCACGGCGTCCGCGATGGCCATGCCCTGCTCGCGCAGGTTCGACACGGCGCGCTCGACGATGAGGATCGGGTTGTTCACCACGGTGCCGATCAGCACCAGAAAGCCCAGCATCGTGATCATGTCGAAGGGCTGCTGGATCGGATAGAGCCCGATCTTGTCCAGGTGCGCGCCGGCCCAGTTCAGCGCCGCGAGGCCGACGATGCCGCCGCTGACGCCGATGGGCACGCTGGTCATGATGAGCAGCGGCCAGCCCCAGTGGTTGAACACGGCCACCATCAACAGATACGCAATCAACAACGCCACCGCGAAGTTGCCCGCCAGCGCCCGCATGGTCGCCTGCAGCCGGTCGCTGGCGCCGCTCAGCTCCAGCCGGATCTCCTCCGGCAGCTCACCGGCGGCAGGCATCCCGGCGATGATCTCCGCTTCCACCCGGCGCACGCCCTCCTCCAGCGCCACGTCGTCCGGCGGGATGATGCTGAGCGTGATGGTGCGGTCGCCGTCCACGCGGCGGATGGTCTCGGTGTTGACGCTCTCCTGGAGCCGCGCCACCGCGGACAGCGGCACCATGCCGCCGGTGGGCGAGTAGAGCATCAGCCGCTCCAGGTCCTGCGGCTGCTCGATGTTGCCGGCGGTGCTGTACAGAAAGATATCGATCTCGTCGTCGTCCAGGAAGAAATCGTCCACATAGGCGCCGTCAGAATAGGCCCAGACCGTGTAGCCCAAGTCCGCCGGCGCGATGCCGAGCTCCGCCGCGCGCTCCCAGTCCGGGCGCACCTCCAGCATCGGTTGGCCGAGCGTCAGCGCGGACGGCTCGGCCTTTACGCGCGGGCCGTCGAAGATGACCTTCGCCTTGTCCTGCACCTTGCCCGCCGCGGCGAACAGCGTGGCCAGCTCAGGTCCGCTGATCTCCACGTTGATGGCCCGGGTGCCGCCGAAGTTGCCGGCGAAGATCGACCCGCGGCTGGAAAAGCTTCTGAGCCCCGGCAGTTGGCCGGTCTTCTCGGTGGCGATCCGCATCAGCTCGCCGGTCTGGCGGCGATCCGTGGCCTCGCGCACCGCAAACACCCGGCTCTGCGTCGCGAAGCCGATGGTGAAGTTGAGCGCCGGCACGTCCGTCTCGCCGCGAGCGAACAGCGCCGGGTCCTGGCCCACGGCCGGGAAGAAGGCCTGGTCCACCTCCTGGAAGGCGCTGCGCATCATGTCGATGTTGTAGCCGGGCGGGGCGAACATCAGCGTGAAGATCTTCGACTCCTCGCCCTCCGGCAGGTACTCCGCATCCGGCGTCAGCGCCCAGATGATGGCGCCGGCACCCGCCAGCACCGCGACGATGACCGCGAGCGGCCGCACCACGCCGCGCGCGAGCCAGTGCACGAGCCCGAGCACGACGCGCGAAAAGGCGCCGCCGAGCCGGTCCAGCAGCGGCCTGCGGCGGTGCGGCGCGGGTGCGCGGAGCCAGCGCCCGGCGGCGGCCGGCACCACGGTGACGGCGAGGACCATGGACATCAGAATCGACGCCGAGATGGCCACGGCGATGTCCGAATAGAGCTGACCGGCCTCTTCTTCCACGAAGATCACCGGCAGGAACACGGCCACCGTCGTCAGCGTGGAGGCCAGCACCGCCGGCCAGACCTCGCGCACGCCGTCCAGCGCGGCCTGCAAGCGCGCCTTGCCGAGCCCCAGGTGCCGGTAGATGTTCTCCAGCACGACGATGTTGTTGTCCAGCGTCATGCCGATGGCGAAGGCGACGCCGGCCAGCGACATCACGTTGATGGTCCGGCCCGTCAGCAGGAGCCCCAGGAAGGCCGCGACGGTGCAGATCGGGATGCCGACGGCGCCGATCAGCGTCGCCGGCACCGAGCGCAGGAACAGAAACAGCACCAGCACAGCCAGCAGCGCGCCGATGACGAGGTTGCGCTGCACCACCTGCACGGCGTCCGTCACGTAGACAACATCGTCGGCGGTGCGGATGAGCTTCAATCCCTTGGGATTCAGCAGCCGCTCGTTCAGCTCCGCGACGCGCTCCAGCATGTCGCGCTTGATCTGAATCACGTTGGTGCCGATCTGCCGGCTCACCGCGAAGCCGAGGATCGGCTTGCCCTCGGAGTAGGCGTAGCTTCTGACTTCCGCGTAGCCCAGCTCGGCGTGGCCCACGTCTCGCAGCCGAATGAAGGCGCCGTCGCGCTCGGCGATGACCAGGTCTTCCAGCTCCTCCGGGCTGTCGAAGCGGCCGATGGTGCGCAGCAGATAGCGGCGCTTGCCGCTGTCGAGATCGCCACCGGAGACGTCCTGGTTGCGCGCGCGAATGGCGTCGCGCAGCTCCGTGAGTCGGATGCCGCGCTCGGCGAGCCGCACCGGGTCCACGAACACCTGGAGCTGGCGCTCCGCCCCGCCGCGCAGCTCGACGCTGGAGACGCCGGGCACCCGCTCCATGGGCTGCACCACGTACTCCTCCACCCAGTCCCTGAGCGCCACGATGTCCTGCTCGGTGAAGGCGCCGGACTCCGGCATCAGCCGGAAGTACATGAAGGCGTTGCTGGAGAAGGCCTCGGCCCGGATGCTGGGCTGGTCCACGTTCTCCGGGTAGCCCGGCACCTGCGACAGCGCGTTGTTGACGTTGAGCAGCGCCTCCGCCATCGGCACCGAGAACGGAAACTCCAGCTCAATGTCTGCGCTGCCGGTGCCGGCGGCGGACACCATCCGCTCCAGCCCCGGGATGCGGCCCAGATACTTCTCCTGCTCGACCAGGATCTCCTTCTCCACGTCCTGCGGCGAGGCGCCCGGCCACTGGGTGCTGACGGTGACGACCCGGGCATCGAGGTCCGGAATCATCTGCACCGGCACGTTGAAGATGGCCAGGATGCCGAACAGGGTCAGGATCAGCACCGCCACGGTGAGGATCACCGGGCGCTCGATGGCGAGCTTGAACATGGGCGGCAGCCCTCAGCCGGGCCGGAGCGTGAAGCGCGGCAGCGCGCCGGGTGTGCCTACAGGTGGCGCCGGTTTCGGCCCAGGCAACGCACGGGAGCGGCCAACCATCGGCTGCTTTCCGACAGGCGCGATGGCGGCAGCGGCGGCCCGCCGCGGGGCCGGCTGCCGTCAGCGCTTGCTCGGGTCGATGCTGATGCCGCGTGAGCGCAGGGCATCCACGATGAGCCGCGCGTTGGTGTTGCCCTTCTTGGCGAGCAGGGCCGTGTCCGCCGCCATGCCTTCCAGTTGATCCTGCAGCCGCCGCGCCTCATCGAAGGCGGGCTTTTGCGTGGTCCGGAGCATGGCGAGCTGGCTGCGGTCCTGGTAGAGCTGCGAGGCCTGAAACAGCAGCAGACCGGTGATGGCGCAGGTGACGAGCAGGATGGGCAGAAAGGCGCTGGTGGGCTTGTCGCCGATGAGGCGCTCGCGCAGCGGCGGGCGCTTGTTAGGCCCGCCGCGGGCGGGCGACGCGGTGGTTGCCATCCGTCAGTCCTCCTGTTTCGGCGCGGTTGGCTCGCGCAATTTCGCGCCGGCCGTGGAGCCCGGCGTCAGCGCCGCCTTGTTGGTGCCGGCGGGCGCGTCGGTGCTGAAGGTGATGCCGTTGTTCCACAGCACCTGCTTGAGCTCGTCGTCACTGGTGGCGACGGCCAGGTTCGCGAGCACCTGCGCGAGCTGCACGTTGAGCTTGCTCAGCACGATGCTCTCGTTGATGAACTGCTGGCGCTCATCGAGCTGGCCGCGCATGCCGCTGATGCGGGCCGACAGCGTGGTGGTGACGAACACCAGCCCCAGCGCGACGGCGCTGATGCCGGTGAGCAGGTAGAACTGCCACTGTTTCAGCGCGAAGGATGAAACCGAGCTGTCGGTACCGGTATCGGTATCGGTTGCCATGCGATGGACCCTGGCATGCAACGCCTGTTGGATGGGCAGCCTGACCCTGAGGGGGCTCCCCGATGTGTGCCCTGCCGCCGCGCATGAGCTCGCGCCAGCGCTGGGGCGAAATCCCAAAACGCACGCGATTCTAACCCGATCCGGCGCGACCCGTCGAAGTCAGCCCCGGCACCGCTACAATGCGCGCCCGCCGGTGTCGCATGGCCCATGCGCTCCCGCGGCACCCGCACCTGCACCGTCCAACACCCGAGGAGCCAACCATGCGTCATCTGCATACCCTGTCGCTGCTTGTCGCGACCAGCCTGTTCGCCGCCACCGCCACCGCCGACAACCCCCGCGTCGCGCTCGATGTGAGCATCGGCGGCGAGCCCGCCGGCACCCTGGAGCTGGAGCTGTTCCAGGACGTGACGCCCAAGACGGCCGAAAATTTCCGTGTGCTCTGCACCGGGGAGCAGGGCACCGACCTGGCCTACGCCGGCAGCCCGTTCCACCGGATCATTCCGGGCTTCATGATCCAGGGCGGCGATTTCACCAACGGCAACGGCACCGGTGGCAAGTCGATTTATGGCGAGAAGTTTGCCGATGAGAACTTCGAGCTCAAGCACACCGAGGCCGGTCTGCTGTCCATGGCGAACGCGGGGCCGAACACCAACGGCTCACAGTTCTTCATCACCGTGGCGCCGACGCCCTGGCTCGACGGCAAGCACGTCGTCTTCGGCAAGGTGGTCGGCGGCATGGACGTCGTTCGGACCATGGAGGCCCAGGGCAGCCGCGGCGGCAGCACCAAGGCCCCGGTGGTGCTGGAGTCCTGCAAGGCGCTGTGACGCCAAGGAGCCACCACTGAGGTTCCGCCAGCCGTCCGTCGAAATCGGGATCGGGATCGGGACCGGGATCGAAATCGAGATTTCGATCCCGATCCCGACGCGCCTCGCCAGTCCGACGCCCCGTCCAAACTTGACTCAGCAGCGAGCATTCGGCGCCGTCAAGCAATTTAGCGAGGCAGAGCCTCAGACCGACCAGGGCACGGCGCCTAGTCTTGCGCCGTCCCCTCGTCGGGGCATGGAAACAAGGGCCAAGGGCCAAGGGCCGAGGCGGGCTCCCTTGGCCCTTGGCCCTCGGCCCTCTCGCCTGCAAGCGCCGTGTCGTCGTGAAACTTGACGCATCTGCAAACATTCGCCGCCGTCAAGCAATCTAGCGAGGCAGCGCCTCAAACCGACCAGGGCACTGCGCCTAGTCTTGCGCCGCCCGCTCGTCGAGGCATGGAAACAAGGGCCAAGGGCCAAGGGCCGAGGCGGGCTCCCTTGGCCCTCGGCCCTCTCGCCTGCAAGCGCCGTGTCGTCGTGAAACTTGACGCATCTGCAAATATTCGCCGCCGTCTAGCAATCTAGCGAGGCAGCGCCTCAAACCGACCAGGGCACTGCGCCTCGTCTTGCGCAGCCGGCGCGTTGGCCCTTGGTCCTTTGAGGCCGGCAGACAGTAGCGAGCGGATCAATAGCTCGTAGCTTTGCGGATGGGCAGGCAACGTTCGGGGTCGGATCACCGCAAGTTCTGATGGACCGCGAAAAGTGGTCTCCCACAGAGGTATGCCCGACAAGCGGGCTCGACACCGCGCCGGCACGGACTGGGAGCGCCGGCTTTCAGCCGGCTTCGCGTGCCGGGGGCTCGATGCCCCCGGCACGCGATCTGCGGCGCGGGAGCCGGGCGGTTGCCCATGCCGCGTCGCCAGGCGGACGACCGCGCATGTGCCCTCTTAGGTCAGCTCGGACGCCGCCGACGCGGCATCGAGCCGCGTCGGCGGCGAGCCGGCTGGAAAGCCGGCGATCCCGGTCAGCGATCCCGATGCGCATTTCGATTTTGGCGCGCCTGGCCGGTCCAACGCTCCGTCGAAACTTGACTCATCTGCAAGCATTTGGCGGCCCCAAGCAAACTAGGGAGGCAGCGCCTCAGACCGACCAGGGCACGGCGCCTCGTCTTGCGCAGCCCGCTCGTCGGCGTATTGGGCCAAGGGCTGAGGGCCGAGGGCCGAGGGCTGAGGGCTGAGGGCTGAGGGCCGAGGCGGGCTCCCTTGGCCCTCGGCCCTCGGCCCTTTTGCCTGCAAGCGCCTTGTTGTCATGAAACTTGACTCATCTGCAAGCATTTGGCGGCCCCAAGCAAACTAGGGAGGCAGCGCCTCAGACCGACCAGGGCACGGCGCCTCGTCTTGCGTAGCCCGCTCGTCGGCGTATTGGGCCAAGGGCTGAGGGCCGAGGCGGGCTCCCTTGGCCCTCGGCCCTCGGCCCTTTTGCCTGCAAGCGCCTTGTTGTCATGAAACTTGACTCATCTGCAAGCATTTGGTGCCGTCGAGCAATGCATTTGGTGCCGTCAAGCAATCTAGTCTGAAAGATCACGCCGGCCCGACGGGTCTCTACCGGTGTTACTGACAACACCCACGCGGAGATCCGGCATGAGCACCACGACCCTCGACGTCCGTCACAACAGCTTCACCCGCCCGCGGGAAGGCCTGGGCGTGCTGGCCGCGCGCCACGCGCATTGGCTGCCGCGCATCGCCTTTGCATCCGTCTTTCTCTTTCACGGCGTCGGCAAGCTCGTCGATGTTGCCGGTTTTGCCCAAATGATGAGCCTGCCACTGGCCGCGGCCTGGTTGGTCACCTTCGCGGAGCTCGCCGCCGGGCTCGGTGTGCTCATCGGCCCGCTGCTGCGCCGCGACTGGATCACGCGCCTCGCGGGTCTCGCCGCGGTGCCGGTCATGCTCGGCGCCATCGCGCTGGTGCACTGGCCGCAGTGGACCTTCGTGCCCACGGACAGCCATCCGATGGGCGGCATGGAATTCCAGGTGGTCCTGCTGCTGCTGGCCCTGTGGTTCGCCGCCGTCGGCAATCGCGGCGCCTGACCCGCCCGCCCCCGGGTACGCCGGATTCATCCGGCTCTTGCGAACGGGGCGACGTCAGTCGCCCCGGTCGCTACCGAAATCGAAATCGAAATCGGGATCGGGATCGGGATCGATGATGAAGGGGTGTCGCACCTCGACACAAGTGCCTCGGACCTCGGACTCCAGCGTCGCTTACACCTGATGCGATCGGGCACGTCGATCCCGATCCCCCGCCTCGGCGCAGAGCCAACACCGCCCGTCCGCTGCGACGCGGCTCCGACCCATCGCCCGAGGAATCTTCGACACGCGGGTTTCGATACCCGCGCCGTTTGCGTAAGCTTCCGAGGTTGTTCCCGCCGGACGCCCCCGCCGCATGGCCGATCAGCCTCGCCTGTCCCGTGCCGACATCCGCGCCTATGTCGGTTCGACCTATTTCATGCGCGGACTCGGCTACTTCGAGCAGGGCCGCGTGCTCGCCGTGGAGGCCGCCCGCGTCGACGCCCAGGGCGTTCGCCTGCGCGCGCAGGTGCTCGGCAGTGGCGGCCATGTGTATCGGCAGACCATCTCCATCCGCTGGGAGAGCTACGGCGCCTCGCTGGACGGCGACTGCGACTGCCCCGTCGGCTACAACTGCAAGCACGTGGCCGCGGCGCTGCTGGAGTTTGCGGCGGCGCCGGAGCGCATCCTGCACGGCGGTGACGCGGACTTGGCGAAGGGCTGGCTCGCGCGCGTTGCCGCCGCCGGCCGCGCCACTGAGCCCTCCGGGCAGGAGCGGCTCTACTACCTGCTCAAGCCCGCCACCCGCGGCATGGAGGTGGAGCTGCGCGTCGCCCGCCCGCTGAAGACCACCGGGCGGCTGTCCAAGGGCCGGCCGCTGCTGTTGGGCAACCTGGCCGAGAGCCACCAGGAGCCCGCCTACATGCAGCCCGGCGACGCCGAGATCCTGAAGCTGCTGCGCAGCATCAGCAGCGGCAGTTGGCCCATGGTGCCGGTACTAACCGGGGTGCTCGGTCACCTGGCGCTGTTCCGCATGCTGGACACCGGCCGCTGCCACTTGCAGCAGCCGGATTCGCCGCCGCTCGGCCGCGGCGAGCCGCGCCTGCTTGCGATGGCCTGGCGCGAGGACGCGGACGGCTTCTTGAACCTGACCTTTGCCGCCGCCGACGATGCCGCCGCCGAGATCCTGCTGACGGACCCGCCGACGTACCTCGACCCGGCCCGGCACAGCGTCGGCGAGCTGGACAGCCGGGGGCTCTGCACCGCGCAACTGAAGGAGCTGAAACGCGCACCGCGGCTGCCGCAGGACCGCGCGGAGGACGTCTCGCGGCTGCTGCTGAAGGAGTTCCCGGAGCTGCCGCTGCCGACGCCGACCCGCCTTGAGCTCGCCCGGATCACCGACACCCGCCCGACGCCCTGCCTTCGCCTGCACGGCGGCCGCGGCGGCGCCGATGCGCACCGGCTCAGCCTGGACTTCGACTACGCCGGGCACCGGGTGCCGGCCTGCCCGGCGGAGACGCACAGCATCATCGACAGCAACGGCGCCCTCGTGGACGTGGCGCGCGACCCCGCCAGCGAGTCGGCCGCGGTGGCGACGCTGGAGCAGCACGGCTTTGCGCCCACCCCGGAGCAGCCCATGCGCGGCCCGCTCGCGCTCGCCGCCGGCGGCGGCGACGCCCTGACCCGCGCCGGCTGCTGGTCGGCGCTGCTGCGCGACGGCTTGGATGCGCTACGCGCAGCCGGCTGGCGCGTGGACTTCGACGAGAGCTTTCGGCTGCGCTTCGAGACCGGCGACTGGGAGGCCGCGGTCGATGAGGCCCTCGACGGCGAAGGCGCAGGCAACGACTGGTTCGGGCTCCGGTTCGACCTGCAGTTGGACGGCCGGCGCCTGCCCCTGGTGCCCATCATCGCGCCGCTCTTGGCGCTCGGGCCGGATGCGGAGCTGCCGGCGCTGGTGAGTGTGCCCCTGCCCGGCGACGGCGCGGACGGCGAGACGCGCTACGTGGACCTGCCCGGCGAGCGCATCCGCCCGGTGCTAGAGACGCTGCGGGAGCTGTTCGGCGACGCACCGCCGGCGGGCGATGGGCAGCTCAAGCTCTCGCGCTACGACGCGCCGCTGCTGGACGATCTTGCCGCCCGCGGCATCGCGCTCGCCGGCGGCCGGCGGCTGCGGGACCTCGCGCAGCAGCTCAAGGACGTCTCGCAGATCCCGGAGGTGGCGCCGCCCGCGGGGCTCACCATTGAGCTGCGGGCCTATCAGCGCCGCGGGCTCGACTGGCTGCAGTTCCTGCGCGGCTTCGACCTGGGCGGCATCCTGGCCGACGACATGGGCCTCGGCAAGACCGTCCAGACCCTGGCCCACGTGCTGCTCGAGAAAGAGGCCGGCCGGCTCGACCGCCCGGCGCTGGTGGTCGCGCCGACGAGTCTGGTCGGCAACTGGCGCCGCGAGGCGCAGCGCTTCGCCCCGAGCCTCTCGGTGCTGGTGCTGCACGGCAATGACCGTTTCGGGCGCTTTGCGGCCATCGCCGAGCACGACCTCGTCGTCACCACCTATCCGCTGTTGCCGCGGGATCGCAAGCGCCTCGGCGAGGAGCAATTCCATTTGTTGATCCTGGACGAGGCGCAGACCATCAAGAACCCGCGCGCGCAGGCCGCGCAGGTGGTGCGCGAGCTCAGGGCCCGCCACCGGCTCTGCCTCACCGGCACGCCGATGGAGAACCACTTGGGCGAGCTGTGGGCGCTGTTCGACTTTTTGCTGCCCGGCTTCCTCGGCGACCAGCAGCGCTTCAAGCGCCACTGGCGCACGCCCATCGAGCAGCACGGCGACACCGAGCGGCGCGAGCGCCTGGCCCGGCGCGTCGCGCCCTTTCTGCTGCGCCGGCGCAAGCAGGACGTGCTCACGGAGCTGCCGCCGAAGACCGAGATCATCCGCAGCGTCGCCCTGGGCGAGGCGCAGGCGGCGCTGTACGAGGGCATCCGGCTGTCCATGGAGCAGCGGGTGCGCGACGCCATCGCCGAGCACGGCCTGGCCCGCAGCCACATCACCATCCTGGATGCGCTGCTGAAGCTGCGCCAAACCTGCTGCGACCCGCGGCTGCTCGACCTACCCGCCGCGCGGCGGGTGAAGCACTCGGCCAAGCTGGAGCTGCTGATGGACCTGCTGCCGGAGCAGCTCGACGAGGGGCGGCGCATCCTGTTGTTCAGCCAGTTCACCAGCATGCTGGCGCTGATTGAGCAGGAGCTCGACGCCCGCGACATCCGCTACGCCAAGCTCACCGGGCGCACGCGCAAGCGCGACGAGGTCATCGAGCGCTTCCGCGGCGGCGAGGTGGACCTGTTCCTGATCAGCCTAAAGGCCGGCGGGCTCGGCCTGAACCTCACCGAGGCGGACACCGTGATCCTCTACGACCCCTGGTGGAACCCCGCGGTGGAGGCGCAGGCCGCCGACCGCGCCCATCGCCTGGGGCAGGAGAAGCCCGTGTTCGTCTACAAGCTCCTGACCGAGGAGACCGTGGAGGAGAAGATGCTGGCGATGCAGCACAAGAAGCAGGCGCTCGCCGACGGCATCTACCGCGCCGGCGCGGGCGAGGCCGGCGCCGCCTTCAGCGCCGATGACATCAACGAACTGTTTGCGCCCATTGCCGAGTGAGCCCCTGTGCGCCGGCGTCTGCACATGACACGACATCTGCGGCTCGGCGGCTGCCTGGTGCTGTTGCTGCTGGCGTTGGCGGGCGTCGGCGCGGCCGCGCCGCCGGTGCACGGCTTCAAGGTCGTTGCGAGCTGGCCGCACGATACCGGGGCGTTCACGCAGGGGCTGGTCTTTGCCGACGGGGAGCTGTACGAGTCCACCGGCGGCTATGGGCAATCGAGCCTGCGGCGGGTGGAGCTGGCGACCGGGCGCGTGCTCCAGCGGCGCGCGCTGCCGGCGACGCTGTTCGGCGAGGGGCTGACGGCGTGGCGCGGCGAGCTGGTGCAGCTCACCTGGCGGGAAGGGAAGGTGCTGCGCTACGAGCGGGCGACCTTTGGCTCGCTCGGTGAGCTTGCGCTCTCCGGCGAGGGCTGGGGCCTGACCCACGACGAGCGCGCCTGGATCGTCAGTGACGGCAGCGCGACCCTGCGCTTCTTGGATGCCGGCACGGGCGCGGAGCGTCGGCGCGTCGTGGTGCGCGACGCGGGCAGGCCGGTAACGCGTTTGAACGAGTTGGAGCTGGTGCCGGTGCCCGACCGGGCAACGGGCGGCTCGGGCGAGGGCGTCCGCGGCGAGGTCTGGGCGAACATCTGGCACAGCGACCGGCTGGTGCGCGTCGATCCCGCCGACGGGCGCGTGCTCGGTTACGTGGACCTCACCGGGCTCTGGCCCCAGCGGGAGCGCCCGCACCGGGATGCGGTGCTGAACGGCATCGCCTACGATGCAGACGGCGAAAGGCTCCTGGTGACGGGCAAGCACTGGCCGCGGCTGTACTGGATCGAGGTGCCTGGGCTGTTGCCGGCGCCGGCGGACGATAACTCCGCAAAGCCCTGAACCGCGTCGGGCGGGCGAAAGCGCCTCCGGCAACTCACGGACCCCACGGCGGGCGGCTTCCGCTAAACTCCTACGGTTTAGCCGCAGCCAGCAGAACGATCATGCCCGACGACAGCCGCCGCGCCGCCCCCGAGACCGTCTCTGTCGAGACGAGCACCGTGCTCCAGCACGCCCGTAGTCCGACGGCCGGGAATGACCCGCCAAGCGTCGCGGCTCAGGGCAAGGTGCAACCCTTACCGGGCGCACCGGCGGGCGAGTCGGGCGCGCAGGGCGTGGACGCCGCGTCTTACCCCCTGCTGGCCACCATCGACACCCCTGCCGACCTGCGTCGGCTGGAGCCGGCCGGACTCAAGCAACTGGCCGCGGAGCTGCGGGCGTATCTCATCGACAGCGTCTCGCGCACCGGCGGGCACCTCGCCGCCGGCTTGGGCGTGGTCGAGCTCACCATTGCGCTGCACTACGTCTTCGACACCCCCGAAGACCGCCTGGTGTGGGACGTCGGCCACCAGGCCTACCCGCACAAGATCCTCACCGGGCGGCGCGCGCGCATGGACGGCATGCGCCAGAAGGGCGGCCTGTCCGGCTTTCCCAAGCGCAGCGAAAGCGTCTACGACAGCTTCGGCGTCGGCCACTCCAGCACCAGCATCAGCGCCGCGCTGGGCATGGCCATCGCCGCCCGGGCCAAGGGCGAGAGCCGCCAGGTCATCGCCGTCATCGGCGACGGCGCCCTCGGTGCCGGCATGGCCTTCGAGGCCCTCAACCACGGCGGCCCGCTCGACCCCAACCTGCTGGTGATTCTCAACGACAACGAGATGTCCATCAGCCCCCCGGTCGGCGCCATCAGCAGCCACCTCG
>NZ_JABX01000024.1 GCF_001469165.1 Thiohalocapsa sp. ML1 | reverse complement strand
ACAGACCACGTTTTTCGACGTGCCCCGTTCATAAAGAACGTGGTCCGTCCCTAGTTTTCCTATCCCTAGTTTTCCTCGACGACTGAACAGGAATTAAGAAGCAAGCAAAATGCCCGAGAAATGCTCGGCCGACGGTCGTCTCTTTCGCGTGTTTCGTGTCTTTCGTAGCTCAAGAGAGTTGTACACCGTGTTTGTAGATCTTCATTTAAGGTGAGAAAAGCGGCCAGTGAGACAACGGCAGTCCCGAGGATGAAGCCCCTGTGGCAGTGGCTGGAATCCGATCGGCTCGGCGTCGCCGCGCGGGTCGGGTTGGTTGCCGCGGTGCTCGCGATCACCTGGCTCGCATTCACGCCGCAGCCGGACCCGCCGGGGCTCGGCTGGGACAAGCTCAATCACGTCGTTGCCTTCTTGGTGCTTGCGGCGCTGGCGCAGCTCGGCTGGCCCGGCCGCGCCGCGCTGCCCTGGCGTGTTGGGCTGCTGTTGGGCTATGGGCTCGGGATCGAGCTGGTGCAGGGGTTGCTGGCCTACCGGGAGGGCTCGGCGCTGGACTTCGCGGCCGATGTCGTCGGCATTGCCCTTTGGCTGGTGCTGGCCCGAGTGCTGGGGCGTTGGCGTGCGGTCAGGCCTTCCGCAATCAGCCCCGCGGCGGCAGGTGCTCGTCGTAGCGCTCCAGCAGGTAGCCCAGGCAGTCCTGGCGGATCACGTCCACGTCGCAGGTGAGCATGGACGGCATCACGGGCAGCTTGAGGCGCAGCTCGCCGTCCTCGCAGGTGAAGTAGCGGCGCGTCACGTCGCGGCCCCATTCGTCGCGCACGTCCACCGGCGGGGTCTCCGCGGCACAACTGCCGAAGGCGGTGCCGACCGGGAGCTCGCGGAAGTTCAGGTGCTCCAGCGTCGGCGACAGCACCAGCGGCGCCGACGCGGGCGGCAGGGCGAAGTCGATGTCCGTCGGCACCTTGATCTGCGCGACGGTGTGGAACAGGTCGATGTCGTGCGCCGGCACCGGGCCCTCCGGGAACCGCGCGAGGTGCAGGCAGGCGTCGATGAATTCGAGCGCATGGTCCACGCCAAGCTGGTCCTGCACCTTGCCGCACTCCACCGTGACCGCCGGGCAGAGCGCCGCCATGGCGTGCGATTGCACGCCGCGCGGCCGGGTGAAGTGGACCACGGTGCGCGAGAACAGCGTCGCGAGGTGCAGGTATCGGTTGTCGATGACGTTGACGCAGGCGTAGTGCGGGTTGGTGCCGGTGTTGTTGTGCAGATCGATGCTCGCGAACAGCCCGCGCGCGGCCATGCGCTCGACGACCTGCTGCATGACGCCGTGGATACGCGTCTCCGGCAGCTCGGTGCCCGGCCAGACGCGGTTGAAGTCCGGCTGCTCCGGCAGGTGGCGCATGCCGGCGGCGGCGGCGCGCACGTTGCCGATGAAGAGCGCGAGCGCGCGCGGCAGCGGGCGGTCGCCGCCGCCTGCGTCGAAGTCCCGGAGCAGCCGGCGGATCGCCTCCCAGCCGACGGTCTCGTTGCCGTGCATCAGCACGGACACGAACAGCGCCGGCTCGCGTTGCCCCGGCAGCTCGATCAGCGTCGGTCCGTCCAGTAAGCGCGTGAGCGACGCGGCATCGCAGTCCAGGATGCCCGGCGGCAGCGCGTCGAGCTCGATGAGCGGGTCTGGCGTGTGGTCGGCGGCGGTGTCGGCGTCGGTCAACAAGGCTCGGCTCTCGTGGTGGTCGGTTTAGCTCCTAGCTCCTAGCTCCTAGCTCCTAATCCAAAGTCCATTCATGCACCGGCTTCCCGCCGACCTGGTGCGCGAGGTAGGCCTCGGTCAGCGCCTCCCAGTCACGGCCGTAGCGGGCGAGCCAGGCGCGCTGCCACAGCGCGCCGGTGCGCTTGGTGCGGGCGCGCTGCTCGACGATGCCGAGCCACTGCTCGCGCTCGGCGGCGTCTATGCCCAGCTCGGCGAGCCCGGCGTGGGCGAGCGGCAGCAGCTCCTCGACGATGATCTCGGGCAGCGGCCGGCGCTGCCCGTCGCCCCAGGGCATCTCGGCATTGAGGCCGTATTCTGCCGCCTGGTAGAAGTTGGTCTTCGCCTGCGGAAAGGAAATGCGCCGCTCCGGTGGCTCCGCCGCGGTGGCCAGCGCATGCACCGCCCCGAAGTAGAAGGCGGCGTTGGCGACGTTGTCCGCGACACTCGGCCCCGCCGCGGCGACGCGGTGCTCCATGCGCAGGTGCGGGATCGGCGCCTGCCCGGGGCGCTCGTCGAAGCCGATGAGGGGCCGGTTCCAGCGCCAGATGGTGCCGTTGTGCAGGCGCAGATGCGCCAAGCGCTCGATGGGCTCGTCCATCAGGTACGGCAGCAGCACCGGGTGGCGACGCACATTGGCGCGGAAGGCGTCGAGCACCGTGCGCTGCGCGTAGTTGATGCCGAAGCTGACCCGCTCGCGCAGCCGGCTGCCGCCGACGGACACGGACTGCTCGAAGAGCGGGATGCGCGTCTCGCACCAGAGCTCGCGGCCGAACAGGAACGGCGAGTTGGCCGCCAGCGCCACCATCGGCGCGGACAGGATCTTGGAGGCGTTGAACACCCGCGCCGACTCGCGCGCGGACATCTTGACGTGGATCTGAAACGACGTCGCCGCCGCCTCCAGCATCACGTCCTCTTGCTCGATGGTGAGCGGCTGCTCGCCGTGGATCTCGAGCCAGATGGGTGCGCCCTCGCGCAGCTTCAGGATCTGCTCGTTCAGCGCCCGGTAGCGCTCGCGCGGCGTCATGCGCGCGACCACCAGATGCTCCGGGCGCAGCGTCGGCAGGATGCCGCAGGTGACGACGTTGGCGCCGACCTTGGCCGCCGCCGCGCGCACATGGTCCAGGGTGCGGGTCAGCTCCGCGGCGAGGCGGCTCAGCGCGTCGCCCGTCAGGCCCACCGGCGTGCCGTTCAGCTCCAGGTTGAACTGCGCCAGCTCCGGCACGACCAGCGGGTCGTCCAAGGTGGCGAGCAGCTCGTCGATGACCGGCGCCGGCGCCGTGTGGCGGCGGTCCACCAGCCAGGCCTCCAGCTCGAAGCCGCCCTCGCGCGGCGTGTCCGCAAAGCTGCCCTCATCGTCGAACCAGCGCGCCAGCAGGTCGGTCTCGGCCGCAAGCCGGGCCTCGAACTCCGCGAAGTCCGCGGGCGTGAAGCGGGTCTCTGCGATGTCCTGGCCCATAGGTCCTCCGACGGCGGTCAGCCCGCCGCTTCGCTCAGCATGCGGTCCAGCTCGGCGAGGCGCTCCGGCGTGCCGACGTCGAGCCAGCGGCCCTGATGCCGGAGCCCACCCACCAGGCCCTGATCCATCGCCGCAAACAACAGCGGCGCCAGCGGAAAGACGCCCTGCGCGCAGCCCGCGAACAGCGCCGGCCGATACAGGCCGATGCCGGAGAAGGTGAGCTTGTGCGGCCCGTCGCGGGACACGCGCCCGCCCGCAAGCGCAAAGTCGCCCTGGCTGTTGTGGCCGGGGTTGTCCACCAGCACGATGTGCGCAAGGTCGCCGTCCGCCAGCGCTTCGCCCCCCGCGAGCCGGGCGTAGTCGAAGTCGCACCAGACATCGCCGTTGGTGACCAAAAAGGGCTCGCGGCCGTCGCTGAGCAGCGGCAGCGCCTTATAGATTCCGCCGCCTGTCTCCAGCGCCTGCCCGTGGCCCTCCGCGGAGTAGCGAATCGACACGCCGTGCCGCGACCCGTCCCCCAGGTACGCCTCGATCTGCTCGCCGAGATGCGCATGGTTCACGACCAGCTCCGTGAAGCCGGCGGCCCGGAGCTTCAGGATCTGGTGCTCGATCAAGGTCCGCCCGCCCGCCGCCAGCAGCGGCTTCGGCGTGTGGTCCGTGAGCGGGCGCATGCGGTTGCCGCGCCCGGCGGCGAGGATCATGGCCTTCATGCGGTGAGCTTTGCGTTGGTCGGTGGCTGGCCTGATGGGCGGAACATACCAGAAGCGCAGGCGATCGGCGGGCGTGGCGTCACCGAAGCCTGGCGACGGATCAGCGTGGATAGCTCATCGTTGCCGCAGCCGCGCGGGATTCGGCTAGGATCATGGCAACGACGTGACGGGCCTAGCCTCCCGCATCGCAGGAGCACGATCATGCAGCCGACACACCCTCACCGCCTATCGCCCGCAGAGTTGAACCCATGAAAAACATCACCCTGAGCGCGGAAGAAGACTTGATCGAGGCCGCCAGGGCGCGTACCCATGCCGAGCAAACAACCCTAGATTGCTTGACGGCGCCGAATGCTTGCAGATGAGTCAAGTTTCACGACGACAAGGCGCTTGCAGGCAAAAGGGCCGAGGGCCAAGGGCCAAGGGAGCCCGCCTCGGCCCTTGGCCCTTGGCCCAATGCGCCGACGAGCGGGCTGCGCAAGACGAGGCGCCGTGCCCTGGTCGGTCTGAGGCTCTGCCTCGCTACACGAGCAGTGGGCAGATGATGAAGAACAGACTCAGGGCAGTGCGCACAGCCCAAGTCCTCACGCAAACTGAGCTTGCAGAGCGGGCGTGGAGACGCCGCAGGGGCGGCTCACGGGGGCGTCGGACTGGCCAGGTGCGTCGGGATCGGGAGCGGTTGCTACTCAGTACGATTGCGATAGCGATGAGTACGACTCGTGGTCTGAGGCGAAGCTTCGTTAGCCCCTAGCCCCTAGCCCCTAGCCCCTAGCCCCTAGCTCCCAGCCCCTAGCCCCTCACCACCACCCCCCGAGACGGGTCCCGAATCCACTCGCTCCAGGACCCTGCATAGAGCCGGGAGCCGCCGAGCCCGGCCAGTTCCATCGCGAACAGGTTGTGGCAGGCGTTGACGCCGGAGCCGCAGCTATGGGCAACGCGCGTGGGCGCGGTGTCGCCCAGCGCCTCGGTGAAGCGCCTGTGGAGCGCTGCCGGCGGCAAGAAGCGGCCGGCGCCGTCGAGATTGCCGCCGAAGGGCAGGTTGATGGCGCCCGGGATATGGCCCGCGACGGGGTCGATGGGCTCGACGTCGCCGCGAAAACGCTCCGGCGCCCGGGCGTCGATGACCTGTGCCTGTGCCGCGGTCGCCGCGGTCAGGGACGCCGCGAGCGCGTCCGTGCTGATCCAGAGCGCGTCGTCCGCTGCCGGGGTGAAATGCGCGGGCGCCGGCGCCGGCACATCCGTAGTTAAGGCGCCGCCCGCCGCCTGCCACGCCTGCATCCCGCCGTCCAGCAGCGCCGCGCGGCGATGCCCGAGCCAGCGCAGCAGCCACCAGAGCCGCAGCGCGAAGGCGCCGCTCATGTCGTCGTAGACGACGACCTCTGTGTCCGCGGTCAAGCCGCAGTCGCCGAGCCAGCCGGCGAGCCGCGCCGGATCGGGCAGCGGGTGGCGGCCGCTCGCCGCCGTGATGGGGCCGGACAGGTGCTCGTCCAAATGCGCATAGATGGCGCCGGGCAGATGGCCCGCCGCGTAGGCGCGCCGGCCCGCCTCGGTGTCGGCGAGCGAGAAGCGGCAGTCGAACAGCACGGGGCGCGCGTCGGCGCGGGCCAGCAGCGCGTCGGCGCCGAGCAGCAGGGGCAGGGGGGTGGCGGTCATCGCAGGTTCCTCCGGCGGGGTTTCTCGCAGCGGCGAGCTTACCCCCGAGCCCGCCACGGGGCTGCATCAGCGATGGACGCGCAACGCTCGGGGAAAATCCGACAGCAGATTCGCGTCACGTAGACTACACTGTCAAGAATTCACAACAAGCCGTGCGGCAGAGCCTGAGGTTCCCAGCATAATCGGCTGTTGAGATTGGATATGGACCCTGCATGCAGCGCACGATGGGTTGTGGCGGCAGAGGGGAAAGGGGGCCATCGCAAGGCATCGAGCAAACCCGGATGGTGCATATTCACAACAGGGCGTTCCGAGCTTACGGCCGGGCGCCTGCACGGCGCGGCACGGCCATGACCTCGACATCACGCACAACCACATCCTCGCGCGCCACGGCCCGGGCCACCGCTTGCTCGGCCGCCGTATTGCTGTCGGCCGTCGCATCCGGCAGCGTGCAGGCGACGGACTATCCGACCAGCCATTTCCTCACCGGCAACTGGGGCGGGTTGCGGGATACGTGGCAGCAGCAGGGCTTCGACTTTCGGCTCAACTACACCACCGAGCCCATGTGGAACGTGCAAGGCGGCGAGCGGCGCGGCGGCACCTACCTGCACAACATCGGCGCGGACTTTCGCGTGGACCTGGAGCAGGTCATGGGCGTGCCCGCGACGCGCTTCTTGCTCAAGCTCTCCAAGCGCGACGGCGACAGCCTGTCCGCGGACTACATCGCCCCCAGCGCGGGCGGCAACCTGTTTCCGGTGCAGCAGATCTTCGGCGGGCAGACCTTCAAGGTCGCCAACGTGCAGCTCAACACCCGGCTCCTGGACGACCGCCTGGACCTGGCCTACGGGCGCATCATCGCCAACGACGACTTCCTGCGCTCCGACCTCTACTGCCAGTTCCTGAACAACGCCATCTGCGGCAGCCCGAAGGCCGTCTTCTTTCAGGACCCGTTCGCGTTCAGCGCCTACCCGTCGGCGCAATGGGGCGCGCGGGCGCGCTTCGACACCGGCGATGAGCGCTGGAGCGTGCAGCTCGGCGTTTACGACGCGGACATCAACCTCCAGCGTGGCAATCCCACCGGCAAGGCGCACAACAAGTTCGGCGACAGTTGGGCCCTGGGCGACAACGGTGTGCTGCTCGCGGGCGAGGTCCACTATCACCTGAACCCCGGTGCCGACACGCTGCTGCCCGGCACCTACAAGCTCGGCGGCCACTGGATGAACGGCGACTATCGCGACCTCGCCGCCACGGACCTGTCCACCACGGTGGACGGCAACGCGATGCTGTGGCTGCTCGCGGATCAGATGCTGTATCGCCCCCAAGCCGGCGATGAGCGCGGGCTCTGGGGCTTCGCGGCCTGGGTCAGGAGCCTGGAGGACCGCGCCAACCTGCTCGACGACCAGCTCAGCCTGGGCCTGGTCTATCGCGGCCCCTTCGCGAGCCGGCCGCGGGACAGCCTGGGGCTCGCGTTCACGCGCGGCTGGGTCACGGACGCCGCGAACATCGCCCGGCGCGCCGATGGGCTCGCGCCGCAGCACGCGGAGTCGGTCTACGAGCTCAATTACAGCTTCGCGCTCGGGCGCGGCATCGCGCTGCAACCGGACGTGCAGTACATCCAGGACCCGGCCGCGACCGGGACCATCCAGGATGCCTGGGCCGTCGGCGCGCAGGTGACGGTGGATTTCTAGCCGACGCCGCAAGGCGCGGCTGAGGGGCATGGACCGTGCGTTCCGCGGCGCCGAATCGATCGGCCGGCGCCGGGGGACGTGCGGTTCATCTTTTGAAGAAGGTGCTAGGAGCTAGGGGCTAGGGGCTAGGGGGCAAAGACCTAGCACCTAGCACCTAGCACCTAGCAGCTAGCACCTCATTTTCAGAGAAAGTCCGCAAGCACCATCCCGTGCCCGCTGTCGCGGTGTGCGGCCTGGGCGAGGAATAGCTCGGCGGCGGCGAGGGCATCGCTGAGGGCGTTGTGGGCGCCGTGGCGGGGGAGGTTGTAGCGCTCGCAGAGCGAGTGCAGCCGCAAGTCCGAGCCCCGGTACGGGATCTGCCGCCGGTCCAGCAGCCGCCGGGCGACGGTTTGGGTATCGACGGTGCGCACCAGGAGCCGCTTGCCCCAGAGCCGCTTGCAGGCGGCGCCGATGAAGCCGAGCTCAATGCGGGCGTGGTGCGCGATGAGCACGCGCCCTGACAGGTCTTGCAGCAGCTCCGGCAGCACGTCGGCGAGCGGCAGTCCGCCGGCGGCCTCGTCGTCCATGATCTGGTGGATCACGGCGCTTTCGGCGGGGATGTCGCCGTCCACGTGCACGACCCGGTGGCGCGCCGTCTCCAGGCGGATGCGGTCCCCATCCAAGCGCACCCAGCCGATGCTCAGGATCTGATCCCGGCGGCTGTCGAGGCCGGTGGTCTCGAGGTCAACGGCCACGTATTCGACCTCCCGATAGTCCAGGCCAGGGCGCGGGAAGGGCGCCGCGAGATAGTCCCGCAGCGGGCAGTCGTCGAGGCGCTTGTGGCGCCAGCGTCGGCGCCGCTCCAGCAGGAAACCGCTCATGCCGGGTCGCCTGCGGCGGCGTGCCGCACGCGCCGCTTGGCTCTGGGCGACCCGGTCGCGCCGTCCGCGGACTGCACCACCACCGGCCTCAGGCGAACCGCCCTGCTTGATAGCGCTGCCCGAGGGACTCCTGCATCGTGTTGATCAGCGCAAAGGCGTCCTTCAGGTGGCCGCGCTCCAGTGCGGACAGGTCATCCGGTGCGAGGAAGTTGTCCGCCTTCTCGCCGCGCTTGAGCTGGGCCGCCTGGTGGCGCATGCGCAGCGTGCCGATGAACTCCTGCGCGTCGATGAGGTTGGCCGCGCCGTCGGCACTGAGTGCCCGCGCCTCGCCGGCGGCCTTGAGGCGCTCCAGCGTGTTGATCTCGTCGAGGCCGGCGGACAGTGCATAGACCCGTGCCAGGTCCACCACGGGCACGATGCCACGGTGCTTGAGGTCGAAGGTCTGGTTGTGCTCGCCGCCGCGGATGAGCACGAACTTGCGGAAGAAGCCGATGGGCGGGCGGTGCTTCAGCGCGTTGGCGGCCATGTACGCAATGTAGATGGTCTCCTTCTTCGACATTGCGTGGATGCGCTCGGACAGCTCGCCGAACAGCCCCTCCGGGTCATGGATCGGGCGCAGGTCGAAGAACACGCTGGAGAGCATCAGCGCCATGGGGTCCGGGCGCTTGATCCAGGTGTTGAAGTACTTGGTCCAGATCTTGAGCGGCTGGCGCCACTTGTCGTTGCTCGCCATCACGTCGCCCGGGCAGTAGACGTAGCCGCAGGCGTTGAGGCCGTCGTTCACGAACCGGGCCAGGGCCTTGAAGTAGGCGTCGTCCTCGGGCTGCATGTGGTCGGCGATGAGCAGCGCGTTGTCCTGGTCCGAATGCGAAGACTGCTCGCGCCGCGCCTGGGAGCCGCCCGCCATCCAGCAGTAGGGCACCGGCGGCGTGCCCAGGTCCGCCTCGGCCAGCTCCAGCAGCCGCAGCGTGATGGCGTCGGTGACGGCGGTGATGGCCTGGCCGATCTGGTTGGCCGTGGCCCCGGACTGCACCAGTTGGATCTGCAGCTCGCCGAGCTTGGCGCTGATGGCAGCCAGCGTCTCGGGCGAGTCTGCCTTGCGCACATCGCCCACCAGATAGACGGCGTTGGCGCTCTGCACCCGCACCAGATCGGACGTGGACACGACGCCGCGCACGCCGTGCTCGTCCAGCACCGGCAGGTGGTGGACGTTGAGCCGGGACATGGTGATCAGCGCCTCGAAGCCCAGCGTGGAGTCGCGCACCGTGTGCAGCCGCTCGGTCATGATGCGGTGCACGGGCTCGCTCGGCGGCAGGCCGGCGGCGAGGCAGCGGTTGCGCAGATCCCGGTCCGTGATCATGCCGGCGAGGCGCCCGTCCTTGAGCAGCAGCAGCGAGGACACCCGCGCGTCGCTCATGATCTTGGCGGCTGCTTGGATGCTGATGTCCGGCGTCGCGTGCACCAGCGGCCGGGCCAGCAGGTCGCCGACCTGCACGGTCATGAGCGCGGTGCCGGCGGAGTCGTCCCTGATGGCGTCGAGCGCCTTGCGCATGCGCTGCGACATGGATGCGTCGAAATGCTCCGAGAAGCTCATGTGCTCGGTGCGCAGTTGTTCCAGCTCGGCGCAGGGGAGCAGATAGGCCAGCGTGTCCTCCGCGGTCTGGCCGTCGAAGGGCATGTCGGCCTGCGACGCCTCGCAGGGGCGCGGGCAGAGGTCGCCCTCGGCGAGCTTGCCGATCAGGTTGCCGGTGTCGTCGCGCAGCTCCACGGCGCCGCGGCGCAGGATGTAGAGGTTCGGCTCCGGGTCGTCCGGCGGCGGAAACGGCGTGCCGCGGCGCAGATAGCGCACCGTGAGCCGCTGGGGCAGGGCGTCCAGCACGCCCGCCGGCAGTTGGTCGAAGGGGGCGTGACTCGCCAAAAACTCGCGGATCTCGATCAGCTCGACGTCCATCGGCGCCTCTTTGCAGCAACGGGGCCCGGCACTCACCACAGCCGGAACGCGGGAACAGTAACCCAATCCCCCCGTGTCGGCACGGCCGGCGGCTGCGCTGTATCAAGCAAACGCGCGTGCTCAAAGGCGCGTGCTCGCGGCGGCGCGGGCCTCAGCCGGTCACGGTAGCGCTGACGGTGAGCTCGCCGGCAATGTCGCTCGCAATGTCAAGCGTGTCCGTGCTGTCGGTCAGCGCGAGTGTCACCGTCAGCCCCGTCAGCTCGGCCGCCGGCAGCGGCACCGGCCGAGTGCCGATCTCAAGCAGATGCTCGGCCGGAAAGTCCGCCGCCTCCAGCAGCGTCTCGAGCGCGATGTGCAGCGCTGCGCCCTGTCGCGAGAACGAGCGCACCTGCCAGGCGGCACCGCCGGCGAGGTTGCGCCAGCATGCGGCACCGGCGGCGGCGCCGCCGCCGCGCCCCGGGGCGGCCGGGGGCGGCTCGGTGCTGGCCGGCTCGCCCTGGTCTCCAGCGTCCTCGCCGGCTGCCTCGGCAGCCGCCGCGGGCAAGCCGCCGTGCAGCAGCGCGACCGGCTCGCGGCTGCCCAGGAGCCCGACGAAGAACCAGTCCGCGGCCAGGTCGCTCGGCAGGTCCAGCGGTGCGGACGGCTCGGCGCGATGCGCGAAGCCGCCGTCGAGCCGGAGGTAGCGGGCCGCGTCCGCCGGCAAGGTCAAGGTCGCCTCGGCGACGACCGGAACGGCGCCGCCGCGCGCCTGGTTCGGCGCCTCGTCCAGTGCCGGCATGCGCTCGCGGTCCGGCGCATAGAGCCGCACCCGCAGCCGCACCTCGGCGGCGGGCGGCTGCTCCAGCCACAGCCAGATGGCGCCGATGCGCCGCGGGCGCGGCGGCCCGGCGCAGGCGAGCCGCAGCGGCTGCGCGACCTCGCGACGCTCATCCACCGCAACCGAGAACGCGGGCGGGCGCGCCAGCAGCGCCGCATCGCGGTGCAGACGCAGCGCGGCCAGCTTGCCGCTCAGGGCGAGCTGCACGTTGCGCTCACCGGGCGTCGGCAAGCTCGGCAGGCCGATCTGCACCGCGCGAAAGGGGTCCAGCCGGAGCTTGGCGTCGACGGCCGGCGCGCCGCCGGGCAGCACGGCCACGCCGGTGGCCAGGCGTTGCCAGCGGGCATCGAGCGACAGCTCGATGTTGCCGTCCGTCACCGAGACCAGGTCCAGCTCGGCGTAGCCCCTGTCCCCGTCCGCTTGCCAGAGCTGATTGAGTGCGCCGGCGAGGTCGATGGTCTCGGCCCGGCTGTCCGGGGTCAGCGTCGCCTGCAGCACTTGCAGCGGCGGGCCGCCGACGGCGGCCACGCTGATGCGGCGTGCCGACGATGGCGACAGGATCTCGCAGCGCGGGCTCGCGTCGGCGGGATAAGCAATGCGCAGCGCCGGCACCTCGGCGGCGATCGTCGCGCTCCCGTCCGTGCCGCCGAGCGTGATGCGGCCCAGCTCCGTGAAGACCCCCGCCGCGCCGCCGGCGATGATGATGTCGCCGGCCGGTGCCGCGCTGTCGTATACGCGTACCTGCGCGATGCGCTCGGGCCGCAGAAACAGGAAGGTGCTTGCCCGGCCGCCGTCGGGGAGCGACCCGGCGGGCAGCGGGCCGTCCGCACGGCTGCTGCCCCAGAGCGGATCTTCCAGCGCGCGCCACAGCTCGCGGCCCTCCAGCACCAGCCGGGCGGTGGCGAACCGCGCGCTCGCCGGCCCTTCGATGCGCAGCCGCAGCGCCCGCTCCGCCGGCAGCGTGACGGCCAGCGGGGCGGCGGGCGGCGCGTCCAGCCGCCAGGTCGCCTGCGGCCGTGCCGGCGGCGCGAAGGCGAGGGCGTCGCCGTCGTCGATGCCGTTGCTCATGGCGCTGCCTGCCACGCCTGCACCCGCAGCAGGTGCCCGAGCTGCAGCTCGCGCTGCAGCGGGGCGCGCAGCAGCGCCGCCAGCGGGCGCGCCGCGAGGGCGATGTGCAGGCGCGTTTCGAGGTTCGCCTCGGCAGCGTCCAGGATCTCCCGCTGTTCCGGCGTGGGCACGGACAGCGCCAGCACCGGCAGCGCGAGCAGCGGCTGCGGCAGCGGCGCCATCTCCGCCCAAGGTCGGAAGCGCCGGCGCACCACGGCGATGGTGGCGAGCTGCTCCAGCACCGCGCGGGCGGCGGGGGTCAGCTCGGCGAGGTCATCGAGCAAGGCACCGATGTGCTCGGGCGCCGGCAGGTCGCCGACATGGCCGATGCCGCGCCCGGCCAGCTCGGTGCGCAGCGCGGTGTCCAGGCCGTCTACGGCGTCGAGGCTCAATGCCTCGGCACCGGCATGGAGGCTGCCGGCGCTCGGCCGGAGACCGCGGCCCTCCACCAGGCTGTCCACCCGCAGCACGCGCCCGCCCTCCGGCGCTGCCGGGCTCAGGCGATAGTGCAGGCGCACCGCCGCCGCCAGGCGCCAGAGGCGCCGCCCGCCGCTGCGCTCGGCGCGCACCGGGCCAAGCTCCAGCCAGGCCCACGCGAGCTCGGCGCTGCGCCCCGCGACCTGCGCACGCAGCCGCCCCCGCAAGCCGGCGCCGGCATCGCTCGACGCGCCATCGGCGGCCGGCTCGGCGCGGTCGCGGAAGTCCAGCAGCAGCGCCGCCAGGGCATGATCCACGGCCGCGAAGCGCTCCGCCGCGGGGCTCACGACCAGGCCGCCGACGCCATCGGCATGCTCGCCGCCTGCCGCCGGCCCGGCCAGCGTCAGGCTGACCCGGGCGCGGGCGTGCCATTCCTGCGCCGCGTCCGTCGGCGCGCGCCCCACCTGCACGCTCTCCGGCAGCAGGGTCAGCTCCTCCAGCCGCAGCAGCAGGGCCGACTCGGTGTCGGCGAGGTCGTCGATGTCCGCCGGGTCGGCGGCGCCGGGGGCGGTGCGCGGCGTCAGGAACATCGGCGCCTGCGCGTGCAGCGCGGCGAGCCGCGCTTGCAGATGCGCGAGGCAGTGCCGCTCGAAGGCGTCGATCATGTCAGGACTCCAGTCGGGACTCCAATCAGGACTCCAGTCAGGACTCCAGCTCGCCGTGAATCGCGAGGCTGAAGCTCACCCGGTTGCTCTGCTCATCGAAGGGATGAAAGGCGATCTCCACATACTGCCGCGCGCGCGACACCACCAGCGGCGTCTGGCTGCGGTAGAGCAGCCTTAGGTCCTTGTGCGTGCCGCTCGGCGTCGGCGGCGGCAGGTCCGGCGTCGCGACGACCGCATAGGCGCAGTGCCGGTACGGCTGCTCGAACAGCACCCGCACCCGCGGCGGCAGGTCGCCCGCGGCGGCGAGCCGGTAGACGGCACGGATGTTGGCGTCGTCCGCCGTGGTATAGCCGAAGCCGTTGCGCTCCGGGCGGTTCAGCAGCTCGACGAAGGCGGCGTTGCCGAAGGCGCGGGTGCGCAGAGCGGCGTCGTCGATCATCTCCACCGGCATGCCGTAGCTGTAGATGAGCGCCCGCGCCGCCGCCCGTGCCTTGCCGCTGGGCGGGCTGCCGAGGCTGTATTGGAGGTCGCGATAGTCGTTCAGCAGGCCGTTGCCGCCGAGCCCGGGGTGCAGGGTGATGGGGCCGCAGGCCCAGTGGCCCGCCAGCGCGAGGCCGCTCGGGTCGATGGTGATGGCCTGCCGGCGCCGGCGCAGCAGATCCGCGCTGAGCTGCCAGCCCGGCGGCTTGTGCGCCAGCTCCGTGGCCAGCCCGCGGACGATGCGCGCGTAGGCCGTGTCGACGGCGGCACCGAGCGCGCTGCCGCGGGCGATGCTCTGGTCCAGCGCGACGTCGCCGAAGTCCATGCCGGGGCGGCTGGCCGCGGCGATGCGCGGCGTCCCGCTCCGCACGGCGGCGGTCGGCTTGGCACCGGCGGCGACGCCTGCGGTTGCGGCGGCGCTGGTGCTTGCCGGCCGAACAGCGGCGGTCGCAACCTCCCGCGTGCCGGCCCGTGCGTCGGCGTACACGGTGGTGGATGCGGCCGCGATACCGCCGACGCCCGCGATGCCGCCGCCCGCGCCCGGCACCACCCGACCGGCCAAGCGGTCGGCCGCCATGCCATAGTCGCTGACGATCTGCAGCTCGCCGGACTCGGCCAAGCCGATGACCGGCACGGCGAGCTCCAGCACCTTGTCCGCCGTGACAAAGCCCTGGAACTGGGACGGCAGCCCGTCTGCGTCTTCGGCTTCGTCCTTGTCGGCGTCGCTCGCGGTGAGCAGCGCCGCCGGGTCCAGAAACATCAGGTAGCCGCGGGTGCTGGGGCCGCCGTCGCGTTGCAGGGCGGCGCGCACCTCTGCCGCCAGGGCCGCGAAGCCCACGGCCTCGTCGGCGAGCTGCTGGGCACCCACCGCGCCCGCCGCGAGATGGCCGGTCTGCACGGCGCCGGCGCGCAACTGCTCGGCGCCCACGGCGGCGTCCGCGAGACGCGCCTGGTCGACGGCGCGCGGCGCCAGGTGCCGGGTGTCGATGGCCGCGCTTGCGATGGCGTCGCCGCCGAGCGGGGCGCCGTCGAGCAGGTGCTCGCCGCCGCGGTGGCCGTGGTGCACGAGCTGGTGCAGAAAGGCGGCGAGGAGATCGTTCAGCTCGTGGGCGGTGATGAGGCCGCCGGGCTGGAACAGGCCCGCGCCGCCGTCGCGCTCCCGGGCCCAGGCGCCGCGCCGGTACAAGAGCTCCAAGCCGGCCTGGAGCGCCGGATAGCCGTCGAGGGCGCCGAGCTTGGCTGCGATCTCCTCCCGGCAGCGCGCGAGCGGGTCGGCCGGCGGCGGATCGGCGGGCAGGCCCAGCACCCGCTCGCGCAGCAGCGCCTCGGCGTCGGCGGGGTTCAGCGCGGCAAGGTCGGCCAGCAGCGTGTCGAGCCGCTTGGCGCGCTCCGCGGTGTCCGCGGAGCGGTCGAGCCAATGCGTCACCTGGCCGAGCCAGTGGCCGAGGCCGAGCTTGTGCAACTGCTCGCTGAGCCGGGTGTCGGCGGCGTCGGCGGCGTCCTCGGGCGCTAGCAGCAGGGCTTTGAGCACGGCCGGCTCCCGGCCCGCCTGCTCCAGCAGCCGTACCAGGTCGATCACCGCGTCCGCCGACGCCTCGCCGGCGGCCAGCCGCCCGAGCGCCGCCGCCCGCGCGCGGGCGTCGATGCCCGTCTGCTCTAGCCGGGCGCCCACCTCCGCGAGCAGGGCGTCGCGGGTCTGCTCCAGCGTCACGCCGGCCGCAAGCTCCGTCACCGCGTCCTTGAAGCCCTCGGGGTCGTCGTTGGCCCGCGCGCGCAGCTCCTTCACGGCCGCGGTCAGCGCCTCGTCGCCGCCGCCGTGGCGCAGCAACAGCGCGGTCCAAAGACGCGGCACCCGGGTCGGGTCCGGGTCGATGCCGGCCTGCTCGATGTACGCGCCGAGCGCGCCGCGCAGCTTGAGCGCCAGCTCCGGGTCGGTGTCGAAGGCCTCGGCGAGGCGCGGGCTCATCGGCATGGCGGCGTCTCCGGTGACAAAGGGTCGGGTTGCACGGGCGCAGGCATCAGGCGTCGTGGCGGCCGAAGGAGAGCGTCCAGGTCAGGGTCACCGTCTCGCCCGCCTCGATGGCTTCAACCGGGTCCAGCACGGCGCGGTTGTAGAGGAGCTGGTGCTTTTTGCGCGAGCCGCTCTGCTCGTAGGTCAGCACAACGCCGGACTCGCCCAGGGTCTGCGGCGCGTCGGCCACCCAGGCGGCCTGCACCACCAGGCGCTCGCCGTCGGTGCCGGCCTTCTCGGCCTCCAGCTCCGCCACCTGGGCGAGCAGCGCCCGCAGGCTGTCGTCCTCCGGGCTGCTCGGGTCCTTGCCGACGACGATGGCGATGCGCTGGTTGCCGACCTCGCCGGCCAGGCTCGCGGCGACATGGGCACGGCCGGCGGCGAGCACCCGGTTCGGGGTGCGGCCGCGCGCGCGCACGCTGCCGTCCGGGTTGCGGATCTCGAAGCGGAGCTCGCCCGTGGGATAGAGCGCGGCAAGGTTCATGACTCGTCTCTCCTGCGCTTGTCGAATGCCAATGCATCGCCGGGCGACAGCCGCTCGGCAAGGGTCAGCGAGCGACCGTCGGCGCCGCGGCGGATCAGGCTCAGCCGATCGCCGAGCCCGAGGGGCTCGTCGACGGCGAGGCCGCCCGGGTTGCCGGGCGCGATGCGCTCGATGTCGATGCGGTCGCTCAAGGCCAGTGTGGCGCGACCGGCCAGGCTGCCGTCGCCGACGGCTTGCAGCGCGTCCTCGTCGTGGTCCGCCGCTGCGGCCCGCTCGCGGTGCAAGTGCAGGGCGTCGGCGGGCGCGAGTCCGGAGCGCGCGTCGATGCGGTGCCGGCCGGTCGCGGACGCCGGGTCGGCGGTCTCGGGCGCGGCTGCCGTGTCGGTGCCGACGCCGGCGGCAATGCCCGTGTCGGCAGCCGGGCCGTCGTCCACCACGGGATCGCTCGGGGTCGCGGGCGCCGGCGGCGTGCCGCAGGCGTCTTGGCACGGCTCCGCGAGCCGCTCCGGCGGCAGGTAGACGCTGCCGGCGGGGACGAGGCGGCGGATGCGCGCCTCCAGCCATTGCACCCGCTCCGGCAGGGCCGCGGCGCCGGCCGGGGAGCACCAGCGACGCTCGAAGCGCACCGTGAAGGTGCCGGGCAGGCGCCCGCGCCAATGCAGCGCCACCGCGGCCGGGGCGTTGGCGGCGGTGTGGCGGAAGCGCAGCCGCTCGATGGGCACCGGCCCCGCCGCGGCGCACCAATCCGCGGCGAGCAGGCTCCAGCCGCTGCGCCCGAGCGGCAGCAGCGGCGGCCAAGGCAGCCGTGCCGGCGCGGGCGCTGCGGGGGCGAGGGCCGCGGCCGCGAGGTCCGCCACCGGCGCAATCGCCGCGGCCGGGTACCAGCGGCCCCAGTGCGGCGGCAGCCCGGCCGGCGCGGCGAAGCGGCTCAGATCCAGGATCGCGGCGGTGCCGAAATAGAGCGGCTCGGCGTTGCCTTGCGCATCGGTCGCGCCGACCGGACCCGCCATGCTGCGCATGTCCGGCGGGCTGTGCTCCAGCAGCGCGGGGGCGGCCGGGTCGGTCAGGTCCAGCTCCAGCACGCAGCCGGGCGGCAGCACCCGGTTGATCAGCACCGCCCGGCGCGCCTCGTGCTGCACCAGCACCGGCGCCGCCAGCGGCGCGGCACCGGCGGTGATGGTGAGCCGCGGGTGGTCCGCCACGGGCGCACCGCCGTCCTGCCCAAAGGCGTCGGGCAGGAAGGCGTCGGGCAGGAAGGCGTCGGGCAGGAAGGCGTCTGGCGGTGCGAACGGCGCCTCGTTGAACACAATCCAGCTCAGCCGCCCGTCCGGGCCGGGCTCGACCCGCTCGGTGAAGTCCTGCAGCGGCTGATCCTCGACCCTCGCGATGAAGACGGCGGGGGCCGGCAGCACGGGCGCGCTCTGGGCCGCGGTGTCGGCGCCTGCGGCCGGCAACGGGTCGGGTGCAGGCAGGGGCTTCTCCAGCACCGCGGCGACGGTGAAACGGTCGGCGTACGCGTCCGTGCCGGTCGGCAGCGTGTGCAGGGCGGCCTGGCGCGGGCCGAAGCGCTCGCGCACCTCGGCGCCGGTGGCCAGCGCCACCAGCTCCAGCAGCCGCACGGCGTTGGCACCGCCCGCCAGCACCAGCGCGGCGTAGCGGCGCAGCCGGCGGCGGAAGGCGGGCAGGGTCTCGTCGCGCCACGGCGCCTCGTCGAGCAGCGCGCCGAGCCGGGCGGCGTCTTCGAGGTCCTGGAGCTGGTCGAGGTAATGCGCCTTCAGCGCCGCTTCCAGATCGCGGTCGAGCCGCGCCAGGGCGCGCGCCAGCGCGCGGGTCAGCGCGTACAGCGCCGTGCCTCGGCCGCCCTTGCGATAGGCCTCCGGCAGGAAGCGCTGCACCGGCTTGGCGCTGTCCGGGCGCCCCGCGCCGCGCGTTGTTGCCGGCGCGGCCATCAGGGCGCCGCCGGCTGCCACCGGATCAGCGGCGGCTCGCCGTCGGCCACCGGCAGCTCGTGCGGCGCCAGCGCCACCGGCGCGTCGGCGGCGCCGCGCACGGCCCGCAGGCCGCTGGCGGCGTCGGTGATGGTGAGCGCGAAGTCCGACTCCGGGGCGCCGCCGAGGTCGGCCACCTGCGCGCTCAGCGTCGCGAACAGGTCGGCCGGGCGCAGCGCGCGCGCGGCCGGGTCGGTGGCGGCGGCGATGGCGGCCAGCGCGGCGCAAAAGGCCTCGGTGAGGCTGCGCTCCACGGCCTGGCGGTTGGCGGGCGCCGCGGCGGCGACGCCGAGCGTGAAGTGCACGTAGAGCGGCGTCTCGCTGCCGAGCGTGATCCGCAGCCCGTCGCAGCCGGCGCGCAGCAGCAGCCGGCGCTGGGCCTGGCCGGGGAGGTTGGCCGGGGCCTGCGACTGCCAGGTGCCGTCGGCATCGAGCAGCGCGAGCTCGGAGCGGGCCAGGTCCAGGTCGCGCAGGCCGGGAACGGCCAGGATCTCGGCGAGCAGCCGGTTCCAGACCAGGCCCTCGCCCACCGCGAGGGCGTCGCAGTGGGCGCGCACGCGGCGCTCGGTGTCGCCGAGCAGCCGGGTGCGCTCGTCCGGCGACGGCTGCGTCTGCTCCGGCAGCAGGTGCAGTGTGAGCCGCAGCGGCTGCTCGTCGATGCTCTCGAGGCGCACCGCGATGCCCGGCGCCTTGGCCTCGGCGATGGCGCGCTCCAGCGCCGCGAGCACGTCCGGGCGCGACAGGTCGCCGTCCACCACCACGGCCAGCTCGCCCGGGCGCAGCGACGCATCTTGGGCCTGGTCGCGCAGCTCGACGGCGCTCACCGTCGGCACCGCCAGGATCGCCTGGCGCAGCGCCGCGGCGGTGCCGCCGCCGGCGGCGGCGAGCAGGCCCTTGGTGCGCGCGCGCAGTTGCGCGTCGGACTCGTTGCTGCCGCGCAGTGCGGTGGGCTCGGGTATGCGCACGCCGGCGATGCCCGCCAGCGGCACCGCCAGCAGCACGTCGAGATCCCGCAGGTCGTCGGCACCGAGCAGGAACGCGTCCGCGTCGGCGGCGTCCTGCGGGATGTCCGCGACGATGGACACGCTCGCCTCGTCGCGGCCGACGCTCAGGATCTCGGCGGCGGCGGTGCGGTACTGCACGCGCTTGTCGGTGGCGGCGCTGACGGCGGTGAGCTGGGTGTCGCGGGCGATGTGGATGGCGCCGGCGACGCGCGGGTCGCGGCGGAACACCGCGACGCCGTAGGCCGCGCTGCCGCGCCGGCGCGTCACGTCGAGCAGGGCGACGAGCGCATCGAGCGCCTGGTCCTCGGCGGTGTCGATGAAGCCGTGGCGGTAGAGCGCGCCGATGCGCCCGTAGGTCTCGGTGAGCTCGCGGGCGAAGGCCTCCACCAGGGTGCGCACGACGCTGCCGGGGCGCCGGTCGGTGATGCGCCCGCCCTGCTCCAGCAGGTCCAGCAGGTGGTTGACGATGTCCTGGTAGGGGCGCTCGCCGCCGGGTGGGTTCATGCCGGCGGTGCTCCGTCCAGCGCGAGGGTCAGCGCGAGGTCGAGCGGCGCGCCCGCCGCGGGCTGCACCTGCACGGCGATGTCGAGCCGGCTGGTGAGCGGGTCGCCGGTGATGCTGAGCGCCGTGATGCCGGCGATGAGCGGCTCGCGGCGCAGCGCCTCGCGCACGTAGGCCTCGGCCAGCGCCAGGGTCGCCGCGCTCATGCGCCGGCCGATGAGCCGATGCAGCCGGCTGCCGAAGTCAGGGTGGCCCAAGTGCGCCAGCTCGCCCCGGGGGATGGCCAGCCGCAGCCAGACCGCCTGCGCCAGCAGGTCGCGGCCGTCGAGGGTGTCCAGATCGTGCAGCAGGGCGTCGGGCCGCGCGCCGCGCTCGGCCGGGGTCAGCGGCACCGGGCGCAGGGCCAGGTCGATGACACCGGCGGCGTTGTCGCGGTGGTCGATGCGAAGATCAATGGCGTTGGACATGCCTTGGCCCCGGTTGCGGCTCAGCCGATGAACACGGTGCCGGCGGCCAGCACCGTGCCGCCGGGCAGGTCCGCCGGGTCGTTGCAGGTGAGCGCCGGGTCGCCCTGGCGCGCCGCCGGCTGGCCGCCGATGGACACGGTCAGGCTGCCGAGCAGGACCTGCGCGGTGTTGCCGGGCGGGCGCTGAAAGGGGCCGCCCTGCGGCAGGTGCGGCGGCTGGGCGCCGGCGGTGCTGTTCACGGTGGCGGCCGCCTGACCCATGATGTTGACGTTGCCGGCGAGGCCGCCATCCAGCAGCCCGTTGAAGGGGTGCGGCAGCGGCGTCGGCGTCGCGTAGGGCGGCAGCAGCACGATGTGCGTGTCGGTGGCGAGCACTTGGTCGTTGGCCTTGGCGGCGGGCATGCCCATGGGCTGGTCCTGGTCGCGTTGGATGGGGTCGGTGCGGGGGCCGGTCGGGACCGGGCGCAGGGTCAGTTGATATCGACCTTCGCGCCGGTGAGCTTGGCGTTGCCGCCGGCGCCGAGATCGAGGTTGGCGCCGGCCTTCAGCGTAACGTTGCCGCCGGCCTCCAGGGTCAGGTCGCCGTCGGCGGCGATGGTCAGGTTGCCGTCGTCGCCGAGGCGCACGCTGGCGCCGCCAGCGGCGAGCCGGGTGCTGCCGTCCTCGGCGTCGAGCAGCACGCGCCGCGCGCCGTGGCTGAGCTCGATGCGGCCGTCGGCGACGACGACGCGGACGTCGTCCGCCAGCAACACCTCCAGGCGGCGGCCGTCGGCGGCGCTCGCGCGCAGATCGATGCGCTCGGCGGGCGGGGCGTCCGGCGGCAGCAGGCAGCACAGCGCCTCGGGGCCGAAGTCGGGCGCGCGCAGTTGGTCGTCGTAGAGCCGGCCGACGATGACCGGGCGCTGCGGGTCGCCGCCGACGAACTGGAGCAGCACCACGTCGCCCGCGCGCGGGGTCGCGACGCTGCCGCGGTGGCCGGTGCAGATCGGCACATGGCGGAAGCGGGCGTCCGGGCGGCCGTGCAGGTGCAGGCTGCAGTCGTAGTTGGCCGGGCCGTCGTCGCCGGCCTTGTGGCGCACCGCGTCCACCACGGCCAGCGCGGAGCCGGGGCGGGCGTCGAGCTCGTGGCGGATCAGCGCACGCAGCAGCGCCAGCAGATCGCCCGGGGCCTGCTGGGCCGTCGGTGCCGCAGGCAGGGTGTCTGCCGCAGCCGCAGCATCGGTGCCGGCGACGGGCGCCGGGGCGGCGCGGAACGGGAACGGGGCGCTGCTCATGGGCCGAGTCGCCACAGCCGCAGGTCCAGCCGCAGGCCGTGCACGCCGTCGGAGCGCAGCCCGAGCGCGCCGACGCGCGCCGGGCCGTTGACACCGGCGAGCCCGGCGACGGTGACCACTTGATGCAGATCCAGCGCCAGTACCTCCGCCAGCGTGAGATCCAGGTGCGCGGCGGACTCCGCGAGCCGCTGCGAGCGCCCCTGCTGCGCCCGCTCGGCGTCGGCGAGGCCGGTGATGGCGGCATCGGCGAGCCGGCAGGCGGCCTCGGCGGGCCCCGCGGCGGGCGGCTCGCGCACCGGCCAGCGCTCGGTGCCCGGGCCGGCGCTGCCGAGCGCGCCGGCGCCCACCACGCGCGCGGCGGGCGGCGTGCCGGCCTGCTCGGCGGCCAGACGCGCGGTGGCGCGGGCGGCGTCCAGCACCAGCGCGCCCGGGGCGGGCAGCGGCGGGCGCATCTGCAGGCGGCCGTCGGCATCGGTCCAGCAATCGCAGCCGGAGAGCTCGGCGAGCTGCAGGCAGTGCGCCAGCGGCGAGCGCTCGCGCAGCATCGTGAACTGGGGCAGGGCGGCGCCGGGGGCCAGGTCGCCCACCGGCACGTCCGCGGCGGCGGCCAGCTCGCGCACGACGGCATCGGCGGTGGTGGCCTCCCAGCTCGCGTCGCGGTGGCCGCCGGCCAGCGCGCGGGCGGGCTCCTGGCAGTCGAGCAGCGTGCCCGTGGGCCCGCGGCTCACCGCGTGCACATAGCCGCTGAAGACGCGCTGCACGGCGTGCGCCCCGCTCGCGTCGCAGCGCACCGCGGCGCCGCGCGCCGGCACGGCCACGCCGGGCGGCAGTAGCAGCAGGGCGCCGCCCACCGGCCAGTTGAGCCGGCGCTCGATGCGGCAGGCGATGACCGGCAGCGGGTCCACCGGCCCGTCGCAGCCAACCACAAGGCGCGGCCCCATACCGGCTCAGCCGCTGCGCGCCCGGCTCAGCATCTGCAGCGCGCCCGTGGCGTAGGCGGTGAAGATGGTGGTCGCGCCCACCGCCATCAGCAGGGCGATGGCGTCTTCGATGGGCCCGATGAGGTCGTCCGCGTCTGCTTTGGTGTTCGCCACCGAGTTGATGATGCCCTCGATGGCGGGGATGAAGCCGAGCTTGTTCGGGTCGTCGTAGCGCCCCGCGTTTTCGGTGTTGAGCTTGTTCCAGGCGTCGATGCGCTCCTGCACGTTGCCGCCGATGGAGGAGACCGTTGTGAGCTGCTCATTGATCCAGGCGATGGCCTCGTCGAGCGCCGCGGTCACGGCGTCGGTGCCGGGGACGCCCTCGAGCAGCTTGGTCATGTTGGTCGTGATGTCGCTGTCGATGGGGGCAATGGTCATGGCGCTGGCGATCTGGGCCGCGTGTGCCGCCGGGTCCGCCACCTCGGTGGCGGGAAAGACCGTCGCCGGGACGAAGGCATTGGGCGTGTCGCCGCCAAGGACCCGCACCAGCTCGTCGATGGCGGGCAGGACGTCGTTCTTGAGCTTGGCGGGCAGGGCGTCTCTGAGCTCGGTACCGGTGGTCATGAAGTGCTCCTTGATCTGGGCTTGGTTGGCGGGTGTCGTCGGGAGGGGCGTTGGGGAGGATCTGTTCGCGGTGACCGGTCAGCCGGACCAGCCGCCCACGGCGATCAGGTCGCCGGCGGCGCCGAGCAGCGGCGCCAGGGCTTGGGCGCCGGCGATGACGTCGGCGATCTCGTCGATGGCCTCGAGGCCCGCCTGCACGGCCCGGGATGCCGCGGCGGCGCGGTCGCCGAGCTCGCCCACCAGGGCGCCGGCGTCGGCCAGGGCGGCGGCATCGGCGGCGGCGCCGAGTGCGTCCAGAAAGCCGGCATCGAAGCCGCCCACCTGCGGCGGCGGCGGCTCGACGTACTGCACGCAGGCCAGCTCGTAATGGAAGCAGTCCTGCACGCCGGCCTGCTGCGCGACCCGCAGCTCGCCGATCAGCACCTGCTCCACCTGCGCGGCGATGGCCGCCGATGCCGTGAAGTCCAGCGGCGCGCCGGCGGCGGCCGCCGCGCGCAGGGCCGCAAGCACGGCGCCGGGGGCGGCGTCGGGGTCCGCGGCGGTGCCGTGATCGAGCCCGCGGATGCGAATCTCCACCGCGGCGCTGCCGAGATCCTGCACCAGGTCGCCATCCCAGCCCGGGATGGGGTGGCGGGCGAGCTTGCGCCGCTCGCGGACGACGAGCTCGGTGACCGTGCCCAGCTCCAGTTCGCCCAACACCACCGCTTCGCTCATGCCGGTGCCCTCAGCGTTCCCAGCAGCGTTCCCATCAGCGTTCCCATCAGCGTTCCCACAAGCAGATGCCGTGCAGCTCGGCCTCGCGGCGCAGCAGCGCGAGCAATTGCCCGCGCAGCGCGCCGAGCTCGTCGCCGGCGGCGCCGCTGACGCAGAGGGCTTGGTCGAGCGCGGCCGGGCCGGGCTCGGCGCGCGCCGCGGGCGGCCAGGCGAGCGCCGTGCCCGTCGGTGCGGGCGCGGCGGCTGTCGGTGCCGGGCCGGGCGCTGCCGTGGCCGACTGCCCCGGCAGTTGCCGGGCTCTGAGCGCGCGCCGCGCCAGTGCCGCGGCCTGGAGCTGCGTGAGTGCGCCCGGCACGCCGGCCGGCCCGGCGGCGCCGGGCGCTGCCGGATGTCCGTGGCCGGCGGCGGGATGCGGGTTGGCCGCGGTCTCGGCGGCGTCGGCGTGAAGGGGAGCTGCGACCGGGTAGGCTGCGCCGCCTGCGGCCGGGGCTGGCCGGCCGGGGGTGAGCCGCGGCGCCGGGGTCGGCGACGGCGCGCTCGGTGCGATGGGGCCGCCATCCGGCGCAATGCGGGCTCCGCGCTGGAGCCTGAGCCCTTCGGGCGCCGTGAGCGGGCTGGGCTGTGCGCCGGCGTCCGGCCGCTGCGGCGCTCGCCCGGTTGGCGGCCGGCCCGGGCCGGGGTCCGGGCGATGCGCAACGGTGCTGCGTGCGAGCGCGACGCCGGCCGCGTGCAGCGCCGCCGCGAGCCGGTCGGCGGCGGGCGCGGGCGGGGCGGCGGTGTCATGCAGGGCCACGCGCTGCTGCACGGCGCCGGGCAGCGGCAGACGGACCGGCTCGGGCTGATCTGGGGCGAGCGCCTGTATCGCGATGGCCGCCGCCGGGGCGTCCGCGGCGCGCTCGGTGCGCGGCGCGGCCGGCGCTGCCGCGTCGGCGCGGACGCCGGCAGCCGCCGGCATGGCGCTGCCGGGCGGGGCCGCGGCGGCGATGGCGTGCGCCAGGTCCGACGCGGCCGGGTCGGTGCCGTCGGCGTCGTGCTGCGCGACGCCGCCGCCGAGCCGGCGGGCGCGCTCGGCGAGCCGCGGCAGCAGCAGCAGCGTGAGCCCGCGTGTCGTGCGCGCCGGCAGCGCGCCGCCGCGGCGGCGGACCCGCACGGCGGCGCCGATCTGCGGCCGGCCCCCGGTGTCGGCGTGCTCAGGCATCGCGCACCAGGATGCGGGTGACGTCCGCTAAGTTGTCGGCGTCGCTGCCGGGCGCGGGCCGGGCGGCGGCGCTGTCGAGCAGCCGCTGGGCCAGCAGCAGCCGGTGCAACTGGGCCGCGGGCAGGGCCTCCGCCTGCGCGGGCGTCCAGCCGAACACGCGGCAGCACTCGGCCAGGTCCAGGTCCGGGTGCGCGAGCCCCGCGTCGGCGCAGCGACGCAGCACCTCGGCCTCGTCGGCGGCGGGCTCGTTGAGCTGTTGCAAGGCGCCGGTAACGGCCTCGCCGAGCGGGATGGGCCAGGCGTCGATGGCCTCGGCGGTGAGCGGGCCGTCGGCGTCCGGCACCGGCCGCGCGCAGCAGAGTACCTGGGCGCGCTCGAAGCGGGCGTGGTCGATGTCCACGTCCGCGCCGCGCAGCCGCAGGCAGGCGCGCAGCACCCGGGCGCGCTCGCCGAAGGTCCAGGGGCAGAGCAGCAGGGGCGCGATGCCGTTGCCGCCGAGCAGCAGGCCGCGCGGGTCCGGCCGGGTGTGCAGGGCGAGCGCCCGGCGCTGCTCCGCCAGCGCCGCCAGCGCCAGCTCGGCCAGGGTGTCCGCGCCGGCCGCGGGCAGCTCGGCGATGGCCGCCGGCGTCAGGGGCAGCCAGGTGTCGGTGTCGGCGCGCGCCGTTGCGGGGCCGGCGGCTTGGCCCGGGTGCGCGACGCGCACGCAGGCCCGCAGCCAGGCGCCGAGCAGGCGCTGGGCATCGGCGCCGTCGCCGGCCTCGTCGAGCAGGTCGAGCCAGCGCCCCCAGGCGGGCAGCTCGACCCGGCAGTGGCGACCGTCGGCGGTGGTGATGGCGTCCATGGTGCCGGGCTCGTGGTTGCGCGGGGGCGATGACGGGGGCGATGACGGGGGCATGGGCGGTGTTGGTCCGGGGGGCGCGCGGGCGCCGCAGCGGACGGCTCAGCCGGCGACGGCCGTGGCGCTGAACTCGTACAGGGTCTCGGCGACGTTGCCGGCGCCCATCACGTGGCTCTTGCCGTGCAGGTAGCACTCGTTGAAAGACAGCTCGCTCAGCACCTCGTCGCCGGCGTCGTTGACGGAGACGAAGATCTGGAACGGCGCCTGGCTCGTCAGCAGCGCGTCCAGGCGCTCGCTGAGGGAGCGGATGCGCAGCGAGCCGGTGACGCTGGTGGTGCCGAACACGACGCCGATGCGGTTGCGGGCGCCGATGGCGGCGACGTCGGCATAGGGCGTCTGGCTCTTGTAGGCGATCTCCTGCAGCCCTTCCACGGGCTCGCCGTCCACCAGGACATTGGCACGGTTGGCGGAGAGGATCTTCGGCATCGGCGGGCTCCGGTGATGCGGATCGGGTTAAGGCCGGTCTGTGCGCCAGGGCGCCAGGGCGCGAGGTCGCGGGCGTCCGCGTCAGGTGGCCTGCACCAGCACGGTGGCGCTGATGTAGTCGATGGCGCGGACCGGGCGCACGGCGATGTGCACCCGCACCACGCCCTGGCTGAAGTCGCTGGGGCTCGACTCCACGTCTACCTGGTAGGGCGGGGTGTCGCCCATGGGCACCAGCGCGCCGAGCTGGGCCATGTTGTCCATGGCGCTGATCAGGAGCTGCTTCAGCGCCAGGCGCTGGGCCTGGGTATTGAGTCGGCCGATGAAGTCCTGGGCGATGTTCTGCACATGCCGCACGGCGCGGTCGGCGATGCGCCGGACGCTGACCTGATCGTTGTCGGTGGTGATGCCGCGCACCATCGCGATGCCGCGCCGGGGCACCCGGTCCACGGGCATGACGCCGGCCTGGAGCAGTTTCTCGAGGTCGGGGTCGGAGAAGTCGAAGCTCAGCTCGACCACGCCGCGCAGGCTCTTGAAGGTGGGGCTCTCGAAATAGTCCAGCGCCGCGACCCGCCCGGCGACGGCGCCCAGGTAGCCGTGCGGGGCCACGAGCACGAAGCGGTCCGACACCAGCGTGCCGGCCATCTCGGCGACGGCGGCCATGTTCGGGCGATTGCGGCCGTGCGCCGGGATCTCGCCGAAGCCGATGCGGTTGCGGGCGATGGCGCTCATGTGCTCGCAATGGCTGATGACGCGGCTGTAGATGGCGGTGGCGATGCGTGCATCCGGGGCGCGTTGGGAGACCGTCACCAGGTCGATGCCGGGCTGGGTTTCCAGCCGCGCCAGGCCGGCGCCGAAGGCGTCGATGGCCGCCTCGGTGCCGCCGTTGAGCACCAGCCGACGGCTGCCGTCGCTGTCCACCACGGGCGTGAGCGTGCTGCCGACGGGCGGGTACATCGACCCCGGCTCCGGCAGACCCGGGAAGTACAACAGCCGCGAGCTGCGGTTGACGGCGTAGGCGAAGAAGGCCGGCTCGTGCCGATCGGCGGAGAGGTTGCGCAGCGGCGGCTCGGCGGGCTCGCCGTCGAGCAGGGTCTGCACGTCGATGATGGGCGCGCCGCCGTTGCCGCGCACGGCAATGGCGAGCCCGATGCGGTTGCCGGCGGGGCCGTTGCACCTGGCCTGGACGACGGCCTCGCTGCCGGTGCCGTCGGCGGCGCGCACCTGCATGGCGGCGACAGCGGGGCGGCCCTGGCCCTTCGGCAGCCCGGCGCAGATGACCTCGCGCACGCCGTTCTGAAACGCCAGCGGCACCTCCGGCATGGCCGTCAGGGTGCCGGCACCGAAGTGCTCCGCAAAGGCCTGCAGGCTCGCGAAGCCCTGCAGGGGCTCCGCGGAGCGGTCGATCTCGGTATGGCCGACGATGCCGAGGATGCCGGTGGCACCCGCGCGGCGCGGAACCAGCTCCTTGATGACGCGAATCTCGACGCCGGGAACGACCAAGGCCATAGCCGCTGCTCCTGTGGTGACTGGGCGGTTGGTGACTGGGACGGTCCTAGAGCGGGTGTCGGCGATGTCCCGAGCGGGCGATGGGAAAGACACCCAGTGCGGGCGGGGTTATACGCCCGAGTTGTCGGCGGGGTCAATGCGCCTGCTCGAAACGGATCTGAACAGCTCGGAGCGCCGGCCTTTCCAGCCGGCCACTGGGACCGCCGGCTTTCCAGCCGGCTACTGGGAGCGCCGGCTTTCCAGCCGGCTACTGGGAGCGCCGGCTTTCCAGCCGGCTACTGGGAGCGCCGGCTTTCCAGCCGGCTACTGGGAGCGCCGGCTTTCCAGCCGGCTTTCGCGCGCCGGGGGCTCAATGCCCCCGGCGCGCGATCCCGGGGTGTGATGCAGGCACTGCGGCCGATGATGAGACGACCGCGCCGCAGACGCCGCCGGCGCGGCATCGAGCCGCGCCGACGGCGAGCCGGCTGGAAAGCCGGCGGTCCCAGTGGCCGCGCCGACGGCGAGCCGGCTGGAAAGCCGGCGGTCCCGGTGGCCGCGCCGGCGGCGTCCGCCGTGCGCCCGCCCCGGCGGTGGCCGCGGTACCATGCACCACGCACCGCAGATCACGCAGCGGGGCATCGAGCCTGCCGGCGCGCGAGGCCGGCTGGAAAGCAGGCGATCCCGGTTCAGCACCGGAATGATAGGGAGCGAACCCGATGACAGAGCCCAAGGGCTGGCACTCCCGCGGCTATCCGCCCCATCTGGATCAGCCCGGGCTGGTCCAGTTCGTGACCTTCCACTTGGGCGACTCCCTGCCGGCTGCGGCACTGCGCTGGATTTGCGCCGAAACCCCGGACGACGACGCGGAGCGCTATCGCCGCATCGAGCGCTACCTGGACGCGGGCCACGGCGCCTGCTGGCTGCGCCGCCCGGAGATCGCAACCCTGGTGCAGAACGCCCTGCTGCACTTCGACGGGACGCGCTACCGCCTGTTGGCTTGGGTGGTCATGCCCAATCACGTGCACGCGCTGATCGAGACCGTGTCGGGCTTCCCGCTCCCCGGGGTCCTGCAGTCCTGGAAAGGCTTCACGGCCCGCGAGGCAAACGCCCAGCTCGGCCGCACGGGTGCTTTCTGGCACCGGGACTACTACGACCGCTACATCCGTGACGATGCCCACCTGGCCGCGGTGGTGCGCTACATCGAGCAGAATCCCGTCAAGGCCCGGCTCGTCGAGCGCGCCCAAGATTGGCCCTTCGGCAGCGCCGGCCATCGCTGAAACCCACCGGGCCCCGGCCACTGGGAGCGCCGGCTTTCCAGCCGGCCACTGGGACCGCCGGCTTTCCAGCCGGCTACTGGGAGCGCCGGCTTTCCAGCCGGCTACTGGGAGCGCCGGCTTTCCAGCCGGCTTTCGCGCGCCGGGGGCTCAATGCCCCCGGCGCGCGATCCGCAAAGCGAGACGCGCAGCACTGCGTCCGGTGGTTAGACGAGCGTGTCGCAGACTCCGCCGGCGGGCCGGCTGAAAGCCGGCAGTCCCGGTGGCCGCGCCGCCGGCGGGCCGGCTGAAAGCCGGCAGTCCCGGTGGCCGCGCCGGCGGCGGGCCGGCTGAAAGCCGGCGGTCCCAGTGAGCCGCGCCGACGGCGGGCCGGCTGGAAAGCCGGCGGTCCCAGTGAGCCGCGCCGACGGCGGGCCGGCTGGAAAGCCGGCGGTCCCAGTGAGCCGCGCCGGCGGCGGGCCGGCTGAAAGCCGGCGGTCCCAGTGAGGCGCGGCGCCCGCGGTGCCGATGATCCAGGAATCCTTGCTTCCCTTCGCGCCTCTGCGCCTCTGCGCGAGCCTCTTCATTACCGCATCGCAAACCGGTGATTCGGCTATCCTTGCCAAAAATCAGGCCGGAGCTTCCCCGCAGCCGGCCGGCGATCGCATGTGCATCGGCCTTGGCGGGCGCGACGCACCGCGAGCTTCGCTGATCGACAGGAGCGCACATGACCGAGCCTGATATGTCTCTCGCGTCGCTCGACGAGCAGGACCGCAAGAAGGTCCAGGAGCTGATGCAGAAGGACGCCCGCGCCGAGCGCCGGCTGGCCGGGCCATGGCGCTGGCTGACGGCGCTGCTCGGTGCCGCCATGGTGCTGATCTACTTCTACGGCGCCGGCGTGCAGGCGCTGGAGACGCAGTACCACCTCGGCGTCTACGTGCTCATCACCTTTGTGATGATCTTCATCCTGTACCCGGCCGGCAGCCGCCTGGCCCTGTTCTGGATGTCGCTGATCGCGGCCGGGCTGCTCGCCGTGCTGGCCAGCAGCTATCTGGTGTTCGACTCGCCGACGGCCTTCTACGACCAGATCACGCTGTTCCGCGAGACCTGGGAGTACGACGGCCTCGCCGCCGCCTGGGCCAACGACTTCGGCGACCTGCGCATTACCCTGCTGCTGGTCGTCCCATTGGCTCTGGTGCTGGTGCCGCTGGACCTCTGGCTGGCGCGCCGCTTCCCGCAGGCACCGACCCCGAGCGACGTGCTCATGGCAATCGCCATCGCCGTGGCGGTGCTGTACTGGATCAGCCAGTTTGCCGCGCTGAACTACCGCGCCGGGGCCGAGAACCAGCTCGACAAGCTGATCAGCATCGTCGGCCTGCTGCTGTCGCTCGAGGTCTGCCGCCGGGTACTGGGCTGGTCCATCACCCTGATCGGGATCGGCATGCTGTGCTTCGGCCTGTTCGGGCCCTACCTGCCCGAGCTGTTCGCGCATCGCGGCTTCAGCGTGGAGCGCCTGGCCACGGCGCTGTTCATCACCACCAACGGCGTGTTCGGGGTCATGGCCAGCGTGCTGGCGACCTACGTGATCCTGTTCATCTTCTTCGGTGCCTTCCTGCAGAAGTCCGGCGCCGGGCGCTTCTTCATCGACCTGCCGCTGGCGCTGACCGGGCGCTCCACCGGCGGCCCGGCCAAGGTGGCGGTCATGTCCTCGGCCCTGTTCGGGTCGGTGTCGGGCAGCGCCATCGCCAACACGGTCTCGTCCGGCGCCTTCACCATTCCGATGATGAAGCGCGCCGGTTTCAAGCCGCACGTGGCCGGGGCGATCGAGCCGGCGGCATCGATCGGCGGCATGTTCCTGCCGCCGATCATGGGCGCCGGCGGCTTCCTGATGGCCGAGCTGACCGGCACCCCCTACGCGCAGATCATGCTGCTGTCGGTGGGGCCCGCGATGCTGTACTTCCTCGCGGTGTTCTTCATGGTCCACTTCGAGGCCAAAAAGGCCGGCCTGGTCGGCATCCCGGGCGAGGAGATACCGCATTGGCGCCCGGTGCTGCGCCAGGGTTGGTACTACGCCCTGCCGCTGGTGATCATCACGGCGCTGATGCTGATGGGTCGTTCGCCCGGCAACGCGGCGTTCTGGGCAACGCTGTCGTGCATCGCGGTGAGCTGGGTCAATCGCGAAACCCGCATGGGCCCGCGCGCGATCTGGGGGGCGATCCAGCTCGGTGCGCGCAACACCCTGGTGATCGGCGCCACGGTCGGCGTGATCGGGGTCATCGTCGGCGTCATCTCGCTGACCGGCATGGGGCTCAAGTTCTCCGACCTGATCATCTCGATGGCCGGCGGCAACCTGCTGCTGGCCCTGGTCCTGATCGCAATCGCCTCGCTGGTGCTGGGCATGGGGGTGCCGGTCACCGCCTCCTACCTGATCGTCGCGGTGCTGGCGGTGCCGGCGCTGGGCGAGTTCGGCGTGGCGGCGATCGCGGCGCACATGATCGTCTACTGGCTGTCGCAGGACTCCAACATCACACCGCCGGTGTGCGTCGCGGCCTATGCCGGCGCGGCCATCGCCGGCTCCGACCCGTGGAAGACCGGCTGGACCGCGTTCCGCTTCGCGAAGATGCTCTACGTGATGCCGCTCCTGTTCGCCTACGTGCCGGCGATCCTGCTCGACGGCACGCCGTTTGAGATCTTCTCCGCCTTCATGTCGGCGACCCTGGGTACCATCGCCTTCGGCGCCTTCGCCATGGGCTTTTTGCGCCGGCGCACGCTGATGCACGAGTGGGCGATACTTGGCGCGGCCACCTTCCTGCTGTACTGGCCGACCCTGGTCACCGACGTCGCCGGCCTGGCCCTGGTCGCCCTGGTCTGGTGGCTGCAGCGGGACGTGCGGCCGGGCGCGACGGCGGCCGCTGCCAGAACCCCCGAGACGGGAGGGATGGGATGAGCGAGATCAAAACCATTCTGTTCGCCACCGACTACTCTGCCGGGTCCGAGCGCGCCTGCACCACGGCGCGGACCCTGGCACAGGCCTGCGGCGCGCGGCTGGTGGTGCTGCACGTGGTCAACCAGTTCACCGACCCGCAGGCCCGCTACCTGTCGGCCGAGGTCATCGACTCGCTGATCCGCGAGGTCGAGACGCACGCGGTCGATGAGATGCGGCGTTTCGCCAAGCGCAACTTCGACGGCCTGGACTACGAGACCGAGGTCCAGATGGGGCGCGCCAGCGAGGAGATCCTGCGCTGCGCCGACAAGGTCAAGGCCGATCTGATCGTGATGGGCACGCAAGGCCGCGCCGGCCTGGAGAAACTGTTCGTCGGCTCGACCGCGGAGAAGATCTTGCGCAAGTCCAGGATTCCGGTATTGACGGTGCGCGATTGAGCACATGATGAGCGCATGAACAGCGGGGGCCCGTCGGCCACGCGAAGAACGCGGCACCCGCGCCGGGGCCGCAGAATAACGGCGGAGAGCAACGGCAGAGAGCAACGGCAGAGAGCAAGAGAGGCAACAACCATGGCACGCAGCACCCTGTTCAGACTACCGGCCGCGCTCGGCGGCTTCGCCGCGGCCGCGCTGGCCGCGCTGACCATCGGCACCAGCCCCATCGCAGAGGCCCAGACCCAGCGCCTGGCCTTCTCCGGCGGGCCGGACGGCGGCACCTTCCAGTATTTCAGCAACGGCATCGCCACCCTGCTGTCGCGCAACGTCGAGGGCGTCGATGTCTCCAACATGGCCTCGGCCGGATCGGTGGAGAACCTGCGCCGGGTCAACTCGCGTGACGCCGACTTCGGCATCGTCTACTCGGGCGACCTGTTCTTGGGTATGAACGGCCAACTGACCAACGACACCAACAAGTACCGCAACGTGCACGTGGTGTCCTACCTGTACGGCGCCCCGGCGCACCTGCTGGTGCGCGAGGACTCCGGCATCACCGAGGTGGCCGAGCTGGCCGGCAAGCAGGTCGCGGTCGGGCCGGCCGGTTCCGGCGCCGCCGCCTCGGCGCAGCGCTTCTTCGAGAGCCTAGGACTGTGGGACAAGATCAAGCCGCAGTTCATCGGCTACACCCAGGGCGCCTCGGCCATCGGTGACCGCCAGATCGACGCGCTTTGGGTCTTCGCGGGCTTCCCCAATGCCTCGGTAATCCAGGCCACCACCAGCAACAAGATGCGCCTGCTCCAGGTCCACGAGGCCGCCAAGCAGGGCACCTTGGCGACCGACCATCCCTACTATGCCCCGGTCACGATCCCGGCCGGCACCTACCCTGGCATCGACTACGACGTGGTCACGGTGCAGGACTCGGCGCTTTGGGTCGCCGGGCGCCATGTCGGGGAGGACGACATGCACCGCTTCGTCAGCACTATCTACTCCGATGACGGCCTGAAGTTCATGCACTCGGTGTCCAAGGCGGCCGAGGCGATGACCGTCGAATCGGCGATGACCGGCGTGGTCACCCCGGTGCACAAGGGCGCTGCCAGGTTCTGGACCGAGCAGGGCGTCGAGGTGCCGTCCAACTGACAGACATCGAGAACCCGGTCGACTGTCTTCGGTATCTGCTCACCCGGTCGGAACGCATGTTCCGGCCGCATGATCTCGCTGCCGCCCGGATGCCGACATGGGCGTCGCATTGCCGGGATGTCGCAGCCCGCAAGAGGCCGCCGGAGCCCGAGCCCTGTTCGCCGCCATGGACAACGCCCGCAATCTGCGTGCGGCGGACCGATTGAGCCGCGATCAAGCGCATGAGCGCTGAGGCCTTCGTCGACACCAACGTCTTGCTCTATGCGGCCTCCGACGATGACGGCGAGGCGGCTAAGCGCGAGCGTGCGGCTTGGAGATCATCCCCGTGCTGACCAGAATCTATGCCAACAATTTCCGTTGCCTGGTGGCCTTCGAGATCAAGCTCGACGCCTTCTGCGTCCTGTGCGGTCCCAACGGCGCGGGCAAAAGCGCCGTGTTCGATTCCGTCGCGATGCTACGCGATCTCGCAACCGGCGAGGCCCTGCTTGGCGGTGAGGGACCGCGGGACATCCGCCAACTGGACCTGACCGCCTGGCTGGACAGCAGCGTGCAGGAATTCGAGATCGACGTGAGAACGTCTGGCCATACGCTGAGCTACGTGGTGCACATGGAGCAGGTCACGCGCGAGCACAAACCCCGCATTATTCACGAGCAGGCCACCTGCGACGGGCGAATCCTTTACACACGCGATCTCGAAGGGGTGTCGTTCACGCGGCCGGACGGCAGCAAGACCGGCTTCCCTCTCGACTGGCGGCAAGCGGCCTTGGGCGCCATTCAGCCCGCCGGCAGCCGGCGCGAGATCGAGCTGCTGCAACAAGCGCTCGCATCGATGGTCGTCATTAAGCCGAGCCCACTGCTCATGGCCGGGGAAAGCAAGTCCGAGAGCTCTACGCCCATCGGTCATATGGAGAATCTGCTCTCCTGGTACCGCCACCTGTACAAGGATCAGGAATGGGCAGACTCGCTGCGCGAGTCCCTGCAAGACGTGTGGCCGGACTTCAGGTTCTTTCGCTTGGTCGACGTCGGGCTCGACACCAAAGCCCTGTCGCTGCGGTTCGACATGCCGGGGCGCAAGGGTGACGACTCACTGCTGTTTCACCAGCTCTCCGACGGCGAGCGGCAGCTCATCGGCCTCTACATGATCCGTGCGGCACTCGACACCGGTGCCGTGGAGACGGTGCTCATCGACGAGCCCGACAACTACGTCGGCCTGCCCGAGCTTCAGCCCTGGGTGCTCGCGCTGAAGGAACTGCTCGACGATGAGCATCAGGCCATCCTGATCTCGCACCACCCCGAGATCCTTGGCAGCGGCGACGAAAGCCAGGGACGCTATCTCTGGCGCGACAACCACGCATCGCCGACGCGCAGCGGCCCGCTCAAGATACCGGCCGGCCTGAGCGCGGCCGAGGCGGTCGCCCGAGGCTGGGTCGATGGCTAAGCGAACCCGGATTGTCTGTCTCCATGAGGGTGAAAAGGGGCGGAGCATTGACCCGGTGTTCATCACCCGTTTGCTCAACACGCTCAAACCGAGCTGGATTCGGCCATGGAAGGGGAGCAACATCGTCAGAACAGTGGATTGCGGTGGACGCACGAGCCTAATTGCCCGCATGCCCACGGAGCTCAAGGCCGTGCTCGCGCAAGGCGGCGACACCACCCTCATGGTCTGGGCCGATGTCGATGACGACCCGCCCACGCCCGTGGCGTTGCGCACGCTGTTTCACGCGCAGGCCAAAGCGGAGGGCATGTCCGAAGAGCAGTTCGACCAGGTGGTTTTCATCTTCGCCCGGGATCGCCTGGAGAACTGGATCGAGTTTCTGAACACCGGCGTTACGGACGAAGACCGCGAAGGTCCGCGCGTCAACAACCGTGAGGCGGCCGATGCGGCCAAGCGGCTTGCCGCCCGCTGCCGGCAGGAGCAGCCCGGCCCGCCGCTGCCGCGGTCGCTGCAATGGTCCTGCCTGAACTGGAAGGCACTGGCGAAGCGCATGAGCGCGGAGTGACCACGCGGCGAGCGCGAGGTGAAGAAGGCACTGCGCAGCACGCTGTTCAGGTGCAAGCTGCATGGGGACGCGGAGCTATTCGAGAAGGCCTACGGTTACATGCGGCGGTATTAATGATTGCTTGCCATGCCTACACGCAAACCCGCAACCCGCCTGAGCATTCGTTACCAGTCGGAAGACTTCGGCCCGTCGTGGGGTATTCTCGCCTCGGGGGATCTAGGGGTGACATGGGATGATCTGGTCCACGCTGCAATCACTGTCGGCCGTCCGAACCGGCAGTATGTGTTCCAGTACGGAGCATCTTCGCTCTACGAACTTCTGTTCCGTTTGTCACTAGTCCGCATGGCTCTGGAGCAGCGCACTGAGCACTCCTGTCGGTTCTGTCGCACGGAGGCATTTGCGGCGCTGGACCCCACTGAGAAGGGTGCGATCAGCTACTTCCTTGGCATTGTACTGTGCAAGCTCTTCGCGGAAGAACTCCTGGATACGCCTTGGCTGCTGCACTTGGATGTATTCAGAGACCAACTCAAAGCAGAGTTGTCACAACGCTCGCGCCCGGATTTGATCGGCCAACGCCAAGACACGGGGGCCTGGATCGGTTTCGAATGCAAAGGGCGGTCCAACCCGCCGGATGCTGCCGTCAAGGACCGGGCGAAAGAGCAGGCCACGAGACTCATCAGCGTTGGTGGGACACCGTGCAGTCTGCACATCGGGACTATCGCCTATTTCCGCGGCGACGAGTTGGAGTTCTGCTGGCTGGACCCGCCCGCGGATTCCGCCGGCGACATTGAAGTGCCATTCACCGACGACGTATGGCGCGCGTACTACCAACCCATCCGTGAGGTCCTGGTGAGTAGCGACCCTGATTGGCTGGCCAACATCTCAGATCCAGCGGGTACGCGGGATGGGAGGGATGGCCGAGGCGTGCGCATCGAAGCGGCGGACTTCTCGCTGGGTCTGCATCCGAAGATCGCCCCTTTGCTTGCACGAGGTGAATGGGCCGAAGCCAAGCGAACCGCGGACAGCCTAGCTAACGTGCTCAAGGAGGAAGGCTACTACCTGGACGGCTTGCGGGTGGTTGTCGGGGAGAGTTGGTTTAAGCCCTTCTCAGTACCGTTATAGCGACGTTCTCTCAAGAACCTAGGAGCGCGAGGTCGTCGTTGGCTTGGTATCCGGGTTCGTCCTGTTCCCAGCCAAAGTATAAGAATGTTCTCTCGTACCGGGGGTGGCCTCGAAATGACGTCGAAACCCGTTGCGATGCGGCGAGAAAAGGCTCGCGCAGAAGGACGATAAGAAGAAGCTCGCGCAGAGACGCAGAGACGCAGAGACGCAGAGACGCAAAGGAAGAAAGAGGATTGGTCGATGTTTTCACCGCGCGTCTCTTCTCCTTCTCTCCTTCTCTGCGCCTTTGCGTCTCTGCGCGAGATACCTTTTTCTTTTGTCGTCTGCGCGACATGGCACCATCTGCTGGACATTATGCGGAACCCGCACTCGCGCGCGCGGAGGTCCTCCCGTGGGAGCGGCTTTAGCCGCGACGCTGCGTGAGCGGGAAGCAAGAGCGCGGCTAACGGCCATGGCGGCTAGCGCCACCCCGCAAGATGAAAGGCGCTGCTCGCCATGGCCGTTTCCCTCACCCCGGCCCTCTCCCAGAGGGAGAGCGAGATTAAGGAGCGCGCCGCGCGCGACTTTCATGGTAAAGCCGCCCCCACAGTTCGCGCTTGTACCGAGGCTCTGAGACCCGGAAAGAATTCGCAGCAGATCTCGCGCAAAGGCGCCAAGTCGCAAAGAAGAGGACGCGAAGTCTTCATTGTCCGGGCCCCGATGCCGTTGCACTGGCGGCAGAGCCGCCGGACGCGGCGCCGAGCCGGAGACCCGGCGCCAGTCCGAATGCCGTTATCTTTTCGCCGTGCCTGTTAGCGCATCGGGGCGCAGAGCGCCCGCAGACGCGCGACACCGCTGGAGCGGTGTCGCGAGTGGGAGGGTCGGGGGGCCAGGGACGACGCGACTCGCCATGGGCGCAATATTCACCTAGCGAGGCAGAGCCTCAGACCGACCAGGGCACGCCGCCTCGTCTTGCGCAGCCCGCGCGTCGGCGCATTGAACCAAGGACCAAGGGCCAAGGGCCGAGGCGGGCTCCCTTGGCCCTCGGCCCTCGGCCCTTTTGCCTGCAAGCGCCTTGTCGTCGTGAAACTTGACTCATCTGCAAGCATTCGGCGCCGTCAAGCAATCTAGCCGTTTGCTCGGCCTTTGGTTAGGGTTGACGGACCAGCCCACAACCTGCTGCCCCGCCAGGCACGCGCACGCCATGCCCAGCCAGACCAGCCCCCGGACGAGCCGCCCGTTCGGCCCTTGGATGCATGCCCGCATCGCCCCTGCGCGTTGCCGGCCGTTGTCGTCGCGTCCGTTGCGCGCCGCCATCGCCGCGCTCGCCGTCGCGCTGCTGTTCGCGGCCCAGCCCTCCGCGGCCCTGGAACAGGACGGCCGTTGCAAGGCGGCGCACCCACAGCCGGTGGTGCCGTCGGACCCGGCCCTGTGCGCGTCGCTGGCGGAGCCGGTGCGTGCCCCGGGCGCGCTGCCGCTGGACCGGTACGAGGCCGTCCTGAACGACTTCCTGGGCAACTGGTGCCATCGCGACGCGGGTGCCGGTTGGGTGCGGGACAAGCGGGTGCGCGACACCGGCCCCTTCATCGCCACCCGCGCGGACGGCGAGGGCGGCGCCTGGTCCGGCCAGGCCCATGGCACGCACGGCGCGGTGGTGATCTGGTACTCGAAGGAGATGGTGGACTGGCTGATGATCAATCGGCCCGAGTCCGGCGCGGCGCCGGCGCCGGCGCCGGAACAGCCGGTGCCGGACGGCGCGATGATGATCAAGGAGATGTACGCCGCACCGGCGAGCCGCTGCGCGGACGTGGACCCCGAGCATCTGGTCCCCGAGAGCGGCGCCGCGGTGATGGTCCGCGCCAACGGTGCGGCCAACGACGGCTGGTTCTGGGGCTGGTACGGCTGGGGCAAGGACTCCGGCTGGAGCCCGGACTGGCCCGCGGCCGGCAACAACAACCGCCTGCCGTATATGGGCTTCGGTCAGTACTGCATGAACTGCCATGCCTCGGCCCGGGCGAACCTGACCTTTGCGAGCCTCGACAACCTCCAGGGCTTCGACGGCGAGCCGATCGCCTACCTGGTGCAGGACTGGTTCGAGCGGCAGCGCTTCGACGCGACGGCGGGGCGAGCACACCCGAGCGCCCCCGTGCCGCATCACCTGGCGCTGACCGACGACAGCGACGACTCGCTGCCGCTCGGTGCCCCGCGGGCGGCGGCGGATGCCGCGCTTGCCGACATGCTGCCGGGCCTGGCCACGGGCCGCGGCGGGGCGGCGCTCGGCGCCATCGCGCTGGCCGACATTGCGCTGCCGTCGCAGACCTACGACAACGTCTGGATGCCGGCGGGCGGTCCGGGCCTGCACGCGATGTATCTCACTAGCGACCAGTGCTTGGGTTGCCACGACGCCGGCGGCACCGGCCTGCAGTTCGACATGACCGAGCCGGACCCGACCTCCGCGAAGCTCCTGAACCTCTCGCCCTACGCCACCTGGCGCAGCTCGCCGATGGGCCTCGCCGGTCGCGACCCGGTGTTCTTCGCCCAGCTCGCGAGTGAGACCCAGCGCTTCCACCCGGAGCAGGCCGACCTGGTGCAGACCACCTGCCTCGGCTGTCACGGCATCCTGGGGCAGCGCCAGTGGCAAATCGACCAGCCCAAGGACGCGGCCGGCGGCTGCGCCGTGTTCGACGCGAGCCTGGTCAACGCCCGGCCCTACCCGGACGACAACCGGACGGCCCGCCACGCGAGCTACGGCGCCCTTGCGCGCGACGGCATCTCCTGCATGGCCTGCCATCACATGGTGCTGGGCGAGCAGGCGACGGCGCAGTACGCCGGCGAGCCCCAGAACGATTGCGTGCGCGAGCGCCAAGCGCTGCTGAACCCGGACGAGACCGGCTTTGCGAAGACCTTCACCGGCAGCTTCCTGGTGGGGCCGCCGGATGAGCTCTACGGCCCCTTCCCGGGGCCGCTGCCGAAGCCGATGCAGCACGCGCTCGGCATCACGCCCAAGCACAACGACGTTATCGCCTCCTCCGAGGTCTGCGGCACCTGCCACACGGTGCACCTGCCCATCTTCCGGCGCGGCGAGCTGCTGGGGCACACCTACGAGCAGACCACCTACCCGGAGTGGGCCTTCAGCGCGTATCGCACCGGCGAAAGCCCGGACGGCCCGCTGCCGCTCGGCCCGGGCGAGCTGGCCGCATCCTGCCAGGACTGCCACATGCCGGCGACGGCCCCGGACGGGCGGCCCTACCGCAGCAAGATCGCCGGCATCCAGGAGCAGAGCAGCTTCCCGGCCACCGATAATACCCTGCCCGCCGCGGACATCGACCTGCCCGAGCGCGACGGCTTCGCGCTGCACACCCTGGTGGGGCTGAACGTGTTCTTGGTGGAGATGTTCCAGCAGTTCCCGGACGTGCTCGGCATGCGCACCCAGGACCCGATGCTGGTGACTAAGGGGGTCGACCCCTTGCAGCGCACCGAGCAGGCGATGCTGGACCAGGCCTCCGCGGCGACGGCGAAGCTGGCGGTGCTGTCCACGCGCCTCGCGGACGGCAAGCTCACCGCCGAGGTCGAGGTGGAGAACCTCGCCGGGCACAAGCTCCCGTCCGGGGTCGGCTTCCGGCGCGCCTTCATCGGCTTCGAGGTGCTGGACGCGGCCGGCACGGTGCTCTGGGCCTCCGGGCGCACCAACGGTGCCGGCGTCATCGTGGATGCATCGGGCCAGCCCGTCACCGGCGAGCTCTGGTGGACCGACGATTGCAGCGCCCGCATCGCCCCGGAACGGCGCGAGCACCAGCCCCATTACCAGGTCATCGACGCGGAGGATCAGGTGCAGATCTACCAGGAGCTGGTGAGCACCCCGCCGGCCGCGGGGCCGGCGCGCTGCGGCCACGCCGCCGCGCCCGCGGGCGAGCTCACCACGAGCTTCCTGTCCATCTGCGCCGAGGTGAAGGACAACCGCATCCTGCCCCACGGCTACCTCGATCTCGACGCGCGCAAGGCGATCGCCGCCGCGCTGGGGGCGGGGCCGGACCTGGCCGAGGATGCCGGCTCTACCGGCGTCGGCGACGACCCGGACTACCGGCTCGGCGGCCTGGATGCCCTGCGCTACGAGGTCGCGCTGGACGGCCTCGCCGGCACCCCCGCCGGCGTGCGGGCGACGCTCTACTTCCAGGCTGTGCCGCCGTTCTTTTTGCAGGACCGCTTCTGCACCGCCGAGGGCACCGACACCGAGCGGCTGCGCTACCTGACGGCAAAGCTGAACCTCGCCGGCACGCGCGCGGCGGATTGGAAGCTGGAAGTGGTCAGCACCGGCGTCGTGCCCTTGGCCGGCGGGCAGGCGGCCAAGGGGCCGGCGGAGTAGGTCGGCGCAGGCCCGACGGGGCCGGGTCGGAGCTGCGTACCCGGCCGGAATGTCGTTGTCGTAATCGTCGTCGCCATCGAATCTCCGCACGATCGAGAACGAGATCGACCGGCGACGGCTTCGGCGCGGTTGCGCCTTGCTGCCCCGGGGCAGCATTTCGAGGGGGCGGCAGAGCCGCGAAGAGGCGTACCGAAGCAGAGCCTCGGCACGAGAGAAACACAACGACCTGAGCCCGTCTCGGGCCGTTGGGGGCGGGTCCACTCGCGACACCGCTCCAGCGGTGTCGCGCGTCCGCGGGCGCTCTGCGCCCCGGTGCGCTGAGAGACGATGACTCGGGCTTGGTCGCGTCGCATCGGGATCGGGATCGGGATCGGGATCGGGATCGGGACCGGGATCGCAATCGGGATCGGCTTCGGCATCGCGATCGGGATTGGGGTCGGCGCAATCGACCGCGCGACATCGAGCTCCGCGACACCGCCACGCACGCAAAAAAAAGCCCCGCGGCTGCGGGGCTTCAAGTCACGGGCTAAGTTGTCGGAGCGCCGGGCTCAGTGGCCGGTGGCCTCGCCCGCGCCACGTGGCACGCGCACGTCTTCCACCAGGTGCTGGATGTGATCCGGCGGCGGGGCGGTGACGGCGGCGACGATGAAGGCGACGATGAAGTTCACCAGCGCACCGACGGCACCGAAGGCGTTCGGCGAGATGCCGAAGAACCAGTCCTTGCCCATGCCCCATTCGGGCATCAGGAACTCGGTGCCCCGCACGAAGAAGATGCCGAAGTGCTGGAACACATACAGCAGCGTCACCGTGATGCCGGCGATCATGCCCGCGATGGCGCCCGTGTTGTTCATCTTCTTCATGAAGATGCCCATCATCAGCGCCGGGAAGATGCTCGACGCAGCGAGGCCGAAGGCGATGGCCACGGTGCCGGCCGCGAAGCCCGGCGGATGGAGCCCGAGCCAGCCGGCGAGCAGGATTGCGAAGATCATCGCCACGCGGCCCGCGTTAAGCTCGGCCTTCTCCGAGATGCTCGGCATGAAGACGCCCTTCAGCAGGTCATGCGAGATGGCCGAGCTGATGGCGAGCAACAGACCGGCCGCCGTGGACAATGCCGCCGCGAGACCGCCTGCGACGATGAGCGCGATGACCCAGTTGGGCAGGCCCGCGATCTCCGGGTTGGCGAGCACCATGATGTCTAGGTCGGGTCCGGGCTTCAGCGTGCCGCCGGCTTGGTGGAAGATCTCGCTGCCCTCCCAGCCCAACTCCTCGGCCTGGGCTTGCGCCGCCGGGTTGGTGTCGTCGTAGTACTGCACCTTGCCGTCGTCGTTGAGGTCCTGCCAAGCCAGCAGTCCGGTGTCCTGCCAGTTCTTGAACCACTCGGGCAGCGCCTCGTAGTCCGCCGGCTGGAAGCCCGCAAGCCCCTCCTCGGTGCTGCCCGGCTGCTGGGTCATCAGGGTGTCGGTGAAGTTGAGCCGCGCCATGGCGCCGACCGCCGGAGCGGTGGTGTACAGGATGGCGATGAAGACCAGCGCCCAGCCGGCCGAGTAGCGCGCATCAGCAACCTTCGGCACCGTGAAGAAGCGGATGATGACGTGCGGCAGGCCCGCCGTGCCGATCATCAGCGACAGTGTGTACGCGAACATGTTCAGCGTACTGCCCATGACCTGCGTGGTGTATTCCTTAAAGCCGAGCTCCGTCACGACCTGATCAAGCCTGCCGAGCAGCGAGATGGTGCCGTCCGCCGGTGCATAACCCGAGCCGAGGCCAAGCTGCGGGATCGGGTTGCCGGTGAGGTTCAGGGAGATGAAGATGGCCGGGATCGTGTAGGCCATGATCAGCACCACGTACTGCGCGATCTGCGTGTAGGTGATGCCCTTCATGCCGCCAAGCACGGCATAGACGGCGACGATGGCCATGCCGATGTAGAGACCCGTGTCATAGGGGATCTCAAGGAAGCGCGAGAAGGCGACGCCGATGCCCTTCATCTGGCCGATAACATAGGTAATCGACGCCAGAATCAAGCAGATAACGGCAACGATGCGCGCCGTCTGCGAGTAGTAGCGGTCACCGATGAACTCCGGCACCGTGAACTTGCCGAACTTGCGCAGGTACGGGGCCAGCAGCAGCGCCAGCAGCACGTAGCCGCCGGTCCAGCCCATCAGAAACACGGAGGCGCCGTAGCCCTGGAAGGCGATCATGCCCGCCATGGAGATGAACGAGGCGGCGGACATCCAGTCCGCGGCGGTGGCCATGCCGTTGGCCACGGGATGGATGCCCTTGCCCGCGACGTAGAACTCGCCCGTGGTGCCGGCACGCGCCCAAACGGCGATGATGATGTAGAGCAGGAAGGTGCTGCCGACGACCGCGTAGGTCCAGATATCGAGATTAGTCATGAGGCTTGCTCCCGATTACTCGTGGACGTCGAATTTCTTGTCCAGCCGGTTCATGGCCCCGGCATAGACGAAGATCAGAATCAGAAACGCGTAGATCGAGCCCTGTTGCGCAAACCAGAAGCCGAGCGGATAGCCGCCGAGCATGATGGTGTTGAGCTGCTCGACCAGCAAAATGCCAAAGCCGTAGGAGACGATGAACCAAAGGATCAGCAGAATGGCCAGTAGCCGGACATTCGCCTTCCAATAGTCGGCGCGTTTTTCGGGTGTCACCGTTGTTGTCCCTCCCTCTGAGACTGGAATGGTTGGTGATGGGCGGGGATGCCGTGGTGGCGCACCGACGCGGTCGCGCCCGTGCGCGGGGCTGGCCGGCGCTACCCCTCAGCGGTTGTTGTTGTCGGCGATGACCGTGCCCTGTGCGGGGTCATCGCCGCCGCGGCATTGTGTTGCTCTAACTCATGAAGTGTCAACGGCAAGCATCTGTGTCGGAAACCTCCTCAAGCCAATATTCACGATAGTTTTGGTGGGAGAAGGCCGCCGTGGTGGCTGCCGGCCCCAGCCCGCGCGGCGCTTCCGGTTGCGCTGCGGGTGGCTTTTTCCTTAACTTGCTGGGTTTGCGGGCGCGCGCGGCGGGGGGCGGCGCGCGTCAGCCCAACTGTGAGAACCACGATGCACTACATCAGCACCCGCGGCGGGGTTGCGCCGGTGGGCTTTGCCGACGCCGTGATGATGGGCTTGGGCACCGACGGCGGCCTGCTGGTTCCGGCGGCGCTGCCGGAGTTGGACGCGGCGACGCTCCGCGACTGGGCCGCGCTCCCGTTCCAGGCGCTGGCGCTTGCCGTGCTGACGCCCTTCGTCGGCGACGAGATACCGCGCGATGACCTCGCCGGGCTCATTGAGCGCTCTTATGCCGGCTTCGCGCACCCGGAGGTGACGCCGCTCAAGGAGGCCGCCGGGCGCACCTATCTGGAGCTGTTCCACGGCCCGACGGCCGCGTTCAAGGATGTGGCGCTGCAACTGCTCGGCAACGTGTTCGAGTACCTGCTCGCGCGCGACGGCGGCACACTCAATATTCTGGGTGCCACGTCCGGCGATACGGGCTCCGCGGCCATCTACGGTGTGCGCGGCAAGCCCCGCATCAACATCTTCATCCTGCACCCGCAGGGCCGCGTGTCGCCGGTGCAGGAGCGGCAGATGACGACGGTGCTGGACGCGAACGTCCACAACATCGCCGTGCGCGGCACCTTCGACGACTGCCAGCACCTGGTGAAAGCGCTGTTTCGGGACCTGCCGTTTAAGGATCGGCATCATCTCGGCGCCGTCAACTCCATCAACTGGCTGCGTATCCTGGCGCAGACGGTGTATTACTTCCACGCCTGGGGCCGGATCAGCGGCGGTGACCCTGCACGCAAGGTCAGCTTTGCGGTGCCGACGGGGAATTTCGGCGATGTGTTCGCGGGCTGGCTCGCCCGGCGCATGGGGCTGCCCATCGACCGGCTCGTCATCGCGACCAACCGCAACGACATCCTCACGCGGTTCGTGGCCACCGGCGAATACGCCAAGGGCGAGGTCTTCCAGACCCTGAGCCCGGCGATGGACATCCAGGTGGCGTCGAACTTCGAGCGTTATCTGTACTTTCTGCTGGGCGAGGACCCCGCCGCCGTGCGCGAGAAGCTCGGCGATCTGGACCGGACCGGCAGCCTCCGCGTCGATGCGGCACAGCTCCGGCAGGTGCAGGCGGACTTCGGTGCCGCGGCCGTGAGCGATGCGGAGACGCTCGCGCAGATTCGCAGCACTTATGCTGCGAGCGGTTATATCCTCTGCCCGCACACCGCGGTGGGTGCTGCGGCCTCGGCGGATGCACCCGACACCGTCGTGCTCGCCACCGCGCACCCCGCCAAGTTCGTCGATGCCGTGCGCGAGGCCATCGGCCGCGAGGCGCCGCCGCCGCCATCGCTGCAAGGGCTCATGGACAAGCCGGTGCGCTGCGCGGAGCTCGACGCGAGCGAGGCTGCGCTGCGGGCGCACATCGACGCGACCTTGGGCGGGTAGGCGGCACGGACGCGGCGACTGCGTCGTCAGGCCATCCTGGCCTGACCGGATCAGGGCGCCAAGCCCTGGCTACGCGACCACGACAACGACCACGAGCGCAGGCTTCGGCCGTCTGCGTCGATGCGACACCAACCTTCAACTCCGCCGCCAAAACAACATCCGCACAGCATGACCGACCAGCAAGACCGCATCCTCATCCTCGACACCACGCTGCGCGACGGCGAGCAGACCCAAGGCGTGTCCTTCTCGCCGGACGAGAAGGCGCAGATCGCCCAGGCGCTGCTGGAGCTGATCCGCGTGGACCGCATCGAGGTGGCCTCGGCCCGCGTCTCCCGCGGCGAGCAGGCGGCCGTGGCGCGCATCATCGACTGGGCGCGGGGCAGGGGGCTCGACGGGCGCGTGGAGGTGCTCGGCTTCGTCGATGACGGCAAGAGCATCGACTGGATCGGCGCCGCCGGCGGCAGCGTCATGAACTTGCTGGCCAAGGGCAGCCGCAAGCACTGCGAGACCCAGTTGCGCAAGACGCTGGAGGGCCACGCCGAGGACGTGCGCCGCAACGTGGCGCTCGCTCGCGAGCGCGGGCTCGCGGTGAATCTGTACCTGGAGGACTGGTCCAACGGCTATGCCGACGATTCGGGCTATGTTTATGCGCTGATGGAGCGGCTGCGGGACGCCGGCGTCGGCCACTTCATGTTGCCCGATACGCTCGGCGTCATGACGCCGGAGCGGGTCTTCACCGGCGTCATGGACATGATCCGGCGCTTTCCGGACTGCCGCTTCGACTTCCATCCGCACAACGACTACGGGCTTGCCACGGCCAACGTCGTCGCCGCCGCGCAGGCCGGCGCCGCCGCCGTGCATTGCACCGTGAACTGCCTGGGCGAGCGCGCCGGCAACGCGTCGCTGGCGGAGGTCGCCGTCAATCTGCGCGACCAGCTCGGCATGGATCTGCGCATCCAGGAGCAGCACCTCGCCCGCGTCAGCGAGCTGGTGCAGTACTTCTCCGGCAAGCGCATCGCCGACAACGCGCCGATTGTCGGCGAGGACGTGTTCACGCAGACCGCCGGCATCCACGCCGATGGCGACCACAAGGGCAGCCTGTACGTGACCCGGGTGTCGCCCGAGCGCTTCGGCCGCCGGCGCATCTATGCGCTCGGCAAGCTCGCGGGCAAGGCGTCGCTGGCCAAGAACCTGGAGCGGCTCGGCCTGACCCTGTCCGAGGAGCAGCAGCGCAAGGTGCTCGCGCGCATCGTCGAGCTCGGGGACTCGAAAAAGCGCATCACCTTCGAGGACCTACCCTTCATCATCGCCGAGGTGCTGGACCAGGGCGACTACCAGCACGCGGAGCTCATTGCCTGCAATGTCTCATCCAGCCTGGGCCTGGAGTCCACCGCGAGCCTCAAGCTCAAGCTCCAGGACCGCGTGCACACCGCCGCCGGCAGCGGCACCGGCGGCTTCGACGCCTTCAACAAGGCGCTCGGCGTCATCACGGAGCGCGAGGGTCTGACCCTGCCGCGGCTCGTGGACTACGAGGTGCGCATCCCCAAGGGCGGTCGCACCGATGCGCTGGTGGAATGCACCATCACCTGGGCGCACCGCGGCAGCCCCGGCGCGCCGCCGCCCGGACCGGCCACCGCGCCCGGCAGTGAGGCCCCCGGCTACCCGCAAGGGCAGGTCCCGGAGCTCGGCAAGCTCGCCGGCCGCTATGTCGCCGGCAAGCCCCAGGGCGAGTTCAAGACCCGCGGCGTGCACGCGAACCAGGTCTTCGCGTCCATCGGCGCCACCATGCGCATGCTGAACCTCGTCGTCCACTGGTCGCTGCAGGCCGCCGATCTACCCACCGACAGCGATGCCGACACCCAAGCGCCGAGCCCCCACCCGGACGCCACCGACCGGCAGCCGGCCCAGCGGGTTGCCTGACACAGGCGCGCCGTCGCGCCGATTCACCCAGCGTGCGTCGGCACAACCAGCGCCCCGGGGCAGCGGTCCGCGGCCTCGGCCGGGCTCAGCAGACCATGCCGACGCTCGATTGTGCTTTCGGGCGGGCCGGCTCATGCATTAGCATGCGCGCGTCAGCCCGAACGGAGAATTGCGTTGCCTAGTCTGCCCCTGCTTCGCGTCGCACTCGCATCCCTGCTGCTCGGCGCTGCCGCCGTTGCGGCTGCCGAGGACAGCGTGCACGTCTACAACTGGAACGACTACTTCGCCGCGGACACCCTCTCGGGCTTCCAGCAGGCCAGCGGCATTCGACCGGTGCTGGACCTCTACGACGCCAACGAGGTGCTGGAGGCCAAGCTCCTCGCCGGCAGCAGCGGCTACGACGTGGTTTTCCCCACCGCGCGGCCCTTCGCGGCGCGGCATATCGCGGCCGGGCTGTACCTGCCGCTCGACAAGTCGAAGCTGCCGGGGCTGGACGACCTCGACCCGGCGATCATGCAGAGCCTGGCCAAGATCGACCCAGACAACGCCCACGTGGTGCCGTACATGTGGGGCACCTCCGGGCTCGGCATCAACGTCGGCAAGGTGCGCGCGGCCCTCGGCGCAGACGCGCCGCTCGACACCTGGGCGCTGGTGTTCGATCCGGCGCAGTCCGCAAAGCTCAAGGACTGCGGCATCAGCCTGCTGGACGACCCGACCGAGGTGTTCTCGGCGGCACTGGCATACCTGGGCAAGGACCCGAACAGCCTCGACAAGGCGGACCTGGAGGCCGCGACGACGCTGTTGAACGAGATCCATCCGAACATCCGCTACTTCCATTCCTCGCAGTACCAAAGCGACCTCGCCAACGGCGACCTCTGTGTCGCGATGGGCTATTCGGGCGATGTGCTGCAGGCGCAGAGCCGTGCGGAGGAAGCGGGCAACGCTGTGGAGATCGCCTACGTTATCCCGCGCGAGGGCGCCGCGCTGTGGACTGATGTGATGGCGATTCCCAAGGACGCACCGCACCCGGATGCGGCGCACGCCTTCATCGCCCACCTGCTGCAGCCGCAGGTGATCGCGGACGTGTCCGACTACGTCTACTACGCCAACCCCAACCTCGCCGCGACGTCGCTGCTGGAGGAGGAGCTGCGCGAAGACCCCGGCATCTACCCGCCGCCCGAGGTGAAGGCGCGGCTATTCGTGCCGAGCGAGCGCAGCGACCGCGACATCCGCGATCTCAACCGTCGCTTCACGCGCATCAAGGCGCAGCGCTGAGCCGGCGCCCGCCATAGCCCGGTCACGCCAGCCGGCATCGCCATGGCCATCCCGGATCAGCGCCGCACGCTGGAGCCCTGGCAGGACCCTGAGGCCGCCCCCTATGTGCGCATCGAGCGGGTCACGAAGAAGTTCGGCGATGTCTATGCCGTCGACGACGTCAGCCTGAACATCTACCAGGGCGAGTTCTTCTCGCTGCTCGGCAGCTCCGGCTGCGGCAAGTCCACGCTGTTGCGACTGCTGGGCGGTTTCGAACAACCGACGCTCGGGCGCATCTACATCGACGGCACCGACGTGACGGACATCCCGCCCTATGCGCGGCCCGTGAACATGATGTTCCAGTCCTATGCGCTGTTCCCGCACATGAGCGTAGAGCAGAACGTCGCCTTCGGGCTGAAGCAGGACCGGATGCCGCGCGCCGAGCGAGCGGAGCGCGTCGGCGAGCTGCTCGCGCTGCTCAAGGTCGAGGAGCTGCGCAAGCGCAAGCCCGACCAGCTCTCCGGCGGCCAGCGCCAGCGCGTGGCGCTTGCCCGCAGCCTGGCCCGGCACCCGAAGCTCCTGCTGCTCGACGAGCCCCTCGGCGCGCTCGACAAGCGCCTGCGCGAGAACACCCAGTTCGAGCTGGTGAACCTGCAGGAGCGGCTCGGCATCACCTTCGTCACCGTCACGCACGACCAGGAAGAGGCGATGACGATGTCCACCCGCATCGCCGTCATGGACGTGGGGCGCATCATGCAGGTGGACACCCCGACGGCCATCTATGAATACCCCAACAGCCGCTTCGTCGCGCGCTTCATCGGCTCGGTGAACCTGTTCGAGGGCAAGGTGGCGGCCCTAGACGGAGACCAAGTGCTGGTGCAGAGCCGCCTCGGCCGCAGCATGCGCATGCGCTGCCTGTATCCGCTGGCGCTCGGCACGCCGGTGACCGTGGCCGTGCGCCCGGAGAAGATCCGCCCCTGCGCCGACTATCGCGAGGATGGTGTCAACCAGCTCAAGGGCGTGGTCGAGGACATTGCCTATCTCGGCGACGTGTCGATCTACCGGGTGCGCGTCGGCGAGCGCGCCGACCCGAGCTCGCGCATCGTCGAGATGACCCTGACCAACATCCAGCCGCGCACCGAGCAGGCGCTGACCTGGGAGCAGGAGGTGGCGATGGAGTGGGCGCCCACCAGCGGCGTGGTCCTGCCGGAGTAGCCCCGCCTCACCCACCGGCGGCGAAACAACCATGCAATCCACGACAACATCGCCATCCCGATCGCGATCGCCATTTCGCAGCCCGCTCGTTGGCGCATTGGGCCAAGGGCCAAGGGCCAAGGGAGCCGTCCTCGGCCCTTGGCCCTCGGCCCTTTTTCGTCGATAGCGATACCTAGCGCAATTCTCCACTCATCGCCGCAATGACCTTGCCTCACCCGCGACGCCGCCTGAGCCGACTCGTCAACATCGGCGTGCCGTACCTGTGGCTCGGCCTGTTCTTCTTGTTGCCGTTCGCCATCGTGCTGCGCATCAGCATCGCGGAGCCGGCGCTGGCGCAGCCGCCCTATACCGCGCTGTGGGAATGGGTTGGCGACGGCGTGCTCGCGGTCCAGCTCAACTTCCAGAACTTCATGCTGGTGGTGCAGGACGAGCTTTACCTCGCCGCCTTTCTCAATTCGCTGCTCGTCGCGCTCGTCTGCACGGTGCTGTGCTTGCTCCTCGGCTATCCGATGGCCTATGCCATCGCCACCAGCAGCGCGCGCTGGCGGGTGCCATTGCTGCTGCTCATCGTGCTGCCGTTCTGGACCTCGTTCCTGATCCGCGTCTACGCCTGGATGGGCATCTTGAAGCAGAACGGGCTGCTCAACAACTTCCTGATGTGGCTCGGCGTCATCAACGAGCCGCTCGCGATCCTGCACACCCAGCTCGCGGTCTACATCGGCGTGGTGTATTCCTATCTGCCGTTCATGATCCTGCCGCTGTACGCGAACCTGACCCGGCTCGACTTCAGCCTGCTGGAGGCGGCGGCGGACTTGGGCTGCCGGCCCTGGCGCGCGTTTCTCAAGATCACGCTGCCGCTGTCCTTGCCCGGCATCATCGCCGGCAGCATGCTCGTGTTCATTCCGGTGGTGGGCGAATTCGTGATACCGGACCTGCTGGGCGGGCCGCAAAGCCTCATGGTGGGCAAGATGCTCTGGACCGAGTTTTTCTCGAACAAGGACTGGCCGCTGGCCTCGGCGCTCGCCGTGGTGCTGCTCGCGCTCCTGGTGGTGCCCTTCGTGCTGATGCAGCGGCTGGGACAGCGGCTCGACGACGCGGCCGAGGCGCACACCCGATGAAGCGCAGGCGCTGGCCACTGCTGGCCGTGCTCGGCTTCGGCTATGCCTTCCTGTACGTGCCGGTGCTGTTGCTCATCGTCTACTCGTTCAATGAATCAAGGCTGGTGACGGTCTGGTCCGGCTTCTCCGTGAAGTGGTACGGCGAGCTGCTCGCCAACCGCCAACTGCTCGATGCCGCGTGGCTCAGCGTGCGCATTGCCGCCGTCAACGCGACCTTCGCCGTGATCCTGGGCACGCTGGCCGCCAATGCGCTGGTGCGCCACGGGCGCTTTCGCGGGCGGACGGGCTTCGAGCTGTTGCTCACCGCGCCGCTGGTGATGCCGGATGTCATCATCGGCCTGTCGCTGCTGCTGCTGTTCGTGGCGATGCAGCAAGTCATCGGCTGGCCGGACGGGCGCGGCTTTACCACCATCGCGATTGCGCATATCACCTTCAGCATGGCCTACGTGGCCGTGGTGGTGCGCGCGCGGCTGGCGCAGATGGACCGTTCGCTGGAGGAGGCGGCGATGGACTTGGGCGCCCGCCCGCTGACGGTGTATCGCACCATTACGCTGCCACTGATTGCGCCGGCGCTCCTGTCCGGCTGGCTGCTCGCCTTCACGCTGTCGCTGGATGATCTGGTCATCGCAAGCTTCGTCTCCGGCCCCGGCTCGACCACCTTGCCGATGGTCATCTACGCCAGCGTGCGCATGGGCGTGTCGCCGCAGATCAACGCGCTCGCGACGGTGATCGTTGCGCTGGTGACGCTGGCGGTGGTTGTTGCGGCGTTGACGATGCGAGAGAGGGGAGAGAAGTTTGAAGTTTGAAGTTTGAAGTTTGAAGGGTGAAGGGTGAAGTTTGAAGGGTGAAGGGTGAAGGGTGAAGGGTGAAGGGTGAAGGGTGAAGTTTGAAGGGTGAAGTTTGAAGGGTGAAGTTTGAAGGGTGAAGTTTGAAGGGTGAAGTTTGAAGGGTGAGCGACATGCTCGGCCCTCGGGCTACTTCTCACCGGGGTCCAGTCCGGCGGCGCGTAGGCGCTCCGCGAGCGCGTCGGCGCGCTGGCGCTCGGCGTCGGCGCGTGTGCGCTCAGCCTCGGCGATCTGACGTTGGGCCTCGGCTTTGGCTTGTTCCTGCAAGGCGCTTTCCGCCGGTGTCGGGATCAGCGCGCCGTCCAGGTCGAAGAAGCGAAGCTGGCGCTCGTGCACGCCGAGGCGCATCTGCAGGGCCTCGCTCAGCCGATGGCCGCTGGCGTCGGGCGGGATCGGCTCGTAGCGGTGCTCGGCCGAGAGCCGAAACCCTTCGAATTCCAGCGTGATTGGGTGGAACCAGAAGTATTCCGGGGTGCGGAAGACATCTTGGTAGAGCCGCTTCTTGCCATTGCGGTCCGTCGCCGCGGTGCTGTTGGACAACAGCTCGATGATCAGGTCCGGATAGCGCCCGCCCTCTTCCCAGACCACCCAGGAGTTGCGTTTGGCGGGCTCCGCCGCGTTGACAACAAACAGGTCCGGTCCGCAAAAGCGTCGGCGGGTCAGCTCGTTGCGGTCGTAGTAGATGGACAGATTGGCACCGATGAAGAAGCCGCTGCGCTCCCGCCAGGCCCATTGCAGCGTCGAGGTCAGCAGCGCGAGCTGTTCGTCGTGTTCCGGGGATTCCATCTGCGGCTCGTCGCTGAGCAGTAAACGGGCGTGCGGCATCCGCTCCGCCAGCTCGGCAGGCATCAGGGCGCGCTCGACAATGTCCGCGGGGGTTGCCATGGGTCGCTGCACTTACTCAAGTCAGCAAAGCTGCGAGTCTAAAACATCTCGCCCCAGGTTAGTGCCTGATCGGGCTCGAAATCGAAATCGAAACTCTACCCCTAACCCTGGGCTATCCCCAGGTTTTAGAACCAAAAAAGCAGGGGCTCAGTGCATCCCTCCGACCTGAGATCGGGACCGGAATCCCAGCCGTTTCGCCGACGCGCGGCTGACTGGGAGCGCCGGCTTTCCAGCCGGCTCGGCGCCGTCGCGGCTCGATGCCGCGTCGGCGTCGCCTGGGCTGGCACAAGGGCACAAGCGCAGTCGCCCGCCCGGCGGCGCGGCATGGGCAGTCGACCTGCTCCAGCGCAGCAGTCGATCGCGCGCCGGGGGCATCGAGCCCCCGGCGCGCGAAGCCGGCTGGAAAGCCGGCGCTCCCAGTCCGTGGCGGCTCGGCTGTCCAGGCCGATTTTGTGGGGATACCTCAGCCCCTAACCGCATTTAGCTCAAGCGGCGCCGAAGTGCGAAACCCTTGTGTCGTGCGCTGTCGCTCACCGTCGATAGCGACAGCCCGGGCTTGAGCCGCGACGGGGGTTGGTCTTGTAGGGCATCGACACCGCCGCTCAGCGTGAGCGCGCCACCGGGGCGCCGCGCCAGCGTTGCCGGCAGTCGGCGATGCGTGCGGCCAACCGCTCGCGTGAGGCGGCATCGAGGCCGGCGGGGTCGAAGCGACTTCGGTAATAGAGCCTGACTGCCTCGGCGAGCCCGGTGGCCGCATCGACGCGCTCGGCGCCGAGCCGTCCGGCCCACTCCAGCAGCGTCTCGCCGGGTCGGCGGCCGTGGCCGTGCCGCGCGGCGGCCTGCTCCAGCGCGGCGAAGGGCGACTCCTGCCGCACGGCGGCGACGGGCAGGGCGGCTCGGCCACGCCCGCGCCGCGCCCGTCGCAGGATGCGCCAGGCGAGGATCAGCACCAGTGCCGCGAGCGGCAGCAGGAGCCAGTTGCGCTCGCCGCGGTCCTCTTGGGCGGCGCCGGAGATCGACAGCCGAAGCCACGCGAGATAGTCGGCCATGCCCTGCGTCCACGGGCGCCGCGCGGCCTCGAAGGCGCCCCAGTCCGGCGGCGTCGGGTCGAAGGCCCGCCAGCGCCCGTCGATGTACGCGAGCACCCAGGCGTGGGCGTGGCTGTCGCGTGCGATCCAGGCGTCTTCCAGCGGGCTGAACTCCTGCACCGACCAGCCGCGGGCGTAGCGCGTCGGGATGCCCGCCGCGCGCAGCGTCAGCGCCGCCGCGGTGGCGAAGTACTCGCAGTGGCCGGCGCGTGCCGTGGTCAGAAAGTGCGCCAACGGGGCGACGCCGTCGGGTGCCTCCGGCAGCGTCAGCGTGTAGCGGAAGGCTTGGGCAAAGTGCTCTTGCAGGCGGCGCAGGGCCGCCTCGGGGGGCAACTCGGCGAGGCCCAGGGACTCGGCGAAGGCGGCCACGGCCGCCTGCTCGCGGCCGACCAGGCGCAGCTCCGCCGTGGTGGGCGGCGCCTCGGGCGGCGGAGCAGCGCCCGGCGCGATCGCGCGCACGCGGTAGTTCAGCAGCGGCTCGTTGCTGCCGGCCCGGTAGCGGACGGTGCCGAAGCCGTTGCGATGCAGCTCCTTGCCCGGCAGGCCCGTGACCACGGCCGCATGTGCCGGCAGCGGCAGCAGGCCCTCGGGCGCGCGCAGCAGCATAACGATGCGCTCGCCCGGCCCCGCCGCGGCGTCGGCGTCGGCGAGCAGCGTACGCCGCCCGTCCGCGTCCGGCAGCGGCTCGAACAGCGAGCCCGTCGTGAACCAGGTGCCGTCGAACCAGCGGTCGTAGCTCGCGCTCTGGAGCAGCAGGCCGCCGTCGATGGGGGCCCGCGGGTAGACGCGCAGCAGGATGCGATCGGAGCCCTTGAGCCGGCCGACATCGCCGATGGCGGTGGTGGCGCGGTACGGGTCCATGGTGGTGCCGAGCCACTGCTCCATCCAGCGCACCACGATGCGCTCGACCTCCGCATGCCCGGCGCGCAGCCCCGCGGCCATGCCGAGCGCGATGACCAGCACAACCACCAGCGTGCCCGCGAACAGGCGCTGCCGGCCCGCCGTCGCCCCGCGCGGCCACAGCGCCGCCGCGGCGAGCAGCGCGAGCGCCGGCAGGTACAGCGCCGTCTCGGGCGGGATCATGGACGCCGCGATGACGCAGAGCAGCACGTAGCTAGAGCGCAGGTCGAACAGCGCCTCGCCGCCCGGGCGGCTGCCGCCGTTGCCCCGACGCAGGCTGAGAAAGAGCACCGAGAGCTCGATTCCGCCCCGCTGTCCAAAGAGCTGGACGGCGAGCAGCGGGAACAGGAGCCCCGGCAGCCACTGGATCAGCAGGATCAAGGCAGTGCCGAGCCGCGGCTGGTTCAGGATCAGCCAGGCGGCGGCGAGCACGATCATGACGTTGCAGAGGTCGGCGACGCGCCGGCGCTCCTGCAGCGCCAGCTCGAAGCGCCAGCCGCGCCAGGCGGGCAGCGCGGCCAGCAGCGCGAGCGGCAGCGCGAGCCACCACAGCCCGCTTAGCAGCCCCCAGAACGCGAGCGCCGCCGGGACCAGCCAAGGCGGGGGCTCCGCGTGGCCGCCGGCGGCGACAATGGCGTCGGCGATGGGCGTGTCGGCAGTGGGTATCGGGGGCGGGCGCGCCCTATGCGAGTGCCGTCGAGCCGAGCCCCCGAGCCGCATCAGCCGGGCGTCTGATAGCCGGGGCAGTCCAGGTCGAAGACCTTGATGGGCTGCTTGCGCCGGATGCGCACGGCGGTGAGCCGGCTGCCCCAGACGCAGCCCGTGTCCGTGGCCCAGACGTTGTGCTCCGCGAGATAGCCGAGCGCGGACCAATGGCCGAAGACGATGCGCAGCTCCCGGCTCGCGCGGCCCGGCACCTTGAACCAGGGCAGGGCGTGGTCGGGCGCATCGGCGGGCGGTGCCTTCTCATCGAGCAGCAGCCGACCGTCGGCGGTGCAGTAGCGAAGCCGCGCAAAGCAGTTGGTGATGAACCGCAGCCGCTCGACGCCGCGGAGGTCATCCGACCACTGATCCGGCTGGTTGCCATACATCGCCTGCAGAAAGTCGGCATAGCCCGGGCCGCGCAGCTCCACCTCCAGCTCCGCGGCGCAGGCACGCGCCCGGGCCAGGTCCCATTGCGGCGGTAGCCCCGCGTGCACCATCGCGAAGCGTTTGTGGTCGCTGTAGTGCAGCACCGGGCGGTGGCGCAGCCAGTACAGCAGCTCGTCGCGATCCGGGGCCGCGAGCACGTCGTGCATCGTGTGCTTCTTGGACAGCCGTGCATCGCCGTTGGCGAGCGCGAGCAGGTGCAGGTCGTGATTGCCGAGCACCACCACGGCCTGCTCGCCCAGGGCCTTAAACCAGCGCAGCACCGCAAGCGACTGCGGCCCGCGATTCACCAGGTCCCCCACCGACCAGAGCTTGTCCTTGGCGGGGTCGAATTCGATGTGGTCCAGGAGCCGGCGAAACTCGTCGTAGCAGCCCTGGATGTCGCCGACAGCGTAAGTGGCCATATCCGCTCCTAGCGATGCGGGTCGTCGGCTGCCCGAGGCCCGAGGCCTCTCAAACCGCGGTCTCGTGTTGAAACTGGAAGCATCTGCATGCTTGTCGCGCCGTTAAAGGGACCGGACCCGAGGGCCAAGGGCCAAGGAGGCCTCCCTCGGCCCTCGGCCCTCGGCCCTTTCAAGCTAGTGCAACCTGCCCCGATCGCCGAGGGAGAAGGCCGCGATCTTGGCATCGAAGCGGGTCCCGTCGTCGGCGAGCATGTCGTAGCTCCCGTGCATGCTGCCGACGGGAGTGGCAATCTGCGTGCCGCTGGTGTAGCGGAAGGACTCGCCCGGGTTCAGGTGCGGCTGCTCGCCGACGACGCCCGCCCCGCGCACCTCCTGCACCTTGCCGTTGGCGTCCGTGACCACCCAGTGGCGGTTCAGCAGCTTCGCCGGCACCGAACCGTTGTTGCGGATGGTGATCGTGTAAGCGAAGACGAAGCGGTCGTCAGCCGGGTCCGACTGCTCGGCGATGTAGTCGCTGACGGCGGTGACCTCGATGCGATAGGGCTCGTCGGCCATCTCGGGCTCCTGTGACGTGTCTGTCGTTGTGTTCGGGTCGGCCGCCCGGTGCAGGACCGGCCGATGATACGGGCCCCTTCATGCGAAACCCGTGACGCCGCGCTCGGAGCCGCGGCAGAAGGCGACGATGGCGTCGGTGTCCGGCCCGGGCAACGTCTGCTCGGCGCGCTCTAGGGCCTCGGCGAGCCTGAGCCCGGAGCGGAACACGAGCTTGTAGACCGCCTTGATCCGCGCGCGCCGCTCGGCGTCGAAGCCGTTGCGGCGCAGCCCCACCAGGTTTAGCCCGACGATACGCGCGCGTTGGCCGTTGGCGATGACGAAGGGCGGCACGTCCTTGGACACGCCGCTGACGCCGCCCAGCATCACGTAAGCCCCGATGCGGCAGAACTGGTGTACGGCCACCTGGCCGGAGACGAACACGTGGTGTTCCAGCTCCACGTGGCCGGCCAGGGTTGCCGTGTTGGCAAAGACGTTGTCGTCGCCCACCGTGCAGTCGTGGCCCACATGGCTCCCGGTCATGAAGAAGTTGCGGCTGCCGATGCGGGTGCCCGTGTCGTACTTGACGCCGTGGCTGATGTTGACGCACTCGTTGAAGATGTTGTCATCGCCGATGCTGAGCGGCTTGCCCTTGTCCGGCGTATAGCCCAGGTCCTGCGGCACCGCCCCGATGGTCGCGCCATGCCCGACGCGGTTATTCCGCCCGAGCCTTGCCGCGCCGTAGATGCGCACGCAGCTCTCGATGACGCAGCCCTCGCCGAGCACGGCACCGGACTCCACGATGGAGTAGGGTCCGACGGACACGCTCGGGTGCAGGTCTGCGCCGGGCTCGATGATGGCGGTGGGATGAATCATTGCAGGGGCTAGGAGCTGGGAGCTAGGAGCTAGGCGGTGGGGATCAGGCGTCCTAGCCCCAAGCCCCTAGCCCCTAGCTCCTTCCCCTCAGTGCCGAAAATGCCGCATCCCCGTGAACACCATCGCCATGCCGTGCTCGTCGGCGGCGGCGATGACCTCGTCATCGCGCATGGAGCCGCCGGGCTGGATCACCGCGGCGATGCCGTTCTCGGCGGCTTGGTCGATACCGTCGCGGAACGGGAAGAAGGCATCCGATGCCATCACGGCAGCGGCCACCGTGAGTCCCGCGTGCTCCGCCTTGATGCTGGCGATGCGGGCGGAGTTGACCCGGCTCATCTGCCCCGCGCCGACGCCGATGGTCCGGCCGTCGCGGGCGTAGACGATGGCGTTGGATTTGACGAACTTGGCCACGCGCCAGCCGAACAGCAGGTCGCGCATCTCGGCGTCCGTCGGTGCGCGGCGCGTAACCACCTTGAGCTCGGCGGTCAACGCCAGGTCGGCGTCCTGCACCAGCAGCCCGCCCAGCACGCGCTTGAAGTCGAGAAAGGGCGCGGGCTCGGCCTGCCAGGCGCCGCAGGCCAGGAGGCGCACGTTCTTCTTCGCGGCGACGGCGACGGCGGCCGCGGGGGTGACGCTCGGGGCGATGATGACCTCGACGAACTGCCGCTCCACGATGGCCTCCGCGGTGGCGCCGTCGAGCTCGCCGTTGCAGGCGATGATGCCGCCGAAGGCGGACTCGGGATCGGTGGCGAAGGCGCGCTCGTAGGCGTCGAGCAGCGTGTTGCCGTAGGCGACGCCGCAGGGATTCGCGTGCTTGACGATGACGCAGGCGGGGCCGGCGCTGAACTGCTTGACGCACTCGAGCGCCGCGTCGGTGTCGGCGATGTTGTTGTAGCTGAGCGCCTTGCCCTGGAGCTGCTCGGCGGCCGAGATCGATGCCGGCACCGGCTCGCGGGCGGCGTAGAAGGCCGCGGCCTGGTGCGGGTTCTCGCCATAGCGCATGGGCTGGCGCTTGGTGAACTGTAGGTTGAAGGTCCGCGGCAAGCCCTCGGGTTTGCGCTCGGGATGCTCGACGATGCGGCCCAGGTAGTTCGCGATGGCGCCGTCGTAGGCCGCCGTGTGCTCGAAGGCCTTCACGGCGAGGTCGAAGCGCGTGGCCTCGCCCACCGCGCCCTGGTTGTCGGCCATCTCCGCGAGCACGCGGGCGTAGTCGGCGGCGTCGACGACGACGGTGACGTCCTTGTGGTTCTTGGCCGCGGCGCGCAGCAGGGTCGGCCCGCCGATGTCGATATTCTCGATGGCCGTCGGCAGGTCGCAGTCCGGCTGCGCAACGGTGGCCTCGAACGGATACAGGTTCACGACGACCAAGTCGATGGGCTTGATCTCGTTCTCGTGCATGACGCGCTCATCGATGCCGCGCCGGCCGAGGATGCCGCCGTGGATGCGCGGATGCAGCGTCTTCACGCGCCCGGCCATGATCTCCGGAAAGCCCGTGTGCTCGGAGACCTCCTTGACCGGGATGTCCGCCTCCGTCAGGAGCTTTGACGTGCCGCCGGTGGACAGGATCTCGACGCCGTGCTCGGCGAGGGCGCGGGCGAAGTCCATGAGGCCGGTCTTGTCGGAGACGCTGATCAGGGCGCGGCGGATCGGATGCATGCGGGGCCTCGCGTGGGAAAGACGGTGGCGCGGCGCCGGGCAAATCGGGCGCCGCTCGGATGGTGCTGCTGCCGGTCGGGGCATGCCGGTGGCACCGCGCACTTGACCGATGATTATGCCACCGGCGGCGCGCGTTGGTGCCGGCTTGCGGCAATGGCGAGGGCGGGCGGGCACGGCAGCGGCTCGGGCGGCCCCGGTCGGGCGACGCGGCAGGCCCCGAATCCGCTCGCGGCACGGGTGGCGACAACGACGAGTGCCCGGACGCTTGGGCAAGACTCACGGCATGAATGGACTGGATTGCTTGACGGCGCCGAATGCTTGCAGATGAGTCACGTTTCACGGCGACACGGCGCTTGCAGGCAAACGGCCATGGCGACCAGCGCCACCCCGGAGGATGAAAGGCGCTGCTCGCCATGGCCGTTCCCCTCACCCCGGCCCTCTCCCAGAGGGAGAGGGAGATTAAGGAGCGCGCTGCGCGCGACTTTCATGGTAAAGGGCCGAGGGCCAAGGCCCAAGGGAGCCCGCCTCGGCCCTCGGCCCAACGCGCCGACGAGCGGGCTGCGCCAGAAGAGGTGCCGTATCCTGGTCGGTCTGAGGCTCTGCCTCGCTAGGCGGTGGTCGCTGCGTCTGCGATGCAGTAGGCGGCGAGCTTCTTGCGCAGCGTGCTGCGGCTGATGCCGAGGATGCGCGCGGCGGTGGACTGGTTGTGCTTGGCGCTTTCCAACACGGTTTCGATCAGTGGCCGTTCGATCTCGTCCATGACCAGCCGGTGCAGGCCGGTCACGTCGTGGCCGTCCATATTGCGCAGGTAGGTGCACACGGCGGCCCGCACGCTCTCCCGCAGCGGCTCGTCCCGGCGGGCTGGGACGACGCTCAGCGTCCTCCAATTCGGGTCTCGATCATCCATCTGTACAACCTCGGCTGCGACTGCGCTGCTCATGCGGCATCCTCCAGTCTGCGCACGCTGTCGAAGCGTGCGCGGATTGCTGTCGTCTGTTGTTGTGGTGTCTCCGCCCGGTTGATTCGGGCTAAGAAGTCGTGATCGGCTGCTCGCCTGCCGGCACGCCCGCAGAGGTACCAGCCGACGTGCTTGCGGGCGATGCGCACGCCCCGTGCCGCACCATAGAAGCGGTACAACGCATCCAGGTGCTCGAGCAGCAACCCGCGAATCCACTCGGGCGACGGCGGCGCCAGGTGCTCGCCGGTGGCGAGGTAATGGCCGATCTCGCGGAACAGCCAGGGCCGCCCCTGCGCCGCGCGGCCGATCATGACGGCATCGGCGCCGGTGTCGGCGAGCACCGCGGCGGCGCCCTCGGGCGAGTCGATGTCGCCGTTGGCCACCAGCGGCAGGTCGATCTCGGCGCGCAGGGCGCGCAGGCTGTCGAATTCCGCGACGCCGCCGTAGCCGCAAGCGCGGGTGCGCCCGTGCACGGCGATGAGCGCAATGCCCGCCTCCCGGGCAATGCGCGCGATGCGCGGCAGGTTGCGCGTCTCGGGCGACCAGCCGGTGCGCGTCTTCAGCGTCACCGGCACCGGCACCGCCCGGACCACGGCCTCCAGAATCCGGCCCACCAGGGCCTCGTCGCGCAGCAGGGCCGAGCCGGCGGCAGCCTTGCAGACCTTCCTGGCCGGGCAGCCCAGGTTGATGTCGATGATCTGCGCCCCCTGGCCGACGTTGATGCGCGCGGCCTCCGCCATGCTGGCCGGATCGGCGCCCGCGATCTGCACGGCGATGGGGCCGGGCTCGCCGCGGTGGTCGGCGCGCTCGCGACTCTTGCGGGAATCCATCAGCGCCGGGTTGGCGGACAGCATCTCGGACACCGCGAGCCCGGCCCCGAGCCGCCGGCACAGGGTGCGGAAGGGTCGGTCCGTGATGCCAGCCATGGGCGCCAGGATGAGGCGGTTCGCGATGCTGATAGTCCCGATTAGCAGTGGCCCGGTCTGCGTGCGCGGCGGCGCTCCCGTCGTCTCGTGCTGCTCCGGCTCCCCGGGGCCCAGCCAGTCTGCATCGACGCGTACCGGCCCGGCCGAAGGCTGGCCGTGGCGCTGTCCGATCCCGGACGGCTCGGGGTTTACCCTATCAGGGATCGGTGGCGTCGCGCACGCGGACATTGGGTCACGTCGGAGCGGAGGAGCGGTTGGGGAGGAGGCGATTCTAGCCAAACTCGACCGCCGGCACAGTGCCCGTGCCCCTCCCGCCTGACGGGTGGCGCCGGACATTTGCACTGAGCGTGTTCTATCGGGCCGCCACAGGCCCGCGGTTGCAGGCGCCCTCTTAACCCGATCGAGTCAGAGGGTCATCTCACCGTGTGCGATTGCGCCGACCGGCGCGCGCTCAGCGGCGCCGGCCCGTCAGCAGCGCCCACTCGTCGCGGGACTCGGCGGGCTCCATGCGAAAGTACGCCTCATAGGCATCACCGACGGTTGTGGCCTGGTGGCTCAGGATGCCGGAGAGGCCGAGCGCCGCGCCCGGTGCGGCGAGTCGCGCGAGGGTCGGCGCCAGCTCCAGCAGGGGGCCGGCGAGGATGTTGGCGACGACGACATCCGCCGGCAGCGACGGCAACTCCTCGGGGCGGTAGATGGCGAGGCGCCCCAGCACGCCGTTGTTGATGGCGTTGTCGACGGTCGCGTCGAGCGCCTGCGGGTCATGGTCCACGGCCACGGCGGCCGCGGCGCCGAGCTTGAGCGCGGCGATGGCGAGGATGCCGGAGCCGCAGCCGAAGTCGAGCACCCGCTTGCCGGCGAGCGGCAGCCCGTCGAGCCAGGCCAGGCACAGCGCCGTGGTCGGGTGATGCCCGGTGCCGAAGGCGAGCCCCGGGTCCAGGTCCAGGATGACGCCGTCCCAGTCCGGTGCATCGGCCTCGGGCGGGCGCTCGCCGCGGGGGCAGACCCAGAGCCTGGTGCCGAAGCAGGTGGGGCGGAACTCCTCCAGCCAGACCCGCTCCCAGGGCCGGTCATCCAGCGTGCTGATCAGGGGCGGCGCAAGCGCGAGCCCGCCGAGCGCCTCGGCGGCGGCCTGCGCGGCCATGCTGCCGGCGTCGTCGTCGTCGAATAGCGCGGTGATGCGCAGGCGCCGCCACAGCGGCTGGGCGCCGGGCGCCGGCTCCCAGACCCCGCCGGCCTCGGGCTCCGTCGGCGGCTCGTCCGCGGCGTCGTCCAGCGTCACCGCCAGCGCGCCCGCGCCCTCCAGCGCGGCCTCGACCAGCTCCGCCTGCTGGCGGTCGATGAGCAGGGACAGTTGCAGCCACATGGGGGGGAAGGGGCTAGGGGCTAGGGGCTAGGAGCTAGGGGCTAGGAGCTAAGTCCGCCTAGCCCCTAGCCCCTAGCACCCAGCCCCTTCCTCACATGCCGAGTTTCTTCTCAAGATAGTGAATATTCGCGCCGCCCTGCTGGAACGCCGCGTCCTTCATGATCTGGCGGTGCAGCGGGATGTTGGTGTCGATGCCCTCGATGACGGTCTCGCGCAGCGCGTTGCACATGCGCGAGAGCGCCGCCTGGCGGTCCTCGCCGTGGGCGACGAGCTTGCCGATCATGGAGTCGTAGTAGGGCGGCACGACGTAGCCCGCGTAGATGTGGGTGTCGATGCGGATGCCGGGCCCCCCGGGGGCGTGGAATTCCTCGATGCGCCCGGGGCTCGGCCGAAAGGTCTCGGGGTGCTCCGCGTTGAGGCGGCACTCGACGGCATGGCCGCGCCAGGCGATGTCCTCCTGCCGGTAGCGCAGGCGCTCGCCGGAGGCCACGAGGATCTGCTCCTTGACGATATCGACGCCGGTGATCATCTCGGTCACCGGGTGCTCCACCTGCACGCGGGTGTTCATCTCGATGAAATAGAACTCGCCGTCCTGGTACAGGAACTCGAAGGTGCCCACGCCGCGGTAGCCGACCTTCGCGCAGGCCGCGGCGCAGCGCTCGCCGATGAAGGTCCGCTGCTCCGGCGTGATGCCCGGCGCCGGCGCCTCCTCGACCACCTTCTGGTGGCGGCGCTGCATGGAGCAGTCGCGCTCGCCCAAGTGGATGGCGTTGCCATAGTTGTCGGCGAGCACCTGGAACTCCACGTGGCGCGGGTTCTCCAGGTACTTTTCCATGTAGACCACGTCGTTGCCGAAGGCGGCTGCCGCCTCGGCCTTGGTCAGCGAGATGGCGTTCAGCAGCGTCGCGTCGGAGTGCACCACGCGCATGCCGCGCCCGCCGCCGCCGCCCGCGGCCTTGATGATGACCGGGTAGCCGATGTCGCGCGCCAGCTCCAGCGTGCGCTTGGTGTTGCTGTCGAGCGGCCCGTCGGAGCCCGGCACGCAGGGCACGCCCGCCTGCTGCATGGCGCGAATGGCGGACACCTTGTCGCCCATCAGCCGGATGGTCTCAGGCTTGGGGCCGATGAAGACGAAGCCCGAGCGCTCCACGCGCTCGGCGAAGTCCGCGTTCTCGGACAGGAAGCCGTAGCCCGGGTGGATCGCGACGGTGTCGGTCACCTCCGCGGCGCTGATGATGGACGGGATATGCAGGTAGCTGTCGCGCGAGGCCGCCGGGCCGATGCAGACGGACTCGTCGGCAAGCAGCACGTGCTTGAGCTCGCGGTCGGCCTCGGAATGTACGGCGACGGTCTTGATGCCGAGCTCGCGGCACGCGCGCTGGATGCGCAGCGCGATCTCGCCGCGGTTGGCGATGAGGATCTTCTCGATCATTCGATGACGAAGAGCGGCTGGTTGTATTCCACCGGCTGGCCGTTCTCCACCAGGATGCGACGCACCGTGCCGGCGCGCTCGCATTCAATCTGGTTCAGGATCTTCATGGCCTCAATGATACAGAGCGTGTCGCCGAGCTTGACCTCCTGGCCCTCCTCGACGAACGACCGGCTGCCCGGCGATGGCGCCCGGTAGAAGGTGCCGACCATCGGCGAGCGCACCATCGTCGCCTCATCGATCTCGGGCTCCTTGGCGGCGGCGCCGGCCACCGGCGCGGCCGGGGGTGCCGCGGCGAGCGCGCCGGCCATGGGCATCTGCATCATGTAGGGCATGGGCGGCATGCTGCCGTGGCGGCTGATGCGCACGGACTCCTCGCCTTCGTGGATCTCGATCTCGGCGACGTCGGATTCTTCGAGCAGCTCGATGAGCTTCTTGACCTTGCGGATGTCCATGGTTTTCTTGTCGTAGTCGTCTGGGGCTCGGTCCGACTAGCGCCGTGCGCCGTCCAAGCGGCTGATGGCGGCGGTCAGCGCCAGCTCATAGCCGATGGCGCCGAGGCCGCTGATGGTGCCCTCGGCGATGTCGGAGAAGTAGGAGTGGGCGCGAAACGGCTCGCGCGCGTGCACGTTCGACAGATGCACCTCGATGAATGGCAGCCGCACCGCCAGCAGTGCGTCTCGGAGCGCAACACTGGTGTGCGTCAAGCCGGCAGGGTTCACCAGCGCGAAGGCGCAGCCGTCGGCCCCGGCGTGCTGCACGGCGTCGATGAGTGCGTGCTCGGCGTTGCTCTGCACCATGCGCAAGCAGTGCCCGGCGGCGGCGGCCTGCGCCGTGAGCCGAGCCTCGATATCCGCCAGGGTCGCGTGGCCGTACTTCTCCGGCTCGCGTGTGCCGAGCAGGTTCAGGTTCGGGCCGTTCAGGCAGAGGATTTGGGCCATGGGCGGCGGGTCTGTGCGAGTGGGGCGGAGCGGACGGACAACCGAAGCGAGCAACAGCGGCGGCGAAACGGCCGCTTTTGCGCGGCTTTGCGCGGCTTTGCGCCCATAACAGCGGCGATCGGCCGGGAAAGCTGCCGTCTGCCAAGCGCGGCACACTCTAAGCCAAACGGCGCGGGATTACAAAGAGCGCTCTGCTCGGATTCGCCGCAGATCGCGACGGATCTCGGCGCGATCAGCCGGATTCGAGCCCCAACAGCGGCACGATATGCGCGCGCACGGTGGCGCCGTCGAGCTCGCCCGTGTGGCTGTAGACGCGCCGGCCCAGCGCATCAAACACCACCGTGAAGGGCAGGCCGCCGGTGCGATTGCCCAGCCGCCGCGACAGCTCCACGGCCTCGATGTCGCCCAAGAGCACGGCATAGTCGACGCGGTTCTCGTCAAGGAAGCGGCGCACCGCGTCGGGGGCGTCGATGGCGATGCCGACCACTTGCAGCTTGCCCGGATCGACGCCGCGCTGGAGCTCGTCCAGCATCGGCATCTCCCGCAGGCAGGGCGGGCACCAGGTGGCCCAGAAGTTGAGCACCACGACCTTGCCCGCCCAGGCATTGCTGGTAACCTCGTGCCCGGCGATGTTGGGCAGGCGCAGATCCGGCAGCGTGGCGATGCGCCCGTCGTCCGCACGGCCGCCGAAGTCGATGTCCTGCTCCTCGAACCAGCGCTCTCCGAAGAGCGCCGCCCCGATGCTGAGTGCGCCCGCGAGCACCGTTACGACGAGCACCTTGGCTGGGTTCACGGGGCGATCTCGTTCAGGTGCGCGGCGAACTCTGCGGCCGGCACGAAGCCCACGAGCCGCCAGCCGCCCAGCTCCTCCCCCGCGGTGTCGAAGAACAGCATGGCCGGCGGGCCGGGGATGCCGAAGCGCTCCTGCATCAGCGCCTTGTCCTCGGCGTCGTTGGCGGTGACGTCGGCCTGCAGCACGACGAACTTCTCCATCGCTGCCACGACGGCCGGGTCCGGGAAGGTGTAGCGCTCCATCTCCTTACAGGTCACGCACCAGTCGGCGTAGAAGTCCAGCATCACGGGCTTGCCCGCGGCGCTCGCGGCGGCGACCTCGCGCTCCAGGTCGGCGACGGTCTTGATGGGCCTGAAGGCCTGGTGCGCCGCGGCCTGGCCGCCACCGGCGGCGACGATGCCCCGCAGCGGCTGGATCGTGTCGCGCCCGCCGGCGGCGGCGCCGACCAGCATCAGTACGCCGTAGACCAGGAGTGCGAGGCCGAGCGCCTTCCAGAGCTTGGTCCAGCCGCCGGACTCCGGTGTCAGCGTGGTGACGGCGCCCAGGTAGACGCCGGAGGCGATGAGCAAGAGACCCCAGAGCAGCATCGCGACGGCCGCGGGCAGCACCCGCTCCACCAGCAGGATGGCCACCGCCAGCAGCAGTACGCCGAACACGGCCTTCACCGCGTCCATCCAGCCGCCGGCGCGCGGCAGGAGCTTGCCGGCGGAGGTGCCGATGGCGAGCAGCGGCGCGCCCATGCCCAACCCGAGACCCAGCAGCGCGAAGAAGCCGAGCACCGCATCGCCGGTCTTGCCGATGAAGATCAGCGCGCCCATCAGCGGCGGCGCGACGCAGGGGCCGACGATGAGTGCCGACAGCGAGCCCATGATGGCCGCGCCGACGAGGGTGCCGCCCTCCTGCTTGTTGCTCATCTCGGCGAGCTTGGTCTGCCAACTGCTCGGCAGTTGCAGGTCGTAGAAGCCGAACATGGACAGCGACAGCGCGACGAATACCAGCGCGAAGGCGCTGAGCACCCAGATATTCTGGAAGGTCGCCTGCAGGTTGGCGCCGAACAGGCCGGCGATGACGCCGACCACGGCGTAGGTTAGGGCCATGGCCAGCACATAGGCCAGGGACAGGAAAAAGGCCTGGCGGGTCGTGATGCGGTCGCCTTGGCCCGCGATGATGCCGGACAGGATCGGGATCATCGGGAAGATACAGGGCGTGAAGGCCAGCAGCAGCCCAAGGCCGAAGAAGATCGCCATGGCGCCGATGACGCCGGTGTCGGCCAGGCGGTTGGCGATCTGGTCCTGCTCCGACACGCGCTCGCCGGGGCCGTCGGCCGCGCTCGCCGCAGCCGCCGGCGCCGTCACCGCGGCGAGGGCGACGGTCTCGGTGGTCACCGGCAGCGCCAGCGCGATGCGGTCGGTGACGGGCGGATAGCAGATGCCGCGCTCGGCGCAGCCCTGATAGTTCGCGACCAGCGTCACGTCGGTCGCCGCCTCGTCGGCGCGCAGCAGCGGCACATCCAGGCTGACGGTGCCGTGGAAGATAGCGACATCGCCGATGGTCCCGTCCGGGCGCACGGTGTCCGGCTTGACCTCGGCGGGCGGCAGCTCGAACGCGCCGATCTGCACGCCGTCCGCATCCTCCAGCGTCAGCGCGATCTTCTCTTCATAAAGGTAGGTGCCGGGCGCGATGTCCCAGGTCAGCGCGAGCTGGTTCGGCCCCACCACCTCGGCGCGGAGCTGGAAGGCCTCCTCTGCCGGCAGGATGTCCTCTTCCAGCCCGAACCCCATGGACTGGCCGCCGGTGAGCGCCTGCGCCAGGGATTGTGCCCGCGGTGCCGGGGCGGCGGCCGGCTCCACCGCGGGTGTCGCGACGGCGGCGAGCCGCGGCAGCTCCAGCAGGATGCGCTGCTTCTGCGGCGGATAGCAGAACCCGGCGTCGGCGCAGCCCTGGGACTTGGCCTCGACGGCGATGATGTCGCCGGCCTCGGCGCCGCGCTGCACCGGCAGGGTCGCCTCTACCCGGTCGCGGTAGATCTCGACCTCGCCGAAGAACTCGTCCTGCTTGGTCTCGGCAGCCGGCAGCGCGGGGCGGCCGAGCTCGATGCCGGGGCTGTCGCTCACGAAGCGGAGCTTGCTCCGATACATGTAATAGCCGGGCTCAATATCCCAGCGCACCGTCACCGCGTCCGGCGCGGCGGCGCTCCCGGAGATGCGGAAGGCCTGGTCCGGCTGCAGAAACTCCTCGGTGGCGGCGAGCACCGCCGTCGGCAGCAGCGCCGACAGCAGCACGAGCAGGACGGAGACGTATGCGGCGCCGCGCAACAGCGGCCGCGCGCGCCGTGGGGCGGGCGCCCGGGGGATCAGGCGTTGGTGGTGGTGCATTGGCGAACCCAATCGAGATAGTGATCGTGGCCGGCCGTGATCGGGTGGGCGATCACCTCCGGCACATCGTAAGGATGGCTTGCGAGAATGCGGGCCGTCAGCGCGTCCAAGCGCTCCCCGGTGGTCTTGATCAAGAGCAGCACTTCGTCGGCGCGCTCAATGTTGCCCTGCCAGCGATAGATCGACAGCGCCCCGGGCAGCAGGGTCGCGCAGGCGGCGAGCCCGGCCTGCACCAGCTCGGCAGCTAAGGACTCCGCGACGGGCCGGTCCGGGCAGGTGCAGTAGACGACATGGACTTGGTCGGCGTGGCTCGTGGGCATCGCGGGGCCTGTGACTATCGCTCAGGTGGCTGTTGTTGTCGTGGTCGTGGTCGCAATCGAACGTGCGCGGCGTTGACGGGCGTTGACGGGCGTTGACTGGAGTTGACGGGCGTTGACTGGAGTGTTGACCTCCAGGTCAACACGGCAACAGAGCGGAAAGCGTCGCAAGTCCGGCGCCGACCGGGAGGCCGGCTCTCCGGCCAGGCCCACGGCGCGGGGCCGGCAGCAGGGTCATCGCGTGCTTGCCGGCGGAGCTTCCGGAACGCCTTGCCAGGGACCCGGCAGCGGGCGCATAGCCTAACGGAAATCACCCCCATTGCGTCGTGGGGTTTGAATCGGCTTTTCCGGACAGATGTTCAGGGTTTGTCCGGCGCCGTCCGGCCGCCGCCGTCTTCGAGACAGCGCGTGGCTGCGGCGGTTCCGGCCCCGGGCGCCTTGGCCCCGACCGCATCCCTGATTGCTGAGACCGCGCTCATGTGGCTTTTCCTTCTGCTCTTCATCGGCGCGCCCCTGGTGGAGCTGTTTTTTCTGATCCGGGTGGGCTCCGTGATCGGTGCGCTGCCGACCATCGCGCTGTCCATCCTCACCGCCGTGGTCGGCGCCTGGCTGGTGCGGATGCAGGGGCTCGCGGTGCTGATGCGCCTGCGCAAGGCCATGGACCGGGGCGAGACGCCGGCCCTCGCGCTCCTCGACGGCGCCGTGCTGCTCCTGTGCGGCTTCCTGCTGCTGCTGCCGGGCTTCGTCACGGACATCGCGGGCTTCCTGCTGCTGATCCCGGCGCTGCGCCGCGCCCTGATCCGCCGGTATGTGCAGATCGTGCCGTTCGGCGCAGGCGTCGGGCCGCAGGACGAGCACCGCCCGCGCATCATCGACGCCGACTACCGGCGCGAAGACTAACCCCGCCTTCGACCCAACCTGACCCAAACCGCCGCTGCATCGCCGGCGCCCGGCCATCCCGGGCGCCGCGTGCGCCCGTGCCTGCGCCGCTCCGAACCCATCTTGGCCCGCCCGGCGGAACCCACTCGGGCCGGCACTGCAACTGGTGGAAACGCGACTTGACAGGGCAAGTGTCCGCCCTATTATTAGCAGCCGCCACTGGTGAGTGCTAACACGCTGCCCGGACGCCCGCCGCGCCACCGGATCGTGTCCGCACTCGCCGTCTACAACCCGCAATCCCGATAGAGCTGAGGGGAACACCTAATGAATATTCGCCCACTGCATGACCGAGTCGTCGTCCGTCGCATGGAGGAGGAGCGCACCTCCGCCGGCGGCATCGTGATCCCGGACTCCGCCACCGAGAAGCCGATCCAGGGCGAGATCATCGCCGTCGGCAACGGCAAGATCATGGACAACGGCGACCATCGCTCGCTCGACGTCAAGGTCGGCGACCGGATCCTGTTTGGCAAGTACTCCGGCACCGAGGTCAAGCTCGACGGTGAAGAATTCCTCGTCATGCGCGAGGACGACATCATGGGCGTCATCGAGTCCTAAAGCCCCGTCTCATTCGTCCGGCCCCGCCGGGGCCACTCAAGCTGATCAGAACATCGAGGAAATCGCGCCATGAGTGCAAAAGAAGTGTATTTCGGCTCCGAAGCCCGCAACCGCATGATGGAAGGCGTCAACGTCCTGGCCAACGCGGTCAAGGTGACGCTCGGTCCTAAGGGCCGCAACGTCGTGCTGGAGAAGTCCTTCGGTGCGCCCACCGTCACCAAGGACGGCGTCTCCGTCGCCAAGGAAATCGAGCTCAAGGACAAGTTCCAGAACATGGGCGCGCAGATGGTGAAGGAGGTCGCCTCCCAGACCTCCGACATCGCCGGTGACGGCACCACCACCGCCACCGTGCTGGCGCAGGCCATGGTGCGCGAGGGCCTAAAGGCCGTCGCCGCCGGCATGAACCCGATGGACCTCAAGCGCGGCATGGACAAGGCCGTTGAGGCCGCCGTGCGCGAGCTGGCCAGCCTGTCCAAGCCCTGCTCCGACAACAAGGAGATCGCCCAGGTCGGCACCATCTCCGCCAACTCCGACGACTCCATCGGCCAGATCATCGCCGAGGCTATGGAGAAGGTCGGCAAGGAAGGCGTCATCACCGTTGAAGAGGGCAAGAGCCTGCACAACGAGCTGGATGTCGTCGAGGGCATGCAGTTCGACCGCGGCTACCTCTCGCCCTACTTCATCAACAACCAGCAGAGCCAGACCTGCGAGCTGGAAGAGCCCTTCATCCTGCTGCACGACAAGAAGGTCTCCAACATCCGCGAGCTGCTGCCCGTGCTGGAGTCCGTCGCCAAGGCCGGCCGCCCGCTCATGATCGTCGCCGAAGACATCGAGGGCGAGGCCCTGGCCACGCTGGTGGTGAACTCCATTCGCGGCATCATCAAGGTCTGCGCCGTCAAGGCCCCGGGCTTCGGTGACCGTCGCAAGGCCATGCTGCAGGACATCGCCATCCTCACCGGCGGCACCGTCATCTCCGAGGAGGTCGGCCTGACCCTCGAGAAGGCCACGCTGAACGAGCTCGGCTCCGCCAAGAAGGTGCAGATCAGCAAGGAAGAGACCACCATCATCGACGGCGCCGGCAAGGACGACGAGATCAAGGGCCGTTGCGAGCAGATCCGCGCCCAGGTCGAGGACACCACCTCCGACTACGACCGTGAGAAGCTCCAGGAGCGCCTGGCCAAGCTCGCCGGCGGTGTTGCCGTGATCAAGGTCGGTGCCGCCACCGAGGTCGAGATGAAGGAGAAGAAGGCCCGCGTCGAAGACGCCCTGCACGCCACCCGTGCGGCGGTGGAAGAGGGCATCGTCCCCGGCGGCGGTGTCGCGCTGGTGCGCGCGCTGACCAAGATCCGCGGCACCATCACCGGCGCCAACCACGACCAGGACGTCGGCGTCAACATCGCGCTGCGTTCCATGGAAGAGCCCCTGCGCCAGATCGTCATCAACGCCGGTGCCGAGGGCAGTGTGGTGCTGAACAAGGTCGCCGACGGCGAGGGCAACTTCGGCTACAACGCTGCCAACGGCGAGTACGGCGACATGGTCGAAATGGGCATCCTGGACCCGACCAAGGTCACCCGCACCGCGCTGCAGAACGCAGCCTCCGTGGCCGGCCTGATGATCACCACCGAGGCCATGGTTGCCGAAGAGCCGAAGGAAGACAGCCCGATGCCCGGCGGCGGCGGCATGGGCGGCATGGGCGACATGGGCATGATGTAAGCCTGCCCCGACCGGCGCCGCGCTTGCGGCGCCACGTGAGCCACGGCACGGATGCCGACCGAAAGCCCCGCTCCGGCGGGGCTTTTTCGTGAGTTTTCCCGACGCTACCTGCCGTCCTCGAACAGGTCAGCGATTGCGTCGTCCGCAGCGTCGAGCTCGTCGCCGATCCTGATCTTGCCGCGCAGGCGCCCAGGCCGCCGTGATGCGCTTGGCTGGGTTGCTGCTGGAGCCTGGCAAGGCACGAGCTGGACGCTGCCGGCAAGTACGGCTGGCGGAGCCGAGTCCAGTCCTGCGCTGGTGACACCGCTCCCGCGGTGTCACCCGTGTGTTGGCGCTCCGCGCCGAGGCACGAGCCGATCGGTGTCCTCGGTAACTGCAAGCACGGCGACGGTGGCAGGGCGCCGTGATGGCGCGGCACGCGCCGCCGGTGCGATGCCGGTGCCGTTTTGCGCTGGTGACACCGCTCCCGATGCCGTTGCGGTTTTCGCGCTGGTGACACCGCTCCCGCGATGTCACCCGTGTGTTGGCGCTCTGCGCCGAGGCACAACAGCGCCAACTGCCGACGAGTCGGTCATCGACCGCGTCCCTCGCCACTCAGCAAGATGCCCGCGCCGATCAGGAGAGCCCCCGCCGCATGAAACCACGCCAGCCGCTCCCCCAGCACCAGCACGCCGAGCAGCGTGCCGAACACCGGCAGCAGGTGGATGTACTGCCCGGTGCGGTTGGCGCCGAGCTCGGCGACGGCCCGGTTCCAGAGCACGTAGGCGAGCACGGACGGGAACAGCGCGACGTAGCCGATGGCACCGAGATTCGCCGCGGTGGGCGTAAAGCCCAGGCCGGCGGATAGGTTCCAGCCGAGGTCCCAGCCGTACAGCAGCGCGAGCGGCACGAGACCGAGCGCCGTCAGCGCCGTCAGAAACGCCAGCGGGTCGAGCCCCGCCGGGCGCAGCCGTAGCAGCACCGAGTACAGCGCCCAGCCCAGGGTCGCCAGCAGCACCAGGCCATCTCCGACGCCGAGCCCGAGTGCCAGCAGCCGCGCCGGGTCTCCGCCCGCGACGATGAGCCACACCCCCGCCAGCGACAGCGCGAGCCCGACCAGCGCCGCGGGCCGCGCGCGCACGCCGAGCACGACAAAGGACAGCACCAGGATGAACACCGGGCAGGCCGAGGACAACAGCACCGCATTCGTCGCTGTCGTGTCCTGCAGGCCCGCGTAGAGCAGGCTGTTGTAGCCAGTCACGCCGAGCAGCGCGAGCATCACCAGAATGCGCCAGTGCCGCAGCAGCAGCGCACGCTGGCGCCACAGCGCCGGGCCCGCCAGCGGCAGCAGAATCGCCAGTGCCAGCGCCCAGCGCCAGAACGACAGCGCCAGCGGCGGCAGCTCCGCATGCAGCGCCCGGGCGAGCACGAAGTTGCCGGCCCAGAACAGCGGCGGCAGCGCCGGCAGCAGCCAAGCGGGCAGGGCGCTCAACGCCTGGCGTCCTGTCGTTGGCGGACATCGGCGCCACGGGTGTGGCCGAATCCGCAACAAGGGTGCTCCCTCATGTCCCCAAACCCGAATCATGTGCCATAATCAAAACACTTTGCCCCGTCCAATCAGGCTGCTAGCGGGAAGAGTTGAGATGGTTTCGCAATCGAGGATACGCCGCATCGCCGCCGCGGGCGCCGCGTGCTGGATGCTGTTCGCCATGGCCGTTGCCGTGGCCGGCCAGCCCGACATCCGTTCGGGCGTCGCGCTGGTCATCGATCACAACGGCAATCGGCTCTTCAGCCGCAACGCCACGGAGGTCCGGCCCATCGCCAGCATCACAAAGCTCATGACCGCAATGGTCGTGCTCGATGCCGACGTGCCGCTGGAGGACCCGGTGACGATCACCGAGCAAGACCGCGACCGCATGCGCTGGAGCCGGTCACGACTCTACATCGACGAGGCAACGCTGTCCCGCGGCGACATGTTGCGTGTGGCCCTCATGTCGTCCGACAACCGCGCCGCGCACGCCCTTGGCCGCACCACTTTTGCCGACGGCACGCCCGCCTTCGTCGACGCCATGAACGCAAAGGCCAAGGCGCTGGGCATGCGCGACAGCCGTTTCGCCGACTCCTCCGGGCTCGACGCCGGCAACGTCTCCACCGCGGAGGACCTGGTGCGCATGATCCACGCGGCGGCGCAATATCCGCTCATCCGCGAGGTCACCTCCAGCGGCGAGTTCACCGCCCAGCCCTACCTCGAAACCAAGCGCGGCTCGCTCCAATACCGCAACACCAATCCGCTGACGCGCGACTCGCGTTGGGACGTGGAGCTGAGCAAGACCGGCTACATTCACGAGGCCGGCCGCTGTCTGGTCATGCAGACCGTCGTCGCTGGCCGTCGGCTCTACGTCGTGCTGCTGAATGCGCAGGGGCAACTGACGCCGATGGCGGACTCCAATCGGCTGGCCGACTGGCTGCGCAATGGCGGTCCGCGGCTCACGGCCGGGCTCAGCGCCACGCGCTAGCGCGGCGCGTCGGCATCCATCCCGTCCCGACCCCCACACAACGCAGCCACGCGGCGCCCCAATGCAGCTCCTCGTCGACACCGGCAACAGCAGCATCAAATGGGCGCTTCGGCGTGGTGCGGGGCAGCCGCTCACCGGCTTCGGCGCCGCGCTGCACGGTGGCGCGCTGCCGCTGGACCTGCTCGCCGTCTGGGATGAGCTTGACCGCATCGACGCCGTGCTCGCCGCCGGCGTCGGGCCGCAGTCCGTGCGCGACGCCGTCGCGCAGGTCAGCCGCGCCCGCTTCGGCATCGCGCCGCGCTGGCTGCACACCCGCGCCGAGGCCTGCGGCATGCGCATCGCCTACGCCGACCCCGCCCAGCTCGGCGTCGACCGCTTCCTCGCCCTCATCGCCGCGCACCGGCGTGCGCAGGCCGCAGCGCAGCCCATGTCGACGCTTATCGTGGACGCCGGCACCGCCGTCACCTTCGACGCGCTCCTCGCCGATGGCCGCCACCTGGGCGGGCTCATCCTCCCCGGCATCCGCATGCAGCGCGAGAGCCTGCTCGCCGGCACCCAGATCCCGCGCCACGAGCCCACCGACGCCAACCTGCCCTGGGCCGTAGACACAGGCCAAGCCATCGCCGCCGCCAGCATCCAGGCCCCCGCCGCGCTGCTGGAGCGCCTCCATCACCGCCTTGCGGCCCATGCCGGCGCAGCCCCAAAGCTCATCCTCACCGGCGGCGACGCCGAACGCCTCGCCGCCGCCTGCGACCTGCCAGCCGAGCTGGCGCCGGAGCTGGTCCCGGAGCTGGTCCTAGAGGGGCTCGCCGCCTTCGCCTGAGCCCCGCCGATCGGTGTTGCGCCATTGAGAGCGCGTCGTGCCTGGCATACAATCCGCGGTTCGTTGTCCGCCAGCCGCGGGCAACCTCCCCCTCGCTGGCGTAGCTCAGTTGGCAGAGCAGCTGATTTGTAATCAGCAGGTCGTCGGTTCGAATCCGTCCGCCAGCTCCATAGAATCAAAATCTCGCGTCTTTTCTTCCGGTTCACGGCCGCGCCTTGGCACGCTCTCGGCACACTCTGCGCCAGCTTTGGCAGCAGCGGGCAACACTTAGGTCGATTGCCTTTGTCTCTGGGTAGGCTAGTGTTCGGGTCGGCGCATTCCGCGCCGTTCACGTTTGGGGAGCGCTCGGACGCTGGAAGCGGGATCAGGAAGTTTCACAACCGACAGAGGGAGCCACTGCTTGAGCCTCTCGTCGACAATCCCCAGGCGGGTCTGCTGATCCGGACCCTGATCGCACGCAAGCGTTCGCCCCTATTCTCCGGCGATGACCGGTTGATCGGGGATTCCAAGGTCAAGTGCACCGATGGCCGCGTCAGCGTCTGGGCTGAGGCGCGCAGGAACGATCCCAAGCCTCCGGTCCCGGGGACGCGCACGGGCTGAGCCGAGAGCTACGCAGCCTCCGTTGTCGTAGTCGTAATCGTTGTCGTGGTCGTAGTCGAACGGGCGCTGCGGCAAGCGTGTTGAAGCCCCGAGGCCGTTTCAAGCCGTTGCCGGCGGTCATTCTCGCGACACCGCTCCAGCGGTGTCGCGCGTCCGCGGGCGCTCTGCGCCCAGGTGTGCTCGGGCGCGGGAACGGCGCGCGGCGCGGGGCGGCAGAGCCGCGAAGAGGCGTGCTGAGGCAGAGCCTCGGCACGAGAGCTACGCCGCCTCCCTTGTCGTTGTCGTTGTCGCTGTCGTTGTCGTAATCGTGGTCGTTGTCGAACAAGCGCTGCGCCAAGCGTGTTGAAGCCCCGAGGCCGTCTCAGGCCGTTGCCGGCGGTCATTCTCGCGACACCGCTCCAGCGGTGTCGCGCGTCCGCGGGCGCTCTGCGCCCAGGTGTGCTCGGGCGCGGGAACGGCGCGCGGCGCGGGGCGGCAGAGACGCGAAGAGGCGTGCCGAGGCAGAGCCTCGGCACGAGAGCTACACGGTCAGGAAGAGATTGGTTCTGCTCATGCGTCGGCCTTGGGGCGTCCGGTGATGATGTCGCCCTCGGCTTTGGTGGCTTCAGCCGCCGACCGCGCCAGGTTCAGGCGCAGCAGGCGGGACAGGATCTCGTCGTCGGGCAGGTCGGGGCTGTAGTCGGTCCAGCCGTAGGCGGCGGCGACGGCGGCGTCGAGGGCCTTGTGGGCGTTGTCGAGCCAGGCGGGGCGGGCGTTGTAGAGGTTGGTGAGGGTGCGCTTTTTCAGCGCCTTGGCGGCGGCCTCGTCAACGGGAAGGATCCGGTCCGGGTAGCCCGGGACAACCTCGGGAATGCGCTTGACCAGCTCCGGCGGGTTCAGCCAGCGCTCGCGCAGGTCGTTGAGCGCGCGGGCGGCCTCGGCGATGGCGGGGGCGTGCGGGTTGCTGTAGTCGGCGGGGTCGAGGTTGGGGGTCAGGCCTTCGGGGAAGGGGAATGCTCGGAATGTCGTGCTCGATGTGTATCGGGGCCGATCTTCAAGGCTCGTGCCCGTGCGCAAGGCCCATGTTTCGTGTATGCGGCAGTGCAAGATCCCGAGCGCTTCGTCAGTATCGAGCGCGATGACGATGATGTTCTTGTCTGGAATGACATTAGGCGGAAGCCAAACGAACACTCTGTGTTTCGAGACTTCCGGCGTAGCGATGAACCGCGCGACGCGCCTCAAAGCTGCGCGCAAGCCGGGTGCAACTTCGTTGAATTGCCACCAGTAGTCCCGGCGCCGCTTTCTTGCAACGTTCATTCGATGCGGAAGAACATGCTTTCTTACGTGCTCAAACGGCGCCTCAAACTTTGCAGCTTCATGAAGTGATAACGAAGCGAAATCGACAATCCAGCGGTCTTGTTCCCGTCGTGTCAGATCGAGCCCGTTCCGCCAAGGTTTGACTACGGCCGAGTTTGATCTTCCGTCTGGGTTCGGCATCAACAACCATGTTCGCGCCGTGTCCCCAGCCACATCGAACGCCCCGCCTTTAGTCGGTCCCTGAATCGCCACGCCCGAATTGCTGTCTAGCGCCTTTGCTGAATTGGCCCCGACAAAACCGGGATCGCCGCTAAACGTTAGGTCAGGGAAGATTCGGGTGACGCTGGCGTTATTCAGTCGCGCGAGCCCTCCGTTCTCTGAACCGCCAAACCCAACCAAAGACACCCGCACCGCCGCCCCCTCATTCACCCAAGGCTCATCGGACCAAGCATTGAAGATGGCGCCGGTCTCGGTGATCCGCTCCAACACCTTGCGGTTGGCACCGCCGCGAATGCTGTTGGTGGCAACCAAACCCGCGAGCTTGGCGCGGCCGGTCTCGATCTGCGCGCGGGCCTTCTCGAACCAATAGGTCACCAGGTCCGCACCGCCGGGCACGCGGCCCTTATACAGCGCCCGCAGCCGGGTCACGTAGTCGTCGCCGAGCGCGGAGAGCATGCGCTTGTCGCCCAAGAACGGCGGATTGCCGATGATCGAATCAGCCGCGGGCCACTCGGGCTCGGCGGGGTTGCCGGCTGCGTCGATGGTCAATACCGCGTCGCGGTTCTCGATGTTGCCGAGCGGTTTCAGAATCGGCTCTCGGTTCAGGTTGAAGCCGTGCGACAGCATCCATTGGATCTCGCCGATCCAGACCGTGACCCGGGCCAGCTCGGCGGCGTAGGGGTTGAGCTCAATGCCCTGCACGGCCTCGGGGCCGACGCGCGGGAAGGGGCGCGGCAGGCCGAGGGCTTCGGCCTCCAGGATGACGGCGTGCTCAAGGTCTTTCAGCGCGCGCAGGGCCAGGTACAGAAAGTTGCCGGAGCCGCAGGCGGGGTCGAGCACGCGGAAGCCCGCGAGCCGGTCCAGGAACGCCCGGTAGCGCTTCTCGGCCTGGTTGAAGCCGCGGCTCTCGGCCTTTTTGCGCTCGGTGATGGCCTCCGCGGCGGCGGCGGGGTCGAAGGCGGTCTCGGCCTGGGCGAGCTTGGCGCTCCACTTCGCGGCGGCCTTCGCGGCCTTGTCCCGGTCGGCCTGCATGGCGGCCTTGGTGGCGTGCCAGGCATCGCGCAGCGGCTCGACGACGACGGGGTTGACGATGCGCATGATGGAGCCCGGGTCGGTGTAGTGCGCGCCGAGCTGGCTGCGCTTGTCCGGGTCCAGGCCGCGCTCGAACAGGGTGCCGAAGATGCTGGGCTCAATGGCTGACCAGTCGAGCTTGGAGAGCCCGATCAGGGTGCGGATGTCGGTTTGTGTGAGCGGCAGCACGTCGTCGGTGTCGAACAGCCCGCCGTTGAACCAGTCGATGACCTCGAAGGCGCAGCGCCCGCCGTTAGCCATGGCGGCGAACAGCTCGCGCAACATATGCGGCAGCTCGGCCGGGGCGCGTTGCCCGGCCTGCATCAGCTTGCTGAACATCTGCCCCGGTAGCAGCTCGACATCCTCGGCGAACAGGCAGAACAGGAGCCGGTGCAGAAAGTGCGCGACGGCGACGGGCGCGTGCCCGCGCGCGCGCAGCGCAGTGGCGAGCTCCGCGAAGCGCCCGGCGGCCTCGACGGTGATCTGGTGCGTGGTGGTGCCGGGGCGCAGGCGCTCGGGCTCGCGGAAGGCCCAGATGAGCGGCTTGCGCTTGTTGGCGTCGAGCAGGTCGTCCAGGGTCAGGACGTGGGTCTCGGGCACCGTGCCGGTGAAGGCGGTGTGAATGACGATGCTTGCGATGTCCGAGACGATGAGGAGCGGCGGGTACTCCAGCGCCGGCGAGTAGAGCTGGAGCTGCTTGAAGGCCTTCTGCAGGTCCTTGCCCTTGCCCTTGTATTCCCAGCCGAAGCAGCCGCGCCGCCAGACATCGGCCCAGCCGTCGCCGCCGCCGGCCTTGCCGGCGCCCTTCTCGAAGCAGAACCAATCGCCGTCGGGGTCGGCCTCCGCCGGGGTCGGCTCGCCGAGCAGGCGGCACAGGTCCGTGAAGTGCTCCTGCGCCGCCGAGCGCTCCTTGAGCTGCGCGGCCTGCCACTTGGCGACGAAATCGACTGGTGTCATGGGCCTTCGATGGCGGCGGGGCGGTGTTTGGGCGGTGTTTTGGAGGGCATGCGCAGGCGTGGGGGATGCCCCGCAGCGACGCAGTGTAATGCAAGGGCTCCGTCGCTGATCGCGGTCGTAACAACGCGGTCGGGCCTTGACCATAGCGCCGACCACGGCAGCGGCCGACTGCGTAGTCAGGCCATCCTGGCCTGACGCCATTGGGGCTGGAAGCCCTGGCGACGCAGGTAGTCAGGCCATCCTGGCCTCAGGCAATCAGGGCCGGAAGCCTTGGCTATGCACGGGCTCCGCGGCGCTGGTCGGGATAACGCTCAGGGCAACGGACAACGGCCGTGAGGCCGGCAGCTTGTACGAATAGTCTGAGCGGTTTGTAGGAATTTTCCGCATCGCGACGATCAACGCTTGCAAGCCGACAAAAGGATGGTTTATTGGTGTCCAGCGTTGATTGGTCGGTCCAGCCGGCCACGGCCCACCAGGACGGCCAGACGGCCGCAATGCCAGACCATGCTTGCATCTGACGCACATTTGCCCGCCCCGGCGGCCGCCCCGGCTCCCGCCGCATCGCCCGCTGCTGCTGCCTTTCCGCCGCTGTGCCGGCTCCAGTTCCGGTTTCAGGCGGCGGAGCCGCTGTGCCTGCCCGGGTACACGGGTTCCGCGTGGCATGGCGTGCTCGGCCATGCGCTGCGCGGCGCCGTCTGCGTCACCGGGCAGCCCACCTGTGCCGGCTGCCTGCTGACCGCCACCTGCGCCTACGCCGTGCTGTTCGAGTCGCCGCCGGCCGACCCGGCGCTGGCCGCGCGCTACAGCGCCCTGCCGCATCCCTACGTGCTGGAGCCGGCGGCGCCGGGCGAGCCGCAGGAGCTGCACGCGGGCGGCGACTTCGGCCTCGGCATCACGCTCATCGGCGCCGCCACGCGCTTCGTGCCGCACTTGGTGTACGCGCTGCGGGGCGCCGGTGCGCGCGGTTTCGGCCGCGGGCGGGCGCGCTTTGCGCTCGCGGAGGTGCTGCAAGAGCAGACCCTCGGCGCCGCGGACTGGAGCCGCATCTACGCGGGCGATGCGCTCCTGCCCATCACCACCCACACGCCGGCGCTGCCACCCGTGCCCGCGCGCCCGCGCTTGGTGCTGGAGACGCCGCTGCGGCTCAAGGCCCGCGGCCGTTATCTGGATGCCGCCGCCGTCACCGGCGCTGACCTGCTGCGCGCCCTCGGCCAGCGCGCGTCGCTGTTGCAGCGCCTCTATGCCCCACCGGCGGATCCGGCCGACACGCGCTGGACCGACGCCCGCGCCGCGCTGACCGGCGTGCAAATCAGCGCCCCCGACCTGCGCTGGTACGACTGGACCCGCTTCTCGAACCGCCAGGACACCGATATGCAGCTCGGCGGCCTGCTCGGCGAGCTGACCCTCGCCGGACCCGCGCTGCCCGCGGTGTGGCCGCTGTTGTGGTTCGGCCAATTCGTGCATGCCGGCAAGAACACGGCATTTGGGCTCGGCCGCTACCGCGTGCTCGAGACCGCCGCCGACGCACGCCCCGCTCAGCAATCTCCCTCTGGGAGAAGGCCGGGGTGAGGGCAACGGCCATGCTCGTCAGCGCCGCTCGGACAAAAACGGAAACCTTGCAGTTTCAGACAGCGCAGAGGCGCGAAGGCAGACTGCACCGCGAATCGGCACCGGCCCACGGATGACCCCAACGGACGGGGACGGCCATGGAGCAGGAAGGCACGGACGCCCCGATTCAACCCCCATCGGCGCAGCGCCGACCCAGCGCGACCACAGCCCCTCGACAAGGACAAGGACATGACGCCCCAGCACCAAGCCCCGCACGACTACCCACGCCGCGTGCTCCTCGCCGTCGCCGGCCTGTCCCCGCAGATCGTCACCGAGACCCTGTACGCGCTCGCGGTGCGCGGCGAGCCCCGCTTTATGCCGACCGAGGTGCATCTGATCACCACGACCAAGGGGGCGGAACGCGCCGAGCTGAGCCTGCTGTCGCGCGGCTGGTTTCAGCGCCTGCTCGACGACTACGGGCTGCCCCCCATCGCCTTTGAGCTTGGGCACATCGAGATCGTCCACGATGGCGACGGCAACCCACTGGTCGACATCCGCACCGCCGCCGACAACGAGTGCGTCGCGGACCATCTCACCGACCGCATCCGGCGCATCACCTCTGAGCGCGACTCCGCCCTGCACGTCAGCATGGCCGGCGGGCGCAAGACCATGGGCTATTTCGCCGGCTACGCGCTCAGCCTGTTCGGCCGCTCGCAAGACCGCCTTAGCCACGTGCTGGTGTCGGAGCCGTTCGAGTCGAGCTGGGACTTCTTCTACCCGACCCAGTACTCGCGCGTCATCACGCTCAAGGACAACGAGCTCGCCGACACGCGCCACGCTCAAGTCACCCTGGCGGACATCCCGTTCGTGCGCCTGCGCGAAGGCCTGCCGCAGCCGCTCTTGCAGGGCCGCGTCGGCTTCACCCAAGCCATCGCCGTCGCCCAGCGCGCCCAGCAGCCGCCGGAGCTGATCATCGACCTGCGCGGCCGCCGCATCCAGGCCGGCGGCCAAGTCGTCGAGATGAGCCCGGCCAACCTCGCCTTCTATGCCGTCTTCGCCCGCCGCCTCGGCAACCGGCTCGCCGCCGCGCGCCACGACACCGAGGGCTTCACCGCGCAGTACATCGACGAGCTGCGCCGCATCAGCGGGCCGGACTCCGGCACCGTCGTCCGCGCCGAAGAGCGCACCTACGCCAACGGCATGGACGAGGATCAATTCCAGGTGCTCAAGACCCGTGTCAACGGCGCCCTACGCACCCAGCTCGGTCCGCAGCTCGCCGCCGCCTACCTCATCGACGACGACGGCGGGGAACGGCCGCACACTCGCTACCGGCTGAACTTGCCGGCGGAGGCGCTCGCATTCGGCTCCATTGCGACCGCTGACCGACCGTTCTTCAGCGAAGACAGCGCGCGGCGCATGACTTGATCCTCCGCAGCTTGACATCGCAACTCCCGGTGCCGCTTCAAAAACAGACCGCATCGTATGGAACACAGTCAATGAAGCACTTCTGCTATTTGTTTGAAGCCAAATCCATCCAGAGCTACCTGCTGGCGACCAATCGCCTCAAGGAGATCGTCGGCGGCAGTGAGCTGATTGAGTCACTGACCGGCGACGATGGACTCTTTGATGCAGCGCTCGCGGCCGTTGGCGGCGACTTCGAGTGCTCGCGCAAGGGCGGCGGCGCTGCCTTCGTGTTCACGACGGACGAAGCTGCGCGCGACCGGCTTGCAGCGTTGTGGCCGCTGCTGGTGGCCAAGTACGCGCCGGAGCTGGAGTTTGTGCAGGCACGGGGCGAGGGTGATTCGCCGAAGGCCGCCTACGACGCGGCGACGGGGAAGGCTCGCCATGACTGCGACCCCGAAACGGTGGATCTTCGGGCCGATCGCAACCGGCTTATGGCGCGGCTGCCGCAGGGTGGCCCGTTGGCGGTGCGCAACCGGCGCAGCGGCGATGTTGCCGTGACGTACAGCCCGAGCAAGAAGGACGCAGCGCCGGAGCCGGTCGACGCGGTCACCGAACGCAAGCTTCTGCAGGATTTCCGGGATGGCAAGGCGCTGCCGAATCGGTTTGCGGAAGGCTCCGGCAAGGACGAATGGCCCGTCAACCTGGACGCGAAGGATGCAGACGACGGACGCCCGCGGGTATTTCCTTTCTTGGGGGAAGATCGAACCCTTGCTCTGGTGCATGCCGACGGCAACGGTCTTGGCCAACTGCTCATGGACCTTGGCAAGGTCGCGGACCGTCAGCCGCAGCGCTTCATCGCGATCTTCAAGGGGTTCTCGGCAGCAGTCTCGCGCGCGACCGAGCAGGCGGCGCGACGGGCAACCGCCGCAGTATTGAAGCCGGACTCAAGTGGCGGCCTGTATCCGGCGCGGCCCGTCGTGCTCGGCGGCGATGACCTGACCATGCTCGTGCGCGCCGACTTGGCGCTGCCCTTTGCGGAGCATTTCGTCGCCGCGTTCGCGGAGGAGACGGCAGAGGCATTCGAGCTGCTGCGGCAGCAGCAAGATCTGGATTTGCCACCACGGCTCACTGCCTGCGCCGGCATTGCCTACGCGCGGGCGAGCCAGCCGTTCCACATGCTCCATCACCTCGCGGAACAGCTTTGCAAGCACGCGAAGAAGAAGGCCAAGGCCACGTTGCCGCCGCGGGAAGATTGGAAAGACAAGCCCCCGAGCCAACGGCCCATCGTACCGAGCACACTCGCGTTCCACCGCGTGACGGCCTCGCTCGTGGATAGCTGGGATATCGTATTGAAGGACCATCTGACGCTCGGCGGCCTGCGTCAGACGCTTGAATGCTATGCCGTCGATATCGCAGCGCCGTTGCCTTCTCTGCACCAATTGGTGGAGCTCCAGCGGTTGCTCGCAAACCCGGCGATGTCCCGCGGCGCGACCCGGGAGCTTCTTGGCATGATCGGCAATGATCCGCTCCAGGCGCCGAGTCGCTACAAGCGTTGGCGGGAATTGATGCGTGAGGGGCGCCAGCACCCTGAACATCCGGTCCTGTTCAAGCGCTTCCAGGATCTGCTCCGCAACCTTACGGGGTCAGAACCGCAGGAGGATCTGCCTTATGGTGCGGCGAATGAGGATGGCCTCCGGTGCTCGCCGCTCGGCGACGTGGAAACCCTGCGGTCCGTGCGCAACTGTTCCGATTCGACGATGTCCGCCGAGCGACAGGAGTCCGAGTAATGTCCTACCGTCTACGCATCGACATCCACGACTATTGGCACCCCGGCACCGGCCGCGGCAAAGGCAGCCAATTGGACGCCCTGACCCATCGCGGCGCGGATGGCCTGCCGCGGCTGCCTGGGCGGACCGTTCGCGGCCTGCTCAGAGACGCGGTGCACCGTTGGGAGCGCTTCGGCGGTTACCCGGAGGTGGGCGAGCCCTGTGTCTGCGATCAACTATTCGGCCCTTACGGCCAGCCGGACGAGAACGCCGAGGACGCGGCAAACAGCGGCCGTACCTGGCCCGGCCTGCTGCGCTTCTCGGATGCGCGGCTGCCGGCGACGGATTCCGCTGCGATCCTGGGGGCAGACCATCGCGACGCCCTCATCGCCGGACTGTATCGCAGCCACTTCTCCACCCGAATCGAGCACACCACCGGCACCGCCGATGAGAACACGCTCCGCGGCATCGAGTTGGTGGTGCCGCTGACCCTGTACGCGGACATCGATCTCGTCGGCACCGCGCGCTACCGGACCTTAGAGTCGCGTTGGCCCGACCTGCTGCAGGCCGCGCTGCCGCTGGTGCGCGCCGTCGGGGCGCACCGCTCCCGCGGTCTCGGCCGCGCAACGCTGACGCTGGAGGAAACGGCATGAAGGGTTTCGAGCTGTTGTTGACACTGCGCGAGGACTGCGTTTTCAGCGAGCGCAGCGCCACCGAAGGCGGGCATCGCGGGCTCGACTATGTGCCGGGCGCGGCCCTGCTGGGCGCCTTCGCGGCGCGGCTGTATCCCGACAAGTCGCTGTCGCTGCAAGACAAGTTCTTGCTGTTCCACTCCGGGCGGGTGCGCTTCGGAAACGGCCTGCCGCTCAGCACTGGGGGCGAGCGCGGTTGGCCGATGCCCTTCTGCTGGCACAGGGACAAGGGCGCAGATTGGCAGACCGATGCGGGGCGGCTGTGGGTCGACAATGTCTACCACCAGCCGGCGCGTGACTCGGCTGAGCAAGACACCCAATCGGAACAGTTGCGGGCGGGCTTCGTCACGGAGACCGGTTGCGTGCTGTCTCCGGGGCGTGCGCTGCGGCTGAAGACCGCGATCAATCCCGACACGGGCCGCGCGCGGGAGGCCGCGCTGTTCGGCTACGACGCGTTGAGCGAGGGGCAGCGGTTCGTCGCGCGCGTCGATATCGACGACGACGTCGACGACAACCTGGTCGCGGCGCTGCGTGATGCGCTGCCGCGGACAACGCCGCTCGGGCGTTCCCGCAGCGCGGAGTACGGGCTGGTCGACGTGGAAACGCGCGACCTTCCCGCCGATGCGGCCCGGCGGACACTGCACGCAGCGCCCTGGGGCGATCAAGCTCAGGTCGACGGCGCAGAGCGCATCGCGCTCTGGTTGTTGTCGGACTTGGCCGCGTCCGACCCGCATGGCCAGCCAACCTTGTGCCCGGCACCGCAGTGGCTCGGGCTGCCGGACGGGCGCCTCGACTTCTCGCACAGCTTCCTCCGCGCGCGTCGCTACTCTCCTTGGAACGCCCATCGCGGCGGGCCGGACTTGGAGCGACAGGTGCTCTGTCAGGGCAGCTTGCTGGTGTTCGACCTGAGCACGCCGCTGGCACCCGCGCATCGCGAGCGGCTCGCCGCCGGGCTCGGTCTGCATCGGGAAACGGGGCTTGGGCGGGTCTGGCTGAATCCGGCACTGCTCGGCCACCCCGGGAGCGCGCAAGACCTGACGCCTCGGCTCGCGACGGAACCGGCGACGGATGCCTTGGCCCCCGTCGCGGAGCCCGCCGCGCCGGAGCACCCGACCAAGTCCGACCTCGCCGAGTGGCTGGACCGCGGCATCGAGCGCGGGAACACGCGGGATGCTGCGGCAACGCAGGCACGCCGGATCGCGCAGGAGTATCCGGCGCTGCTGCACTCCGCTCGGCGCTTGCGGGGCCTGCCGGAAGGTGCCGAGGTCGGGCCGTCGCACAGCCAGTGGGGCGCCGTGCTTGCGCTTGCCAAGCGACCGCCGGCGGAGTTCGGTATGGCGCTGTTCAACGAGCAGACTGGACCCTGCAAGCCGACTGCGCCGGGCTGGAAGGAAGAGCACTGGGACGAGGGGTACAGTCGAGTGCGCTCATTTTCCTGCTGGATGCTTCGCGTGCTTGGCCCGAGTCCTGCACCCGAGCTCGTCCAGCGACTGGCCCGCGAGGTCATGCACACCATCAAACAGGAGGTCCGCCGATGACCCCGGCGCTGAGTCAGTTTTACTTGGCGCGCGTGACGCTGGAAACGGTCACGCCGCTGTCCATTGCGGCGGGCGGTGCCGATGGCGTGTTCGATGTGCGCCTTGTGCGCGATGCCAATGGCCTTCCGGCCTTGCCGGGTTCGAGCATCGCCGGCGTCTTGCGGCACTTGTACTGCACGCTGCACGGCGATGACGAAGGCGCAACGGACAAGCTTTTCGGCTTCCAGCGCGCCGACGAGGGCGAGGCTTCACGGCTGCACGTGTCCTGGGGTGCAATACAGGACTCCACCGGCCAGCCCGTCGAGGGCCTGCTGCTGGGCAAGGATGGTGAGCAGCGTCTCGCGGACCCGGTGCTCAAGGCCTTGATGGAGGGGGTTGCTCGCGAGACCCGCGACCGCGTCCGCATCGGTCACCGCGGCGCGGCGGCGGATACCGGCAAGTTCGACCGCGTGGTGCTGCCGGCGGGTCATCGCTTCAGCGCCGAGCTCTCGCTTTGGAGCGACCAGGCCGATGATCCGGATTGGCGGGAGGTGCTCGGGCTCCTGGTGCATCCCCTGTTTCGGCTCGGCGGCGGCACCCGCGCCGGTCTCGGACGGATCAAAGTGGTGCAGGTCCACCACGGTGCTTGGAGCTTGGGCGAGAAACTAGGCCGCAAGCAGTATGCCGATCTGCCCCGTGGGTTGGGAGATCTCACCGGTCTTGAGCCTTTCGCGCCGCCGGCTCCCGAGCTGGCACACCTCGTTTGCGCGAAGCTCGTGCTTGAGCCGCGCGGTTTCTGGCGCATCGGCGAAGGGGAGGGCAGCCAAGACCACAAAATGGATGACCAGGGGAAGCCGGCCGACCTATTGCCCAAGCTCGAATCGCGCTGGGATTGGGAGGCTCGCAAGCCGAAGGCGGCCGAGCTGCTGATTCCGGGCAGCAGCCTGAAGGGGCTGCTGGCACATCGGGTGGCTTTTCATGCCAACCGGCGGGCAGGCCACTGGGCGCACAAGGTACTTGACGAGCATCCGGACTACGACAAGTCCCTCCACTGCGACGAGGTAAAGACCCTGTTCGGCTTTGCCCGTGATGATCGCGAAGCCGCGGACGCGCAACGCGTGAGCAGCCGCGAAGAACGAGGCCGCGCTGGTCGCGTATTCATCGACGATGGCTACCTCAACCTGCGCTCGGACGAACTGAAGCTGATGATGCACAACGCCATCGACCGCTTCACTGGGGGCGTGCGCGAGCACATGCTGTTCAGCGAGGAGCTGGTCTGGAAGGGCGCCGTGGAGCTGGATCTGATGATCGACACTCGCGGCGTATCGAGTGCCGCGCGTTTGGCTTTGCGGGACGCGTTGGCCGATCTTTGCGAGGGGCGCGTCGCCATCGGCGGCGGCGCCGGCAAAGGGCACGGCTTCTGCGACGGCTCCCTGACCTGGAGTGACGGCGGCGCCTGGATCGAAGCGAGCGACACAGACCATGGCAAGCAGCAACAGGAGGCCGCGTGATGGCGAGTCATATCGAGCCGGAGGCACTGCTGGAGCTGTACCGGAAGGTAGCGGCATCACAGCAGGCGAAACTGCCGCCGATGGAGCCGCGGACCTACGATCTGGCCATCCCGGAGGCCCCGCCGCTCAACTCCGCGGAGGCCGCACGGGCAAGGCTCGTGGCGTTCAAGCCGTCGCAGGGATGGGTGGGGTTCCAGTCCGCCAACCGGGTCATCGATGAACGCGGCGTGCCGGACATGGACGATCAAACCGGCTGGCTGCTTGCGGCCGAGGCCTGCAATACGGATGGGGCGTCGATGCATATCCGCTACGACGGCGCCGGCGGCTGGCAAGTCACCGAGTATCGGCAGAGTGTCGGCGGGCCGTACCTGAGCGACATCGTCACCCAGGTCGCGCACAAGGTGTCGCTCGGCGCCTACCTACGCTATCGGCGTTTTTGGCGCATCGACCCGATGCACGGCGCACAGATACACGCTGCCTGCTTCATCGGCTTCGGCGACGACCGCTGAGTCAAACGGACACAACAAGGGAGCCTTCTTCATGCCTCCGCAAACCCCGGCCGTGCAGGCCATCGATTCGCCCTACAACTTCGTTCCGCTGGCAACGAAGGTGGTACAGCCGAGATGGGCTGGGCTGGTGTCGCACGACCTGCCGTTCGAGCAGGGTGTCAGCGGCAGCATCCGCTACACCCTGTGCGCAGAGTCGCCGCTGCTGGTGGGCGGAGTTCAGACCAAGAATACGGATGAGTCCACGACCGTCGCATTCTTCCGCACACCCGCGGGCGAGGTCGCCATTCCCGGCTCCAGCCTCAAAGGCATGATTCGCGCCGTGCTGGAGATCGCCAGCTTCTCGCGCATGGCACAGGTAGACGACAAGCGCTATGGTCTGCGGGACATCTCCGGGCGCTTCGTCGCGGACTCCTACGCCGGGCGCGTCCGCAACCGTGTGCAATATGGGTTGATGCAGCTCGCGGGCGGCGAGCCCGTGATTACGCCCTGCGACATGGCGCGGTTCAACCATCGGGACGTCGAGACGTGGTGGAGTGCCAAGAAGCCGGTATTCCACGCGCGCACCACGGTGCGCGACAAGTATCAGGTTTGGTCGCGCCTTTGCGAGAAGCGAGGCATTGACCCGTTCAGCGTGCCGTTCCAGTGGCACGGCGATAGCGTGTCCGGCCTCGGCATCGGTGCCAGCTCGGGCTTTCCCGTGCTCACCGGCCAGATCAACGACAGCACGATGGAGCGGCCGGACCGCCGCGGCAAGGTCACCCGCGGCAAGCACCACGACTTCATCTTCCACTCGCCGCGCGCGGACGACGCCTTCGAGGTGCACCACGCCGATCCGAACGCATGGCGCGACTTCCTGTTCATCCACGGCGACGAGGACGGCAAACCAGACATGTCCTGGCCCGGCTTCTGGAAGGAGCGCTATTGGCGTCAGCAGCCGGTGCCGGTCTTCTACATTCACGACAGCGACCGCTTGCAGATCGGCCTTGCGTTTATGCCGAAGCTCGCCGGGGATTTCTCGATCCACGACATGATCGGCCACAGCGAGAAACAGCACTTGGATGAGAGCTGCGCCGACTTCGCGACCCTGATGTTCGGCCGTGTCGGCAAGACCGCGCAGGACGGTCTACGCGGGCGCGTGCAGTTCGAGCTCGCAACGCCGGTGGGCGAAGTGACAGAAGACCCGCAGCCCGCGGCGATCCTGAGCAGCCCGAAGCCGACCTATTTCCCGAACTACATCGTGCAGGACGCGAAAGGCCCGGGATGGAAGTTGGCGGGGGACAATCCGCAGTACGCAACCTACCTGAGGACCCAGGACTCTACGGAACCGAAGATCAGGGGCTGGAAGCGCTACCCGACGAGGCCGGCGCCTGAAATCGAAGTGCAGCAGCCCAACGGTCCCGACCAACAGCGTAATACGAAGATCCAACTGCATCTGCGGCCGGTGGCCCGCGGCAGTCTATTCAGTGGTCGTGTACATTTCCAGAACTTGCAACCGGAAGAGCTTGGTGCGCTCCTATGGTCGTTGCGGCTCGGCGGCGGCGGCGCGCTGCACAGCCTAGGCATGGGTAAGCCCTTCGGCTTCGGGCAAGTACGGCTCGACTTCGGCGATGCCGATGTAGAGGTCATGCCGAACAACCCCAAGGCCGAGCCGATGATGCTGACGGAGTATGAGGCGAGGTTCCGTGCCTACATGGACGAAGCGCTTGACGCTGACTGGGTGGAGACCACCCAGATCCGTAATCTGACGTTGATGGCCAACCCGGAACATAGGGATCGTTTCCCGGGCAAGCTGAAGCATATGATGCTGGAGAAGGGAGGCCCGAACGAGTTCACGGACGCAAAGCAGGCCGCGCTGACACTCGCGCCCTACTCGGTCGGCTCCGGCGGCGGCCGAACCAAGAAGCCGACCAAAGCCGAGTGGCTGGCGGCTGCGCTGAAGTTCGAAGCCGGCTCCAAGACGCTCAATGCCTATCACGACGGCCAAACCGCGTTCGTGTCCGGGGCGGACGCCCAGCCGATCCTGGATCAATTGAGCAAGTCTAAGCTGAAGAAGCTCAAACAGGGCGACCTCAAAGCGAAGGTCACCGTCGAGCACATCGGCGGCAAGAATTGGAGAATCCTCGCACTCGAATCGTGATAAGGGGCACGCCGCACCATGCATTCACTGGTCGAAGCCAACCGCCAAGCGATTCTTGCCGCGCCTCGGCGCCGCGGTATCCGCGATGTTTCCGCGATGTTCGGGTGTTCGGCTCCAAGGCACGCGGTGAATGCAGAGGCTTACAGCAATAGAGAACCCGGCCCATGCTCGATCTCACCCCCCTCGCCAAAGCCCTCGCCGTCCTCGACCGCGGCCTGGCCCGCTGGTCGACGGCGCCGACAGACGAGGAGCTGCGCGATGCCTGCATCCAGCGCTTCGAGTTTACGTTCGAGCTGGCGTGGAAGATGCTCAAGCGCCGCTTGCAGTTGGATCTGCCCGACGCTCAGGCGCTGGATGCCTTGAGCTGGCGGCAATTGATCCGGGCCGGGGCGGAGCAGGGGTTGGTGGACGATGTGGATGCCTGGATGCTGTATCGGGAGAAGCGCAATATGACTTCGCATACCTACGATGCGGCGAAGGCCGCGGAGGTGGCCGCGGTCATCCCGCAGTTCGCGGTGCATGCCCATGCGCTGCATGCGCGCCTCGCCGCCCGCGGTGCCGCCGATGCTTGACCTGACACCCGCGCAGCTCGCCACGGTGCGGGCGGTGTTGGCGCGGCGGGTGCCGGAGCGGGAGGTCCGCGCCTTCGGCTCGCGGTTGACGGGTCGGGCTTGGCGCTATTCGGACCTGGATTTGGTTGTAATGGGCGCAGCACCGCTGCCGGAGCTGACCCTTGCGCATCTGCGGGCGGATTTCGAGGACAGCGATCTGCCGTTTCGAGTGGATGTGATGGAGCAGCGGGATTTGCCGGCGGCTTGGCCCAAGGCGGACGGCCAAGACAGCGCGCTGGTGCAGGCCGCGGGCAGGTCGGCGGGGTGAGCCTCCGACTGGTGCCGAGGCTCTGCCTCGGCACCGGGATTGGCGGCTCTGCCGCCGGTGCACGGCAGTGTTGACTGGAGTGTTGACTGGAGTGTTGACCTCCTGGTCAACACGGACATAGCGGGATGCACTGGTATCGCGGCTGCGGAGCCGACCTGGAGGTCGGCTCTCCGGCCCGGCTCCGGCCCGGCTCCGGCCCGGCTCCGGCCCGGCTCTGGACTGGCAAGTCCTTCGCTGCCGCGCTTTGACTGGTGCCGAGGCTCTGCCTCGGCACCGGGATTGGCGGCTCTGCCGCCGGTGCACGGCAGTGTTGACTGGAGTGTTGACCTCCTGGTCAACACGGACATAGCGGGATGCACTGGTATCGCGGCTGCGGAGCCGACCTGGAGGTCGGCTCTCCGGCCCCGGCTGCGGAGCCGACCTGGAGGTCGGCTCTCCGGCCCCGGCTGT
>NZ_JABX01000023.1 GCF_001469165.1 Thiohalocapsa sp. ML1 | reverse complement strand
GATCCAGGCCCGACAAGCGAGCTCGAAACCGCGCCGGCACGGACTGGGACCGCCGGCTTTCAGCCGGCTTCGCGTGCCGGGGGCTCGATGCCCCCGGCGCGCGATCTGCGGCGCGGGAGCCGGGCGGTTGGCCATGCCGCGCCGCGGGGCGGACGACTGCGCATGTGCCCGCTTGTCGGCTGAGACGCCGGCGACGCGGCATTGAGCCGCGTCGGCGGCGAGCCGGCTGGAAAGCCGGCGCTCCCAGTCCGCCGCGTCGGCGGCGAGCCGGCTGGAAAGCCGGCAGTCCCAGTTCGCCGCCCCGGCGGCGAGCCGGCTGGAAAGCCGGCGATCCCGGTCGGCGCCCCATGGGGCTCGGCTCAACGGCAGACCTTGCTGCCGTCCTCGCGCACCATGGTGAACACGTCGAGCTCACCGCCCTCGAATTCGCCGGTGATGCTGAGACGGTCGCCGACGGCGACATGGCGCTGCGTAAAGTCGCCGCAGAGGTCGTAGGCGTCCACGGTCACCTGACGCGAGCCGGCGTCGAGCCGAAAGCCGTCTTCCCAGACGCGCTCCACGGTGCCCTCGAAGGCGCCGCTGCGGCCGGCTTGTGCGGCGCCGGCGGCGAGCAGCAGCGCGACGGCGAGCAGGCCCATCACGGCCCCGCGGGAGCCGGTGGCGGAGCGGTTCGTGTCAAAATTGTGTTCAAAAACAGGGGTCATCGTCGATCCTCCAATGCCCGACCAAGGGCAGCAGCACCTGCCGCGCAACCACCGCGCGACGCCGACTGCTGAATGGGATGCGCCCGTTCCGGTTGCAAGCTGGCGACGTTGATGTCCGCCTGCTCGCGGCCGCGCCGACGGGCGCTACGCCGGGACCTCACGCTCGCCGGGCACGGCAACGACCATCGCGGGCCATGAGCAGCAGCCCCGGCAGCAACAGCAGCCACACCGCCGGCACCGGCACCGGCACGCCCGCGAATCCCGCCAATCCCGCGAGATCGATCATCGCCGCCGCGGCGCCGCGGCTCACCTCCAGCGCGAAGCCGTAGTCCAGCTTGTCCGCGGTGTCCGAGGTCTTGTGGTAGTCCAGGTTGGTGGACCAAAGCTCCCAGAGCTCGTCCTCGATCAGCATCACCGACTCGGAGCCCGGATACTCGCCGGCCGCGAACCATTGGTGATCGCTCCACAGCGGCGTCTCGACGTGGCCGGACACCGGCAGCGACGTGAACGCGGTGATGTTGGCCACCAGCAGGGCCACCAGGTCGGCGTCGCCGATGACCTCGATGTCCTCCGCGGCTGTACCGTCGGTGCGGCCGATCATGTCCAGGTTCACCATGCCGAGGATGCGCTCGCCCGCGCTCCACGCATCCTCGGCATAGGCCTCGCTGCCCTTCATGCCCTGCTCCTCGGCATTGAAGCCGATGAAGCGGATGGTCGCCTCGAACCGGTAGCGGCTCAGCACCGAGGCGATCTCCAGCATCCCCGCGGTACCGCTGGCGTTGTCGTCGGCACCGGGCGCGTCGTTCGCAGACGGCTTGCCGGGGCTGCGACTGGCGATGGAGTCGAAGTGCGCACCGAGGATGAAGATGTCGTCCGGGCGCACCAGGCCGGGCAGGGTCGCCTCGACGTTGGCCAAGGTCACGCCGCCGTAGTCGAACCGGTGCTCGCGGGTGTCGAGACCAAAGCCCACCAGCGTATCGCGCACATAGTCCGTGGCCGCGGCGTTGCCGTCGGTGGCATACCAGCGCGTACCGAAGCCGACCAAGTCCTCCACATAGCCGCGATAGTCGCTGGCCGAGAGCTCGGCGACGATATCGGGCACCGTGATCGGCCCGGCGCTCGCGCCGGCCGCGGCCAGCAGCAGCGGCAGCGCGAGGCGCCAAGCGGGACGTCGGCCAGGGCGTTGCGGGGGCATTGGTGTCTCCAGGGACAAGCGTCGGCAAGAGGGCGGCGTGCTCGGCACGGCCGACAGTGTACCCGCAGCGACCTCGGCCCCGCTCATCGGCCCGGCGAGCAACGCGCCGCGCCTCCCGGCTCAGGCACCGTCGCCGGCGGCCGACGGCAACAGCGATGCGAGCGCCGCGCCGGCGTCATGGTAGGCCTGCCGCAGCGCAGCCAGGGGACCGGCCGCCGGCTGGCCTTGCTTGAGCGTGTCCGCGAGCGACAGCGCGCTGTCGTCCAGCGCAAGCGCACCGGCGAAGGCGCAGGCGCCCCGCAGGCTGTGCAACGCTCGCCGAGCGGCGGCCCGGTCGCCGGCATCCAGGGCGCGCTCCAACGCGGCCATGTCGTCGCCGGTCGACTCGGCGAACAACTGAACAAAGACCTCGACGCGCTGGCGGCCGATGGTCTTCTGCAGCCGCTGCATGTCGAAGCCGGTGAGGGCGGGCAACGCCGGCAGCGGCGCCGCGGACGCTCCGGCCGGGGCCGCCGGGCGCGGCTGCTCCCCGTCCGGCCGCGCGGCCGGCGCCGCCGAGCCGGCGGGCAGCCAGCGCAGCAGCGCGTCCACCAGGGTCTCCAGGCTCACCGGCTTCGCGAGCAGCTCGTTCGCGCCGACCGCGGCGACGTGGGCGCGCTCGGCCTCCGTCACCCCCGCGGTGATGGCGATCACGGGCAACGCGCCGCCGCCGGGCCGCTCGCGCAGGCGGGCGATGGCGGTGAGGCCGTCCATCTCGGGCATCTGAATATCCATCAGCACGGCGTCGAAGCATGCCCGCTCCAGCGCGTCGAGCGCCTCCTTGCCGTTGACGACCAGGGTCGCCTGCACGCCGAGCAGCGCGAGCATGTCGGCAAGCACCTGACGGTTGATGGGGTGATCTTCCGCCACCAGCACCCGCACCCCGCGCAAATCCGCGGGGGCCGAATGCTGCGTTGCGGACGGCGCAGGCGCGGCCGCCACCGCGAGCGGCAGCTCCACGACGAAGCTGCTGCCCGCCCCGAGCGTGCTGTCGACCGACAGCCGCCCGCCCATGATGTCCACCAGCCCACGGCTGATGCTGAGGCCCAGGCCCGTGCCGCCGTAGCGGCGGGAGATCGACTCGTCCCCCTGCGCAAAGGGCGTGAAGAGCCGCGCCCGGCTCGCCGCATCGATGCCGGGTCCGGTATCGGTCACCGCCCAGCGCACCCGTGCCACCCCGTCCTGCACCCCAAGGCAGGTGACCTGCAAGCGGATCTCGCCATGCTCGGTGAACTTGATGGCGTTGCCGATCAGATTGGCGAGCACCTGGCGAACACGTAGCGCATCACCGAGCAGGTGGCGGGGCGCATCGTCCGCGGCGCAGACGTGCAGCCTGAGCCCCTTCTCGGCGGCCAGCTCGCCGAACAGGTCCAGCAGGCCGCCCAGGAGCTCCTGCACGTCGAAGGGCGCGTGCTGCAGTTGCAAATGCCCCGCGTCGATGCGGCTCTGATCGAGGATGTCGTTCAAAATGCCGAGCAGGCTGCGGCCGGAGCGCAGCAGCTTCTCCAGATAGCCCCGGGCCACGGGCTCCAGCGGTCGGTGCAGGGCCAGCTCGGCGAGCCCCAGGACGCCGTTCATCGGCGTGCGGATCTCGTGGCTCATCTGCGCGAGGAATCGGCCCTTGGCCAGGGCCATGGCCTCGGCCGCCTCCTTGGCCTCGCGCAGCTCGGCTTCGGCGCGCACGCGGGCGGTCTCGTCGTGGATGATCGAGAACAACAGCGTCCGATCGTCGACCTGGATGAGCGAGCTGTACACCCGGACCTCGCGCACCTCTCCCGAACCCAGACGGTGTGAGGACCTGAAGACCGCGAGCCGATTCGCGCGGATCTCCTGCACCCGCGCTGCCAGCGCAGCCGATGGCAGGGTGTTGATGTCGTCGATGCACATGCCGACCAGGCGCTCCGCCGGATAGCCGTAGAACGCCACAGCGGCCTGGTTGGCGGCCTCGATGCGGCGGCTGTCGGGGTCGATCATCACCATCACCGAGCCGTTGTCCTCGAAGAAGCGCCGGAACCGCTCCTCCTGGCGGGCCAAGGCCTGCTCGGCGCACTTGCGGTCGCTGATCTCCAGGTGGATGCCTGCCATGCGCACGGCCTCGCCGTCGGCGCCCCATTCCACCACCCGCCCCTTGTCGAGCACCCACACCCAGTGCCCGTCGCGGTGGCGCATGCGCAGCTCGCACTCGTACAGCGGGGCCTCCCTCCCGCGACAGCGGGCAAGGCGCGCCATGGCCTCGCGGAGGTCGTCGGGATGGGTCAGTCGCTTCCAGGTATCGATGCTATGCGGTGCCAGCTCGGCCAGCGTCCAGCCGAGCATGGTCGCCCAGCGCTCGTTCAAGACGACCGCGTCGGTCCTGACATTCCATTCCCAGGTGCCGGCGTCGGTGCCGTAGAGGATGTTCTGCAGGCGCTCTTCGGAGCGGCGGAGCGCCAACTCCGCCTCCACGGCCTCGGTGACGTCCTGGTTGAAACCCACGATGCGCCTTGGCGCGCCCTGCTCATCGCGCACCACCTGGCCGGTGGCGGAGATGTGGCGAACAGCGCCGTCCGGCCGGACGATACGGTGCCCGTAGCGGAAGGGGCCGATGGTCTCGCCGACCTGCGGGAGCCTCGCCTCGATGATTGGCCGGTCTTCCGGATGCACGAGCGCCAGCCACAAGTCGAGGTCGGGGGTCGGGCGGCGTGCCGGCTCCGGAAAGCCGAAGATCTCGAAGCTGCGCTCGTCCCAGGTGGTGCTCTGGTCCGTCAGGTCCAGCTCCCAGAAACCGAGCTCGGCAGCCGCGGTGGCGGTCTGGAGGCGGGAGAGGGCTTCGGCCAGCTCGGCGGTGCGGGCCTCGACCAATGCCTCCAGGTCACAGCGATGGCGCTCCAGCTCGGCCTCGGCACGCTTGCGCTCGGTGATGTCCGTGAGGATGGACAGCGCCACAAGCTCCGCCGGCTGCCGACCATCCATGGCGCAGTGCGTCACCTCCACCGGAATCGCATGGCCGCCGCGATGGCGCGCAATGGATTCAAAGCGCAGCACGCCTTGTGTCAGCAAAGCACCGTTGACCTGCCGCAGCCGCTCCAAGCCGAGACTCGGATCGATGTCGCCGAGAGACAGCGAGAGCAGCTCCGCCTCGCTATAGCCCAGCATCGCGGCGGCTGCGCCATTGGCGCTGATGATCCGGCCGGTCGCGTCCGTCAGCAGCGCAGCCGATGCGCCGCCTTCCAGCGCCGGCGCCGCAGCCTGCGCCTGCCGGTCGCCGTGCTCGGCCGACACGTTGTACAGACCGGCGTCCACGTCCGTGGCGCCGGCGATGCCCGGAACCCCAACCTCTGCCTCGACGCCGGCGACGCCCGGCTGGTCCGTTGTGCTCATGCTGTCCTCGCCTGGAAAAGACCGTCCTGCCGATCCTGCATCCGCGCATACCGGAGACGGCAAAAGCCCCTGGATGCGATGAGGAGAGACACTAAACCGCGCCTGAGCAAGGTGTCTACGCGCGGATGACAGCCTGGGGCGGACGGGCGATATTCGTCCCGCATTCAAGGGGTCAGTGCAGCCCGGGTACGTCGGATTCATCCGGCCCGGGACTGGCAGACGTCCCGAGATTGGGCAACGGACCGTGTCAGGACGTCGCGGCGCGTTCGCGCGCTCCGACTGGAGTGTTGACCTCCAGGTCAACACCGACAGAGCGGGATGCACCGATACCGCGCGTGCGGAGCCGACCTGGAGGTCGGCTCTCCGGCCCAGCTCCGGCCCAGCTCCGGCCCGAATCGAGAGACTGGGCCGGGCCAGAGCCATCTACACCAACCGCCTGTTCTGAGGAGTAAACTTCACGTCATCGGCAACTGCTCCGCGGCGGGCCTGCGGCTTTCCACATGCCCACGCTCCGACGTTATACTCCGGGCTCGATTCGATCCCGTCGGAGCCTGGAGCCAGTGCCATGCAGCCCAATGCGGCCCCCGTCGGCAGCGACGCCTCGCCCCACGGCTGGCGCGAGGTCCCGGTTCGGTACCCGGACGGCACGCTCGGCTATCGCGAGGAGCCGCTGGCGCCCGACGCCTTTCTCGACCCGCAGGAGGGCGACCACTTGATCCAAGGGACGGAGCACGACTTCTGTGTGCACGACCTTGCGGTCAGGCTTCGCCATCACTTCCGCAACGATCCGACCCGGGCGGTCTACAGCGACGTCAAGATGAAATGGGGCATCGCCGGGCTCAAGGAGCCGGCCCCGGACATCGCCGTGATCCCGGACATCCGTGACCGCGACCGCCCCCGCAATTCCTTCCGCGTGCCGAGCGAGGGCACCCGACCGAGCCTGATCATCGAGGTGGTCTCGCCCTACCAGGACGGCGACGAGACCGAGAAGGTCGAGATCTACCGCCGCGCCGGAATCAGCGAGTACTTGATCGTGAAGACCTTCGAGCCGATAGGCGTCGTCAGCTACTCGATCCAGGGCTACCGCCTGATCGGCGGCGGCTACCGCCCGCTGCGACCCGATGCCCGGGGCCTGCTGCGCAGCCGCACGACCGGGCTCGACTTCGGCACCGAGCCCGGCCACCGCGGTGTGGTCATCGTCGATGCCGCGAGCGGCGAGACGCTGTTGGACGCCGCGGCCCTGGAGGACCTTTGGCGGCAGGAGGCGGCGCTGCGGTGGCAGGCAGAGCAGGCGCGCCAGCAGGAGATCGCGCTGCGGAAGGATGCGGAGCAGCAGCGCCAGCAGGAGGCCGCCCTGCGGAAGGACGCCGAGCAGCAGCGCCAGCAGGAAGCGGCGCTGCGGCAGGCGGCCGACGCGCGGGCCGACCGCTATGCTCGGCGCCTGCGAGCGCTCGGCATCGATCCCGACTCCACCTGATCGGCCGTGAGCCGTGGTGGGATGCTCACACGCAGCCGAACCGCGGCTTGCTCGGCCGATCAAGCCAGCGCCGACGGCGGACTGAAGTCCGCCCTTACCGAGGGGGCCGACTGAAGTCGGCGTACCCGGGGGCGGCAGCTCAGCCCTGCGCCTTCAGCTCCCGCCGGCGGCGGTGCAGGGCCGGCTCGGTATAGCCGTTGGGCTCGGCGCGGCCGTTGAAGACGAGATCGCAGGCGGCCTGGAAGGCGATGCCGTCGAAGCCGGGGGCCATGGGCCGGTACATCGGATCATTGGCGTTCTGGCGGTCCACGACCTCGGCCATGCGCTTGAGCGTCGCCATCACCTGCTCCTTGCCGACGACGCCGTGGTACAGCCAGTTGGCGAGGCATTGGCTTGCGATGCGCAGCGTCGCGCGGTCTTCCATGAGGCCGGTGTCGGTGATGTCCGGCACCTTGGAGCAGCCGATGCCTTGGTCGATCCAGCGCACGACGTAGCCGAGGATGCCCTGGCAGTTGTTGTCCAGCTCCTGCTGGATGTCGTCCGCCGTCCAGGTGGCCGGGTCCGCGAGCGGGATGGTCAGGATGTCGTCCAGCGCCGCGCGCGGGCCGCCGGCGGCGAGCTCCGCCTGGCGGGCGGCAACATCGACCTCGTGGTAGTGCAGCGCATGCAGCGTGGCACCCGTCGGCGACGGCACCCAGGCGCAGTTGGCGCCGGACCGGGGATGCCCGATCTTGGTGTCGAGCATCGCGCGCATCTCGTCCGGCATGGTCCACATACCCTTGCCGATCTGGCCATGGCCGGGCAGGCCGCAGGCGAGGCCGGTGTCGACGTTCCAGTCCTCGTAGGCCAGCAGCCAGGGCGCGGTCTTCATGGCGCCTTTGCGCAGCATCGGGCCGGCTTCCATGCTGGTGTGGATTTCATCGCCCGTGCGGTCCAGGAAGCCCGTGTTGATGAAGATGACGCGCTCGGCGGCGCGGCGGATGCACTCCTTGAGGTTCACCGTGGTGCGCCGCTCCTCGTCCATGATGCCGATCTTGAGCGTGTTGCGCGGCAGGTGGAGCGCGTCCTCAATGCGCGCGAACAGGTCCACGGCGAGCTGCACCTCGTCCGGCCCGTGCATCTTGGGCTTGACGATGTAGACGCTGCCGGCACGGCTGTTGCGCACGGCGCCCCCGTTGGGACCAAGCCCGTTCAGATCGTACACGGCCGCGAGCACCGTGACCATGCCGTCGAGAATGCCCTCCGGGATCTCCTCGCCGTCGGCGGTCAGCACGGCGTCCGTGGTCATGAGATGGCCGACATTGCGCACCAGCATCAGGGAGCGGCCGGGCAGCGTCAGCTCGCCGCCGTCGGGTGCCGTGTAGCTGCGGTCCGGCTCCAAGCGGCGCTCCAGCATCTTGCCGGCCTTGCTGAAGCTGGCCGTCAGGTCGCCGCGCATGAGGCCGAGCCAGTTGCGGTAGACGCCGACCTTGTCCTCGGCGTCTACGGCAGCTACAGAGTCCTCGCAGTCCTGGATGGCGGTGACGGCGGACTCCAGCACCACGTCCTTGACGCCGGCCGGGCTCTTGGCGCCGATGGCATGGGCGCGGTCGATCAGCAGCTCCACGTGCAGGCCGTGGTTCACGAGCAGCACCGCGGTGGGCGCATCGGCCGGCCCTTGCCAGCCGGCGAGCTGGTCGGGGTCCGCCAGCGCCGCGTCGCCGGCGCGGAGCCGGCCGTCCTCGACCCGATAGCCCGACACGCTGCCATGGGACGCGCCGCCCACGAGCGGGAAGCGCTGGTCCAGGAATGCCACCGCGGCAGCGACCACGCGCTCGCCGCGCACCGGGTTGAACTGACTGCTGCGCTCGGCGCCGCCGTCTTCGGGGATCGCATCGGTGCCGTAGAGGGCGTCGTAGAGGCTGCCCCAGCGGGCGTTGGCGGCGTTCAGCGCATAGCGGGCGTTGTTGACGGGCACGACGAGCTGCGGGCCGGCAATGCTCGCGATCTCGGGGTCCAGGTTGCTTGTCGTGACGCGGAACTCCGGGCCTTCCGGCTCCAGGTAGCCGATGTCGGTCAAGAAGGCGCGGTAGGCGGCAGTATCGATGGGCTGGCCGCGGCGCTCGCGGTGCCAGTCGTCGATCTGCGCCTGGAGCGCATCGCGGCGCGCAAGCAGTGCACTGGTGCGCGGTCCGAGCTCGGCGACGATGTCCGCGAGGGCGGCCCAGAAGGCCGCCGGCTCGATGCCGGTGCCGGGGGCGATCTCGTCGCGGATCAGGTCATGCAGGGCAGTGGCGACCTGCAGGCCGCCGACGTCGATGCGATCGGTCATGGTTTTGTTGCTCCATCCAGCGGTGTCGGCAAGGGCAATTGCCAAGCGGCCCGCTAGGATTCGCCAGAACCGGCGCCCCCGCAACATCAACGCGATAAATTATCTCAAGCCAAGCAATCTAAAAACCCAATACTCCCGACCATCCACCATCCACCATCGATGCATCGAAATCGAAATCGGTATCGAAATCGACATCCCGCCAACCGCTCACCCCGCGCCCATATCGGCCGCGTGCCAGAACGCCCGGATGCGCGCCCAGGCGTCCTCCGCGGTCTCGACATAGGTGATGAGGTCACGGTCCCTCGGGTCGATGGTGCCCTCCTCCACCAGCGCGTCGAAGCTGATGACGCGCTCCCAGTAGTCACGACCGAACAACAGCACCGGCACCGGGTGCACCTTGCGAGTTTGGATCAGCGTCAGGGTCTCGAACAGCTCGTCCAGCGTGCCGTAGCCGCCCGGGAACACCACCAGCGCCCGCGCCCGCAGCACGAAGTGCATCTTGCGCACCGCGAAGTAGTGGAACTGAAACGACAGCTCCGGCGTCACGTAGCGGTTCGGCCGCTCCTCGTGCGGCAGCACGATACTGAGCCCCAGGCTCTTCCCGCCGGCGTCGGCCGCACCGCGGTTGGCGGCCTCCATGATGCCCGGCCCGCCGCCGGTGACGACGACGAAGTCCCGGTGGTCGTTCTGCTGCGAGACCTCGGTGATCATGGCCGCGAGCCGCCTGGCCTCGTCGTAGTACTTCGATTTCGCCTCGATGCGCCGGGCGACGGCCGCACGCTCGGCGAGCACCGGGTCGTCCGGCGCGGCGGCGAGCGCGTCCTCGGCGGCGCAGAGCCGCGCCCGCGCGGCCTCGGGCTCCGGGATGCGGGTGCTGCCAAAGATGACGACGGTGGACTCGACGCCCGCCTCCTGCTGCGCCAGCTCCGCCTTCAGCAGCTCCAGTTGCAGACGTACGGGCCGCAGCTCCGCGCGGCGCAGGAAGTCGATGTCGGCGTAGGCCAGTCGAAAGGAGGCCGAGGCCATCTGCGGGCTTTCGGGGGTGGGCTCCTCGGGGTTCTCTTCGGCGGCGCTTGGCCAGGGGCTGTCGGCGAGGTGCGGGTGGGGCGGCTGGGTCATGGATCGGGCTCGGTGCGGGCGGCGGGCCCACGGCGAGCCGCGGGCCACGGGGTTGCCGGTCGGCGCGGGCGACGTCAGCCGGCGGTCTGGTCGTCGATCATGTCGTTCATCTTCTCGCGCAACTGCTGGATCTGCGTTCTCAGCTCCTCCGGCAGCTCGTGCTGAAGGTCCTTGAGCTTCTGCAGCGCGTCATTGGCGGAGCCCAAGTCGTTGTCTTCCAGATGGCCCCGCACGCGGGTCATCAGCTCCTCAGCGCGGGCGCTCGCCTGCCCTGCCAGGGCGCTGCCCTGCTCTTCCAGCGCCGCGGACAGCTCGGCGGCACGCTCGGACGCGGTCTCGGAGAAGGCCCGGGTCGCGGCAGCGGCAGCGGCGGCAGCCTCGGTGCCGGCGGCCTGAAGCTCCTTCGCGGCCGCCCGCGCATGGGCCTCGATGGAATCCAGCGACGACGGCGGGGCCACGGGCTCAGCGTCCGACGTTGCCGGGGGCGGCGGCTCGGCGATTGCGTCGTTGGCCGCATCAGGGGCGGCGTCTGGGGCGGCGCCAGGGGCGACCTCGGCGGCCGGTGCACGCTCGCCCGGCTGTGCGCCCTGCTCGCCCTCGCCGCAGCCGGCGAGCCCGAGCGTCAGGGCCAGCAACGAGGTGGCGCCGAGGGTCGACATCGATTTTGGGTCCATGGTGTGCTCCTCATCGGATGATTGGTTGGCGCCGCCCGCGAACGGCGGCGGACCGGGCAACTTAGCGCACTTCGGTGACCGCTGGATGACCGGCCACAAGCCGATAGCAACCTCTCTGCCGATTCGACTTACCCGATTCGACCTCTGCCGATTCGACCTCCGCCGATTCGACCTCCGCCGCTTCGACCTCCGCCGCTTCGACCAATCACGGAGCGGGCGCATGGTGGAAAGGGCCTGTGACGGAAGCGGTTGCATTCGCGCCTGCCTTTGGCTAGCGTTCCCGGCGAGTCCCGCTGGGGGTGCCCGTCGTCGCACACGGGCTGAGAGAGTCCCTTGGAACCTGATCCGGTTGATACCGGCGGAGGGAAGCGCGGACGAGCCGAAGCCGTACCTGCCTGTTCTGCCTCGCCGCTCGCACCGCTCCCGCTGCCATTGCACCGGCCCGTCGTCGCAACCGGGCCAGCCGAGCCCTGAGGAGCCGTCATGAGCGCCATCCCTAAAGACTTCATCGCCACCACCGCCCGGCTGTCGGACGAGGTCACCCGCCCCTTCCCCGCCTCCACCAAGCGCTATGTGACGGGCTCGCGGCCGGACCTCCGCGTGCCCATGCGCGAGATCGCACAGTCGCCGACGCGCACCGCCGACGGCATCGAAGAGAACCCGCCGGTCTTCGTCTACGACACCTCCGGCCCCTACACGGACCCGGACGTGACCATCGACCTGCTGCGCGGGCTGCCGGACGTGCGCGCTGCGTGGATCGATGCCCGCGGCGACACCGAAGCGCTGGCCGGGCCGACGTCGGAGTTCGGCGGCCACCGCCAGCGGGACCCGCGGCTTGCGCATCTGCGCTTCGAGCACCTGCGCACGCCGCGCCGTGCCAAGCCCGGGCACAACGTCTCGCAGATGCACTATGCCCGCCGCGGCGAGATCACGCCGGAGATGGAGTACGTCGCCATCCGCGAGCACATGCGCCTGGACGAGCTGCGCGCCGACCCGCGCTACGAGAAGCTGCTGCGCCAGCAGCGGGGCCAGTCCTTCGGCGCCGCGCTGCCCGAGACCATCACGCCCGAATTCGTCCGCGACGAGGTCGCCCGCGGGCGCGCCATCATCCCCGCCAACATCAACCACCCGGAGCTGGAGCCGATGATCATCGGCCGGAATTTCCGGGTGAAGGTCAACACCAACATCGGCAACTCGGCCACCACCTCCAGCATCGAAGAAGAAGTCGAAAAGATGGTCTGGTCCGCCCGCTGGGGCGGCGACACGCTGATGGATCTCTCCACCGGCAAGAACATCCACGAGACCCGCGAATGGATCCTGCGCAACGCGCCCATGCCCATCGGCACCGTGCCCATCTACCAGGCGCTGGAGAAAGTGGACGGCAAGCCGGAAGAGCTGACCTGGGAGATGTTCCGCGACACCCTCATCGAGCAGGCCGAGCAGGGCGTGGACTACTTCACCATTCACGCCGGCGTGCTGTTGCGCTACATCCCGCTGACGGCGGACCGCGTGACGGGTATCGTCTCCCGCGGCGGCTCCATCCTGGCCAAGTGGTGCCTGGCCCATCACCGCGAGAACTTCCTGTACACGCATTTCAATGAGATCTGCGAGATCATGAAGGCCTATGACGTGTCCTTCTCGCTCGGCGACGGGCTGCGCCCGGGCAGCATCGCCGACGCCAACGACAAGGCGCAGTTTGCGGAGCTGGAAACCTTAGGCGAGCTGACCCGATTCGCGTGGGAGCACGATGTCCAGGTGATGATCGAAGGGCCAGGCCACGTGCCGCTGCAGATGATCGAGGAGAACGTCACCAAGGAGCTTGCGGACTGCTTCGAGGCGCCCTTCTACACGCTGGGGCCGCTGATCACGGACATCGCGCCGGCTTACGACCACATCACCTCCGGCATCGGCGCCGCCAACATCGGCTGGTACGGCACCGCCATGCTCTGCTACGTGACGCCCAAGGAGCATCTCGGCCTGCCGAACAAGCAGGACGTGCGCGACGGCATCGTCACCTACAAGATCGCCGCCCACGGCGCCGACCTCGCCAAGGGCCTGCCCGGTGCGCAGATCCGCGACAATGCGCTCTCCAAGGCGCGGTTCGAGTTCCGCTGGGAGGACCAGTTCAACCTCTCGCTCGACCCCGACCGCGCCCGCGAATTCCACGACCAAACCCTGCCCCACGACTCGCACAAGGTCGCCCACTTCTGCTCCATGTGCGGCCCCCACTTCTGCTCCATGAAGATCACCCAAGACGTGCGCGACTATGCCAAGGCGCACCAGCTCGACGACGCCGAGCGGGCCATCGAGCTGGGCATGCAGGAGAAGGCCCGCGAGTTCGTCGAGGACGGGGCGCGGATCTATCGGGAGGTCTAGACGCGCCCGCCACCTCGGCGGCGGGTCAGCCACTGTGCGGAGAGCTCACATGAACAACATCAAGATCGTCATCGAGAAGCATGCCGACGGCTACGTCGCCTATCCGGTAGGGATCAAGGGGATTGTCGTCGGCGAGGGCGACAGTTTCAACGCAGCCCTGAGCGACGTGCAATCCGCATTGCAGTTCCACGTCGAAACCTTCGGCACAGAAGGACTAGAGCCGGACGACCCGGTGCTGGACGCATTCATCGCCGAGGCGGCCATCGCCTGAGCAGGCCGACGACCGGCAATTCCCTGGACCGATGTCCAAGTTTCCCGTCGATGCCGACAAGCAGCGGGTGCTCCGCGCACTCTCGCGACTGGGTTTCCAGGTCGTACGCGAGCGCCAGCACATCGCGCTCCGCCGCGCCAACCCGGACGGCACCGTCACCCCGATGACCATCCCCAACCATCCACACCTGAAGGCATCGACGCTCCGCACCATTTGCCGCCAAGCGGGCATCGCTCGCGACGACTTCATCGCCGCCTACGAACAAGGTTGACTGCCGACGGCGGCCCTCAAGCGCGGGCAGGGCGCGCCGGGCAAGCACTGCGCACACCCAGCCCGAGCACCGTCCGCTCGTGTATTCTGACCGGTCAGCGGACAAGCACGATAAGGCAACGGGTGGTCTTCGAGATGGCACGGCTGTACGGGCGCGAGCACCAACAACTGATCGACTGGCTGGCGCAGGAGTGGTGGCCCAAGGGTCCGCCGATCTGCGTCATCGAGGGCTTCCCAGGCGTCGGCAAGACCCGCATCGCCGAGGAGCTGATGGTGCGCCTGGATTCTGCGGCGGTGCTGAAACCCCTGGTCGAATGCCCCGCCGCGTCGGTCGGCCTGGAAGACGACCTGCTGCTGAACCTCGCCGAGACCCTGGCGGACCAGGGCGATCATCGCCTCGCGGACAGCCTGAGCCTGCCCACCCTCAAGGCCATCCTCGCCCGGCCCGTGCTCCTGGTCATCGACGAGCTGCAGCGGGGCTTCGTCCCCGGTTCCGGCAAGCCCTCCCCGGAGCTGGCCCGCGTGCTGAAGGAGCTGGGCGGCAGCCGCGGCGCGGGCCGCGTGCTGCTGCTGTCCAGCCGGGAGCTGGAGCGCGAGCGCGCGAACGAGCGTTGGGCGGTGCATCGGCTGCACGGGCTGCCCGCGGACGAGGCCGTCGAGCTGTTCGATCACCTGCTTGCCGCCGAGGGTATCGACGGCGAGTTCCCGCACGCCCGCAAGCACGACATCGCCACCTGGCTCGGCGGCTATCCCCGCGCGCTGCGCCTCTTCGCCAACCGCCTGCGCTATGAGCCCCTCGACGACCTGCTCGGATTCGCCCACGAGACTTGGGAGGCCAAGGACCGCAAGGTGTCGGCAGAGCTGCTGACGCGCATCGAGTCCGAGATGTTCCAGCGCGCCCGGGAGGGGCTGGACGCGGCGGGTGAGCGCTTCCTGCGGCGGCTCGCGGTGTTCCGCAACCCGGTGGAGCCGCAGGCGCTCGAGCGACTCATCGATGCCGGCGACACGCTGCCGCGGCTGCGGGCCGAGCTCGTCGACCGCTACGTCATCGAGCTCCGGCGCCAACGCTACGCAATGCCGTCGCTGCTCCGCGACACCGTGGTCGCCTCGCTGCCGCCGGAAGCCAGGCAGCAGGCCCACCGCGTGGCCGGCGATTGGTTCGGCCGCCACTTCCGCGCCAGGCAGATCACCGGCCCCCCGGAGCGACTCGGCGGCGCCTTCGTGGAGGCCCGCTACCACTATGTGCAGGCCGGGGACGACGAGGCCCTGCGCGAGGTGGGCCAGCGCTTCGAAGGCCACGTCCACGCCCTCATCAACTGGGTCACGCCCGTCCCGCGGGACCCGGCCGAGGTGGACGAGCGCATCGCCTTCCTGTCCGCGCTGCTGTCCGACGGCGGCGGCGCCAAGGGGCTGCACTACTACCTGGCGCGACTGCTCGCGTACCGGCGGCGCAATGATGACTTGCGGCGTGCCGTGGAGCATGCCCGCGCGGGTACGGGGCCGCGCTCGCCGGCCGACGCTTGGGGACTGCGAATCAGGCTGGAAGCGGAAGCCCATGGCGCCGGGCGCATTGAAAAGACCGTGCGCGAGGCGATCAGAAACGTTGCGGCCGAGAAGGGTCTTGACGCGCTTTACCAGGCCGCCGCCGAGATCCTCGGCCGCAGCGGCAACCCCGACGACGCCGTGGCGCTGTTGCGCGAGGGCATCGCCAAGATCCCGACCAGCCAGCCGCTCCACCAGGCCGCCGCCGAGATCCTCGACCGCAGCGGCAACCCCGACGACGCCGTGGCGCTGCTGCGCGAGGGCATCGCCAAGGTGCCGGTCGAGAAGAGCCTGGGGCCGCTCTACCAGGCCGCCGCCGAGATCCTCGACCGCAGCGGCAACCCCGACGACGCCGTGGCGCTGCTGCGCGAGGGCATCGTCAAGGTGCCGGCCGAGAAGAACCTGTTCGCTCTATACCAGGCCGCCGCCGAGATCCTCGACCGCAGCGGCAAGCCGGATGAGGCCGTGGCGCTGCTGCGCGAGGGCATCGCCAAGATTCCGACCAGCCAGCCGCTCCATCAGGCCGCCGCCGAGATCCTCGACCGCCGCGGCAACCCCGACGACGCCGTGGCGCTGCTGCGCGAGGGCATCGCCAAGGTACCGGCCGAGAAGAGCCTGGCTTCCCTCTACCAGGCCGCCGCCGAGATCCTCGACCGCAGCGGCAAGCCGGATGAGGCGGTGGCGCTGCTGCGCGAGGGCTTCGCCAAGATCCCGACCAGCCCGCCGCTCTACCAAGCTGCCGCCGAGATCCTCGACCGCAGCGGAAAGCCGGACGAGGCCGTGGCGCTGCTGCGCGAGGGCATCGTCAAGGTACCGGCCGAGAAGAGCCTCTTCTCGCTCTACCAGTCGCTCGGACGCATCCTGGACCGCCGAGGCAGGACACCCGAGGCCATCGCGACCCTGCGCGAGGGGATCCGGCGCATCCAGGTCAGCGGGTCTGGCAGCCGTTACCGCATCGTCAACATGGCGCTCTACCTCGCCTACGCGGCAAACGATCGGGGGTTGCTGCTGGAGGCGCCGGGTTGGACCGGCGAAGAGTGCTTGGACCCGCAATCCAAGGCGCTCTCCGAGCTGTTACTTGCGGAGCTGTTAGGCAACTGGGCCGGGGCAGCCGACCGCGCTGCGCGCGGCCGGGCGGAGTTCCCGCGCTTTCTCGACCTTGCCGTGCGTGAAGCCTTCACCCGACTCTGTGCAGGCGCGCCGGACGCGGCCATCGCGGCACTCGGGCAATTCCCCAACCTGCGCGATACCGAGGCAGGCGATCCGCTCGATTGGCTCCAGGCCATGATGGCGCTGTCGGCGGGCGATCTGGATAGCGCCCGACACTACCTGAGCGCCTTTCTGGCTGCGCCGGTCACGGGCGATACGGATGACCTCCGGGCGCTGCTGCTGCGGGCCTGGGACGAGAGTCCATGTCGCGATGAGGCCCAGCCCGTGGCCTATTACTTCCCGCACCTGCCACCCCGCCTCACCGGGCTCGACCGCACCATCACGCGCCGGCAGTTCGGCCCGAGCGCCCTGCCTGGACCGGACTCACAGCCCGGACGACTGCCTCTGGAGGAAGTCCCCTTGATCCAAGCCGCGGACCGCCCGCTTCACATCCTCACCATCTGTTCCGAATGGTTCTCCCGCCACGGCGGCGTGCCCACCTTCAACCGGGAACTGTGCATCGCGCTGCGCCAGGCGGGACAAGATGTAGCCTGCCTGGTCTCGGACTCGGATGCCGAGGAACGCGCCCACGCGCAATCACACGGCGTGTTGCTCATCGATGCGCGCCGGGAGATCGGCATGGACGGCAAGGCCCGGCTCTACCTGCGCCCCGATCTGCCGAAGGGCTTCACGCCCGACATCGTCATCGGCCACGACCACGTCACCGGCACCGCGGCCAAGGTGCAGGCGGAGGAGCACTGCCCGGGCGCCCGGCGCGTGCACATCATCCACACCGCCCCGGGCGACATCGAGCGCTTCAAACCGCAGACCGGCACCACGGCCGCAGCCAAGGGCGAGCACAAAGAGCTGGGTCAGGAGGCGCTCGCGGAGACGGCGGATCTGGTGGTGGCCGTCGGCCCCAGGCTCTACGACGAGATCGCCACCCGCCTCCACGGGTTGACGGCGCCGCCCCCGGTGCTGCGGCTGGACCCTGGCATCAGCAGTCCCAAGGCCGAGCGCACACCCGCACCGCTCGCGATCTGCCTGCTGCTCGGTCGCACCGAAGACCGGGAGCTGAAGGGGCTCGACATCGCCGCCCGCGCGGTCGGCCTGCTGCGCGGCCAGCGGCCACGCTTGATTGTCCGCGGCGCGGAGCCGGGCAAGGGCGATGAGCTGAGGCGGTGGCTGGAGGGCTGCGCCGGCAGCCCGGGCACGGACATCCAGACGCGCGAGTACGTGCCGAACGCGGAGCGGCTGGAGCGCGACCTAAAAACGGCCTCCCTGGTGCTGATGCCGTCCCGCAGCGAAGGCTTCGGCCTGGTCGGCATCGAGGCCCTGGCAGCCGGCACGCCGATCCTGATCAGCGAGCAGAGCGGCCTGGCGCAGTTGCTCCGTGAGCACCGCGCGTTGGAACAGGCAAACCGCTGCATCGTGCCCGTCACCGGCGACTGCGAGACCGATGCGCAGGCATGGGAGCGACGCATCGAGTCCACCCTGCAGGACCGTGCGGCGGCGTTCCGCAACACCGCTGCGATGGCGGCTGCGCTCGCCGAACGGGTGAGCTGGGCTGCTGCCGCCGAGCGACTGCTCGGCATGCTCCGCACCGTCGCGACCTCGCCCAAGACCTGACGACGACAGCAACCGTAGTGATCTAGACTGACGCCATCCCGAGCCTGCCCAGACCAATCACCCTGGCTCTGCGCAGCCTCGCCTGAGCCGGCTGCCGTGCCCTTGGGATCGAGTGAAGCAGCCCGATCCTCAGTCGCACACGCAGCCGCCGACATCGAGCGCATCGTCGACATGAAATTCGCGGAAATCGCAGACCCGGGCGCCAACCTCATCGAGGCCTACGACGCCGGGCGGGTGCGCATCAACGGCCGCGACTACGCCCGCAGCGTGGCGGTGTCGGCGGGGCATGTGGCGCTGGACTGGGGGCCGGACGATGTGGCGTCGCTCAGCGTCGCGCACCTGGAGGCGGTGCTGCTGGAAGGCACCCAGGTGCTGATCCTCGGCACCGGCAGCCGCCAGCGTTTTCCGGACCCGGCGGTTCAGCACGCGTTGCTGCGGCGCGGCATCGGTGTCGAGGTGATGGACACCGGCGCGGCCTGCCGCACCTACAACATCCTGGTCAGCGAGGGCCGCGCCGTGGTTGCGGCGCTGTTGCTTGATTAGCGCGGCCCCGGTCGGACCAAGCGCGTTGTCGTCGCAGTGCCCCGACAAGGACGCAGAGCGTCAATCAGGCCAACGATCACCATCGCCCCAACGCCGTCCCAGCTCCTCGTCCCTAGCCCCTAGCCCCTAGCCCCTGGCCCCTAGCCCCTAGCCCCTAGCCCCTCGCAAAATGGACCGCAAGATCATCCTCACCACCCTCGCCGCGGCGCTGATGGCCTTCATCGGCATCCTGCTGGTGCTGCCGCTGCTGCCGAATGACCGCGCCGGCCTGCGGCTCTATCCCTGGGACGCGAGCCGGGATGCCGCCGGTAACACGCGCGTGTTCGACCTGACCGTCGGCGACAGCACGCTGGCCGATGTGCGTGCGCTGCTCGATGAGGAGGGCAAGGTCAACCTGTTCGTGAACCCGAACGGCAGCCACAGCGTCGAGGTCTACTTCAACGACATCATGCTGAGCAACCTGCGCGCGGACTGGATCGTGACGCTGGACCTGCAGGAGTCGGAGCTGGCGGCGATGTACGAGCGCGGGCTTCGCATCAGCAAGACCGGCAGCGGCAGCCGCAAGGTGAAGCTGGACCCGACGGACGTGGAGCGGCTCGCCGGGGCGCCCATCCGCATCCTGACCTATCTGCCCTGGAAGAGCCTGGAGCCGCGCGACATCGCCGGGCGCTTCGGCGAGCCCGCGGAGCGCCGCACCGAGGACTCCGGCGTCGTGCACTGGCTGTATCCGGAACGGGGCATGGACATCGCCCGCGATGCGGACGGCGGCGTCGTGATCCAGTACCTGAACCCCTCGGACTTCGCGCGGGCGCTGGCGCTGCTGCCGGCGGCCGAGCCGGCAATCCAGCCGGCAACCGAGCAACCTGCGGCCATGCCCGAGGAGACGGCAAGCGATGTGCCGGCGATCGGCACGGAGCCGGTCGAGTGACGGGAGCAACCCTCGCCGCACACGTGTGCCGCGCCGGCATCGGCGCGCTACACTGACCGCAACGACGACAGCGGACATCGAGACCATGGCCAGCAATCCGAAAGCAGACCCGCAAGGCCCGTTCCGCGCCGACCAGCTCCGCGACGGCGACCGCTACGAGCTAAGCAGCGGTCACCCCATCTATTGCGCGCCGTCCGGCCGCGAGCACGCGGGTCCGAACCTGATCGGCGCCGCCGCCCTGGAGACGGACCCGGCCGTGGACTGGGCCGGCATCGACGCCGGCTTCTCGCCGGAGCAGGGCACGCTGCGCGCACCGGACATCGCCATCGCACCGGCCGGCGACGAGCGCGGCTGGATCAAGGGCGTGCCGCCGCTCGCGGTGGAGTATGCCGGCAAGGGCCAGGACGAGGACGAGCTGCAAACGAAGATCGCAGAATTGCTCGGCAACGGCACGACCCAAGTCTGGGTAGTGCGGCTGCTTGGGCCGCGCCGGGTGGAGGTCTACCGCCCGAACGAGCCGATGCGCGTCGTGCACCCCGGGGAGATCCTGACCGCCCCCGGCCTGCTGCGCAATCCGGTGCCGGTGGAGGCGCTGTACGACCGGGAGGCCGGGCATCGGGCGGTGCTGCGCAACCTGCTGCAGCGCGAGGGCTACGAGGATCTCGATGCCGTGCGCGGCGAGGGTGCCGCACAGGGCGTGGCACAAGGCGTGGCACAAGGCGTGGCCCGCGCAGTCCTGGCGCTGCTGGAAGACCGCGGCCTGGCCGTCGATGTGGCGAGCCGCGAGCGCATCGAGACCTGCCGCGACACGGACCAGCTCCAGCGCTGGCTGCTCGCGGCGGCCAGGGCCGACGACACCGGCGAGCTGTTCCGCTAACTGATACAGAGCGCCCGGCAGCAACCGGGCTCAGCCCAGCACCCGAAACCGAGCGTCCTGGTCGTACAGATCCACATCGACCAAGCCGAGCCTGAGGTGCTGATCCAGCGCCAGATCGACCTTCGCGCGGAGCTTGGTCTCCAGCGCCAGCGCCGGGATCATCACCGTGTCCTTGCGCTCGCCGAGCTCGACGACCACGCCCTCCCCCTGCCAGCCGCCGTGCCGCAGCAGGTACACGAGCTTCCAGTGCTGGTTCGACTGCCGCTCGGCGCGGCGCACGGCGATGCCGCCCTGGTCCGCCTCGCCGGCGCGGGCGCTCACCTGCTCGGCCGTCAGCGGCGCGCGACCCGCCAGCGCGGCGCGAACCTGCTGATGCACGAGCAGATCCGCATAGCGCCGCAACGGGCTCGTCGCGCGGGCATAGGCGCGCAAGCCGAGCCCGAAGTGCGGGCCAGGGTCGATGGTCGTGCGGCTCGGCTTGAACTGTCGGCGATAGGCGTACATGGCCGCCATGCCCTCCGGCTGCCTGATGCTGTCCGGCGGCGGCTGCGTCGCATGGGGAATGGGCAGGCCGCGCTCGCCGCACCAGCGCGCCGCAGCCTCGCCCGCCATCAGCATCAGGTCCGTGACCATGGCACGGGAGCCGTGGCGGTCGATGGGCCGGATCAGGATCTCGCCGTCCGTGACCCGCAGACTCACCTCCGGCAGGTCGAGCCCAGCGGCGCCCTGGGCCTCGCGGCGGGCGCGGTAGCGTGCCGCGGCGGCGTTGAGCGCCGCAAAGGGCTGCTCGGCGAGCCTGGTCTCGGCACCGGCGTAGCTGAGCCGCTCGGCGCGGATCAGCGTCGGGCGGATGTCGATATCCGACAGCTCGCCGTCGTCGCCCACCTTGAGTCCGAACGACAAGGCCGGCGAGATGGGCTGGAGACCCAATCCGAGCTGTTCGGTGACCGCCGCCGGCAGCATGTTGACGACACCCTCCGGCAGGTAGAGATTCGCGCCGCGAGCACGCGCCTCGCGGTCCAGCTCGCTGTCCGGCGCCACCAGCGCCGCGACGTCGGCCACGTGCACCCAGATGCGCTCGCCGTCGATGCTGACGGCATCGTCCGGGTCCTGGTTGCCCTCGTCGTCGATGGCGAAGGCCGGCAGGTGCGTGAGATCGAGCCGGTCTTCATCCGCCAGCGGCGGCACCGGCAGGTCCGGCTCGCTGACGGCGACGCCGCTGCGCATGGGATACGGGTTGTGCTCGGCCGGCCAGTAATCGACCCGCACCAGAAACCGATGCGCCGCCTGCGGCGTCTCGGGCAGGTCCAGCGTCTTCAGGATGCGGCTGTGCTCACCCTGCTGGTTGGCGAGCCGCTCCACCTCGACCAAGCGCGGGCGGTCGGCGTCGATGATGCGGCCCTTTGCCACGCGCGCTATGAAATCGGCCTGCTCCTGCTCGGCGCGGGCCTTCGCCTCGCGCTCGGCGCGGTCGTGCTCGATGGCCTCGCGCGCGCGCGGCCGGATCAGCTCGGGCGTGCCCTCGAACCACAGGCCCTCGTCCAAGAGCTTCCACACCGCCCAGGCGCTGGCCGGCGTGAAGTCGCCGTAGATTAGCTCCGCCAGCTCCCTCAGGTTGGTCTCGGCGCCCTCCAAGAGCTCCCAGGCCTCATCCGGCGGGGCGCCGCCGGGCTCGCCCAAGTCCGCCAGGCGCTTCAACGGCCCCGGATGCAGCGGCACGATGTCCTTCGGGCGCACGCGCTTGCTCTGACCGCCCTCCACCTCGATCTCGATCTTCTCGCCGAGGCTGACGATGCGGGCAGGGTGAATCTTGTACAGGACGAGGCTGTCGGCGCCGAGGGGCATGGGCAGAGGTGGGCTCGGTATAAGGAAAGTCGGGTTGGGCGGCGGCGTGATCCGACCCGCACCCGCCAGCATGGCGGCCGGTGTGGGCACGAGGCGAGCGCCGCGCGGGATTGCCGCAGATCGGCCCCACATCGGCGATGCTGGATCACAGCCCTGATTCATCGACGCCCCGCGGGGCAGCCGCTATGCTTTGCAGCCTGCCCGTTCCCGGCACCATTAGCAAGGGAGACCCGAACCCATGAACCCGGATTGGCAAAGCTTTCTCACCGCCCGCGGCGCCCCGGCCGCCGAGCCCGCCAACGTGACGCTCACCGCAGCGGCGCCGGACACCGCCTGCGCGCTGACGGACCTCTCGCAGCTCGGGCTCATCGCCATCGGCGGGCCGGAGGCGGCAGATTTCCTGCAAGGCCAGGTGACCAACGACGTCCGCGAGCTCTCCGACACCCATACCCAACTCAGCAGCCATTGCAGCCCCAAGGGCCGCATGCTCGCCAACTTCCGGCTGCTACGCCTTGAAGAAAGCCTGTTTCTAGTGCTGCCGCGCAGCCAGATGGGGGCACTGTTGAAGCGCCTGCGCATGTTCCTGCTGCGGGCCAAGGCCAGCATCGACGACGCCAGCGATGCCCTGGTCTGCTTCGGCGTCATCGGTGCCTGTGCCGACGCGGTGCTCGCGGCCCACTTCGGCGCCCTGCCGCAGGACGACAACGCCATGAGCCGCGCCGGCGACGGCGCGCTGATCCGCGTCGCCGGCGAGCGCCCGCGCTATCTCGTCATCGCGCCCGTGGCGGTCGCGCAGGCGTTGTGGCAGGGTGCCGCGGAGGCGGGCGCCGTCGAGGCGCATCCGGACCTCTGGGCGCTGCACGATATCCGCGCCGGCCTGCCGACGGTGTTGCCAGAAACCACCGACAGCTTCGTGCCGCAGATGACGAACATGCAGCTCATCGACGGCGTGAGCTTCCATAAAGGCTGCTACACGGGCCAAGAGGTGGTCGCGCGCATGCAGTACCTGGGCAAGTTGAAGCGGCGCATGTACATCGCCGAGGTCGAGACGGACACACGCCCGCAGCCTGGGGATGCCCTCACTGCGCCCGGCAGCAGCTCCGAGCAGGGGCCGGGGCGCGTCGTCGATGCGCGGGCCACCGCGTCCGGGCGCTGGGAGATGCTGGTGGTGGCCGAAATCGCCGCCGCCGAGGGCGGTGAGCTCAGGCTCGGCGACGACGGGCCGGTGCTCAAGCTGCGCGCGCCGGCCTACGGCTTCGGCGACGTGGCCGCCTGAGGCCCTGGCGCGCAGGCAGCGCACGGGCATGGGCGCGAGCGCCGACGGTCCCATCGGCGTATTCGATTCCGGCGTCGGCGGGCTCACGGTGCTCGCCGAGATCCGCCGGGCGCTACCGGCCGAGCACCTCTGCTACGTCGCCGACTCCGGCCACGCGCCCTACGGCGAGCGGGCACCGGAGCTGGTGCGCGCCCGCGCCGAGGCCATCACCGGGTTCCTGATCGAGCAGGGCGCGAAGGCCATCGTCATCGCCTGCAACACGGCCACCGGCATCGCCGCGGCGCACCTGCGGGCGCTGCATGAGCTGCCCATCATCGCCATGGAGCCCGCCGTAAAGCCCGCGGCGGCCTGCACCAAGAGCGGCGTCGTCGGCGTGCTAGCCACCAGCGGCACGTTGAAGAGCGAGAAGTTTGAGGCGCTGCGCGGGCGCTTCCACGGTCCGGTGCAGGTGCTAACGCAGCCCTGCCCCGGCCTGGTCGAGCTCATCGAGACCGGCGACTTCGAGGCCGAGGCCCTGCGCGGGCTGGTCGCGGACTTGGTGTCGCCACTGCTTGAGCGCGGTGCAGACACGCTGGTGCTCGGCTGCACCCATTATCCGCTGCTGCATGGACTCATCAGCGATATCGCCGGGCCCGGCGTGCGGATCACCGACGCCGGCGCCGCCGTCGCCCGCCACGTACGCAACCGGCTGGCAGAGACGGGGCTGCTGCGCGACGCAGACAACACACCCGGCGACCAGCGCTGCTGGACCAGCGCGGCGGCACCGGACGCTTCGGCGGCGCTGATCCGGCGCCTCTTGGGCGCGGCCGTGCCGGTTGCTAAACTGCCCTGCTGAAGGCCTTGGTCGCCCCGTCTTCATCCCCTCAGGAGATCACTGCATGACTTCCTTGCCCCGCGCAAAGTTCCTGATCCTCTTGTTCGTTCTGCTGCCGCTCGCCGCGAGCCCGACCCTGGCCGACACCGGCGACGCCGGCCGGGTACTCGGCGGCAAGGAGGCGAGCCACCCGGATTGGTTCAAGGAGAGCTTCCTCGACATCGCCGAGGACCTGAGCGAGGCCGCGGACGGCGACAAGCACGTCATCCTGTTCCTGGAGATGAACGGCTGCCCCTATTGCTTCAAGATGATTGAGGAGAATTTCCAGGGGAGCGACTACAGCGAGTGGCTGCAGGAGCGCTTCGACGTCATCGCGCTCAACGTCCGCGGCGACCGCGAGGTGGCGCTCGACGCCGACACGACGCTGACCGAGAAGGCGCTGGCGGAGCAGCTCGACGTGCGCTTCACGCCGACGGTGGTGTTCCTGAACGGCGCCGGCGACCCTGTCGCACGGGTCAGCGGCTATCGCAACGTGCAGGACTTCAAGCGGGTGCTGGACTACGTCGATGCCAAGGCTTACGAGGGGCAGACGCTCGCCGCGTACCTGGACGCGCAGAAGACAGCCGCCGATGCGCCCGCCTACAGCTTTCGCTCACACCCGAAGATCCGGGAGGCCGTCGATGTCGGCGACCTGAGCGCGATCGACGGCCCGCTGCTGCTGCTGTTCGAGGACGCGGCCTGCGTCGCCTGCGACGCGCTGCACGACGGGCACCTGACGGCCGCGGAGGTGACGGACGCGCTCGGTCCCTTCACCGTCGTGCGCGTCGATGCGCACTCCGATGCCGAGCTCACCGGTACCGACGGCCAGCCCACGACGGGCCGCAAGCTCGCCGACGCCCTCGGTGTCGAATATCGTCCGACGCTGGTGCTGCTCGACGGCCCCGCCGGCGAGAAGGCCGAGATCGCCCGCATCGAGAGCATGCTCTACCGCTACCACTTCGTCGGCCTGCTGGAGTACGCGGGCCTCGGCAAGTACAAGGACTTCCCGGACAGCCCCTTCGACTACATCAACGACAAGACCGCCAAGCTGACCGCTGCCGGTAAGGATGTGTCCATCGCCGATGAATAGGACGGTCGCCGTCGGCATAGCCGGCGGCACAAGCAACACTATACTGGGACGAAACCAGGCCTCCGGAGCCACCGCATGTCCGTGCAACCCGTCCCGCGCCTAAGCTTCGACGACTGGCTCGCCGCCGAGCGGGCGATGACGGACGCTCGCAGCGAGTTTGTCGACGGCGAGATATTCGCGATGACGGGCGGGACCGCCGAGCACAACACCATCTCGGTCAACGTCAGCGCCGAACTCCGCGCCCAGTTCAAGCGCCGCCCCTGCTACGTCTATGCAGGCGACATGAAGGTCCGCGTCGATGCCGCGAACATCGGTGCCTACCCTGACGTCATGGCGGTCTGCGGCGAGCGCAGCTTCCACGATCAGCGCCGCGACACCATCACCAACCCGACGCTCATCATCGAGATCCTGTCCGACTCCACCGAGGCCTACGACCGCGGCGATAAGTTCTCGCACTACCGGCGGCTGCCGAGCCTAAGAACCTATCTCCTGCTCTCCCAGCACCGCGTCAGCGCCGAGCTCTACGTCCGCCAGGAGGACGGCCAGTGGCTGCTCAGTACCTACGAGAGTCTGTCCGAGACCGTTCCGCTCGAATCGGTCGGGGCAAGCCTGGCACTGATCGAGGTCTACGACAAGGTGGAGCTGGACAGCGCAGCCGACTAGTGCAGCAGTCCGCAAATCCCGACACCGTTCTCGGGTCGTTGTCGTTGTCGGGATTTCCGCAGCTAAGCACCAGCGCTGCAGCTGCAAGCTCAGTCTGCCGGCCGCATGTGCGGAAACAAGAGCACATCCCGAATCGACGGCGAGTCGGTGAACAGCATCACCAGCCGGTCGATGCCGATGCCCTCTCCCGCCGTCGGCGGCATGCCGTGCTCCAGCGCGCGGATGTAGTCGGCGTCGAAATGCATGGCCTCCAGGTCGCCCGCGTCCTTGTCGGCCACCTGCTTGCGGAAGCGATCGGCCTGGTCCTCGGCGTCGTTGAGCTCCGAGAAGCCGTTGGCGATCTCGCGGCCGGCGACGAAAAACTCGAAGCGGTCCGTGACGAAGGGGTCGGCATCGTTGAGCCGTGCCAGCGGTGAGACCTCCGTCGGATAGGCGGTGATGAAGGTCGGCTGCATGAGCCGGTTCTCGACCGTCTTCTCGAAGATCTCCACTTGCACCTTGCCGAGCCCGTAGCTGTCCTTGAGCGGAATGCCGAGCCGGGCGGCGATCTCCCGGGCGCGCGCCAGATCGTCGAGCGCGGCCCCTTCGATGTCCGGATTGAAGTGCAGGATGGACTCGCGCACGGTCATGCGCGCGAAGGGCCGGGCGAGGTCGTAGTCCGTACCCTGGTAGTGCACGGTCGTAGTGCCCAGCACGCCGAGGGCAAGCGCGCGAATCATTTCCTCCGTGAGATCCATCAGGTCCGTGTACTCCGCGTAGGCCTGATAGAACTCCAGCATCGTGAACTCGGGGTTGTGCCGGGTCGAGAGCCCTTCGTTGCGGAAGTTGCGGTTGATCTCGTAGACCCGCTCGAAGCCGCCGACAACCAGCCGCTTTAAGTACAGCTCCGGCGCAATACGCAGGAACAACTGCATGTCGAGCGCGTTGTGATGCGTGACGAAGGGCCGGGCGACGGCACCGCCCGGGATCGCCTGCATCATCGGGGTCTCGACCTCCATGAAGTCCCGCGCATCGAGAAACTCCCGAATGCCGTGGACCAATCGCGTGCGGGTGCGAAAGGTCTGCCGCGCCGACTCGTTCATGATCAGGTCGAGATACCGCTGCCGGTAGCGGCTCTCCTGGTCCGACAGCCCGTGCCACTTCTCGGGCAGCGGGCGCAGGGACTTGGTGAGCAGCCGAAGCGAATCTGCCTTGACCGACAGCTCCCCGGTCTTGGTCTTGAAGAGCTGCCCGGACGCGCCGACGATATCGCCGATGTCGAGGTCCTTCTTGAACCAGGCGTATTCGTCATCGCCGAGCAGATCCCGCTGCACGAACACCTGGATGCGCCCGGACATATCCTGCAAGTGCGCGAAGCTCGCCTTGCCCATGACCCGCCGGCTCATGAGCCGCCCGGCCACCTTCGCGCGCACGTTGCGCGTCTCCAGCTCTGCCGCGTCCATGTCGCCGTACTCCGCGTGCAGCTCGCCGGCGACGACGTTGCGGCGGAAGTCGTTCGGAAAGGCGATGCCCTGCTCGCGGATGGCCGCAAGCTTCTCGCGCCGCTGCGCGATTAGCTTGTGCTCGTCCGGCTCGGGCGGAACCGGTGCGGTGTCGGCGTCGTTTGGCTGTGTGTCACTCATGGGTTATTCACGTACTGCAATCTTCGGCACGGCGAATGGTCGCTGTGTCGCTCTCAAACCAAGCGCCGACCATCGGCCTTGCCCCTCGGCCCTCGGCCCTTCCTAGAGTCCACTCTTCAAGCTCGCCACAATAAACTGATCCAGCGCCCCATCGAGCACGGGCTGCGTATTGCCGGTCTCGACGCCGGTGCGCAGGTCCTTGATGCGGGACTGATCGAGCACGTAGGAGCGGATCTGGCTGCCCCAGCCGATGTCGGCCTTGGTGTCTTCCAGCGCCTGCGCCGTGTCGCGGCGCTTCTGCATCTCCAGCTCGTAGAGCTTGGCCTTGAGCTGCTTCATGGCCTGGTCCTTGTTCTTGTGCTGGGAGCGGTCGTTCTGGCACTGGACCACGATGTTGGTGGGATTGTGCGTGATGCGCACGGCAGACTCGGTGCGATTCACGTGCTGGCCGCCGGCACCGGAGGCGCGGTAGACGTCGATGCGCAGGTCCGCCGGGTTGATGTCGATGTGGACGGAGTCGTCGATCTCCGGGGACACGAACACGGCGGCAAACGACGTGTGCCGGCGATTGCCCGAGTCGAACGGCGACTTGCGCACGAGCCGATGCACGCCGGTCTCGGTGCGCAGCCAGCCGAAGGCGTGGTCGCCCTGCACCGCGACGGTGGCGGACTTGACGCCGGCCACGTCGCCGGGCGAGACCTCCATCAGCTCGGTCTTGAAGCCGTGGTCCTCGGCCCAGCGCAGGTACATGCGCAGCAGCATCTCGGCCCAGTCCTGCGCCTCGGTGCCGCCCGAGCCCGCCTGGATGTCGAGGAAGGCATTGGAGCTGTCCATTTCGCCGGAAAACATGCGGCGAAACTCAAGCTCGCCGACGCGCCGCTCGGCGTCCGCGAGGTCTGCGGCCACCGCTGCTACGGTGTCCGCGTCGCCTTCCTCGGCGGCCATCTCGAGCAGATCCGATGCGTCGCCAAGGCCGGCGCCGAGCTGCTCCAAGTTGACGACGACCTGCTCCAGCGCCGCGCGCTCGCGGCCGAGGGACTGGGCCCGCTCGGGGTCGTTCCAGATGTTCGGGTCCTCTAGCTCGCGGAGGACTTCGGTCAGTCGTTCCTGCTTGCCGGCAAAGTCAAAGATACCCCCTCAGGGACTCGACACGCCCCTGGAGGTCAGCGATTTGTGCACGGATCGGATTGAGGTCTTGCATAAGCTAAAGCATCACGGGAAAACCGAGTATGGTATCCGAACTCGCCGTGTCGCGCCGAAATCGCGCGGAAATCGCGCGACAATGGGGACGTGTTCCACTGCTCGTCTATACTCAGCTTGGGGGCAGCAGCAGAGGAGCAGCGCCATGGCACGGCTACCGAGATTCATCCTTCCGGGCTATCCGCAACACGTCGTTCAGCGGGGCAACAACCGGACGCGGATACTGCATGACGAAGAGGACTACTGGGTACTCTGGGCGACACTGCGCGACGCCGCCGCCCGCTTCCGTTGCGCCGTGCACGCCTACGTGCTCATGCCGAACCACTTCCACTTGCTGCTGACGCCCGCGGAGGACGGCGACATCGGCAAGCTGATGCAGTACACCGGCCGCTACTACGTGCAGCATGCGAACCAGCGCTATGAGCGCACCGGCACGCTCTGGGACGGGCGCTACCGGGCGACGCTGTTGGACCCGCAGGCCTATTTGCTGGAGGTGTCCAGCTACATCGAGCGCAACCCGGTCCGCGCCGGGCTGGTGCCGACAGCGTCCGACTACGAATGGTCGAGCTACGGCGCCAACGCGCTCGGCACCGAGGACGAGCTGGTGACGCCGCACCCCGTCTACGACGCCCTGGGCGAGCACCCGGCGGCGCGCCAGGCCGCTTATCGGGAGCGTTGCGACGCGGCACCGGATGACGCCACGGTGCAACGCATCCGCGATGCCACGAACAAGGCTTGGGTACTGGGTGACGAGGGCTTCTGCGAGGACATCGACGCACGGCTGAACCGGCGCGCGCGCCCGCAGCCGCGGGGTGGCGATCGGCGCTCCGCGGCCTTCCGGCAGGGGCTCGCGCAACGGCAAGCGCCAAACGACGATCAGCATCCCTGATGGCGGCACTGGCCACCGGCCCCCGGATCTGTACTAACCTTGCGTGCGGTGCAGCGGGCGGCCGGGCGCGGGGCCCCGCTGCGCGGGAACCGCGCGACGCCGCGGGCGCGTGCCCGAGAACAGCAAGGCGCGGCCAGCCGCGCCGCCGAGGAGGCCAAGTGCATGTCCATTATCCACATCGTGCGCCAGCACACGCTCACGCTCGTGGAGGCGAAGGCGGAGGTCGAGCGCATCGCGGAGCGGGTCGACAGCGAGTTCGGTGCCGACTACGCATGGGACGGCGACACGCTCAGCTTTTGGCGCTCCGGTGTCTCGGGGCAGATTACGGTCACCGAAGAGGCCCTGGACCTGAGCATCAAGCTCGGGTTGCTGTTGACGGCGGTGAAGGGCCAGATCGAGCGGCAGATCGCCGACAAGGTGGACGAGACCCTTGCCGCCCGCGGCGCGCTGGCACCGCCCGATCCGGACGACTGACCCCGGAGCATGTGCTCGGATGCCCCGGGCCAAATGCTCCTCCACCACAGTAGTACCAGGCGGAACTGTGATAGTCCGCACGTGTGCCGCCGCGGCCTTCCCGTATGCTGAATTCAGGCGCGGGCACGGGCTCCTCCCTAAGCGAGGGCAGCACCACGGCCGAATCACATCCCGACGAGCTACCTCCAGGGGACGGGCGCAGGGTTAATGGCGGGCGACAGCGCACAGCACTACGGCGGACGGCCGCGCGAACGGGAGCCAAGGCTCGGCTCGCTCGCAGTCGTACCACAGAACACGAGCGGTCCCGCAGCAACGAGACCGCCAGTCGCCCGTGATGGCGTGCAGGTGGGATTGCCGCCCGGACGAGCCACAGCTCACGCTGAGCGCACCGTCGCTCAAAGGCCCGGGGATGTTTTTTCGCAACCAATCACCGCAGCCCGATCGGCTGGATCTCAGATTCGGCATCGCCTCGCCGAGCCAATGGGGCGCGAGCCCGGTCGGCTCGCCCACTAAGCTCATCCGCAACCTTGATGACGAGTTCGAGTCCCCGCAACTGCTGCTGAAGGAAGCGCTGTTTCAGGTGCGGACCCTGAACCGCAGCAACCTGGCCGCCGCCAAGCGCATCAAGCTCGCGACCGCCCTACAGCAGCGGCTATGGCCAACCTTCGCCGCAGCGCGAGATGCGTTGCGCAAGAACGAAGACGGCGTGCCCGAGCCGCAGCCGCAGCGTGAGCTGCTGGACATGACCGATGAGGTCATCGGCGCGCTCGGCGCCTGCTATCTGTCGGTGGTCGAAGCCGACTACCGCACCGATGAACGCCATGGCCGGGCCGAGCTCACGCACATCCTGGAGTCCGCCACCCGCGTCATGGAGCTCACGCACCTGCAGCAGCGGCTGCGCGCGCTGCGCTTCCAGCCCCTGCCGCAAAACGCCTGGCTGGCGGTCAACACCCTGTATTGCGTGCTCTGCCGCGCCGGCGTGCAGAACACCGCCGTGCCGGCCATGTGCGATGACCGTCTCTTGCTGGACACCGACGGCACCACCCGCCCGCAGCGCATCTACGCGCTGATCCAGGCTTTCGGCCTATTCGACTGTTTCACCTGGAGCAAGCGGCGCCAGCGCTTCCTCGACAGCTATTGTGTCGCATTGCCGGACGCACTCGTCATCAGCTATCTGCCGAAGATCGCCGTCGGCGGCATCGTGCGCTTCACCCATGCACACCAAGACGGGCCACCCAGCCGCTCGGCGGCACAGGGGACCATCCATCGGGTGCTCATCGACTGCAACGTGCTCGCCGACGCGGTCCGCCAAGACAAGGAGACGGGGCGCCAACATCTGACGCAGGCCAGCAGCGCGACTGCCGCCTGCCTCGCCGGCCTGCCACCGCTCGCGCGCCGGCCCATTCTGCGCGCGATGTTGCGCAGCCTGGAGCACGGCGTGCCGCCCCACCGCCCCGACCAGAGCGAACGGCATCGCTGCGATTTTCGCCTGGAAACCGGCTTCGACCGGGTCAGCGCGCACCTGCAGATGGTCTTCACCGCAGACCAGGCGAAGCGGGCGCATATGCTCGGCAACGCGGCCTTTGCCGGACGCTCGGCGACACAGAACGACAGCGGCGAAGGCGCCCTCGGCACCGAATGGGTTGTGCTCCAGCAGAGCGATCAGCACAGCATCGTCAGCACCAAGGAGACGCGCTACACCAAGCCCATCGCCCTGGGCTCGGTTGTCGTCTACGGCATCGGCGACGAGGGCTTTCTGCGGCCCTCCATCGGAGAGGTCGCGCGGATCGTGCGCCTCGACGATGCACAAATCGTCATCGGCATTACGCGCCGCGCCCGCTTCGCGACCCTGGTGAACGTCTTCGCAGCGGTGAGCGAGGACGCCCCCGACCACAGCGCAGGCCAGGTGCCCTGCCTGCTCGCCTACGACGACGATCTGGGCTGGTGCGTGATCTCCTCCCCGCGCAGCTCGTTGCCGGTGGGCTGCCCGATCCAGATCCGCACCCGCCACCTGCGGGTCGCTACGCGGCTCAAGCGCCTGCGTGCCATCACCCCACACTTCATGCTGTTCGAGCTCGATGCCATGGAGCCGCGCCTGGGCACCCCGAGCTATCCGAGCGCGCGCCGCCGCCACCGCCACAGCGGCATCATCATGACCAGCCACCTGCGCGGCGTCACCGAGCCCACCGAAGAACTGCGCCGCCCACGCCGTCGGCAGGGCTGACGACGCCCCGCTCAGCGCCGCCGAGACCTTGGCGCCTGGGTCGCAGCACCGGACTCGCCGTTGCCATGCACCGAGCAGCCCGCCCGGCGCGCGGCATGTCGCCACGCCCCGACAGCCCGTCTTCCCGCCCCGCTTTAAGAAAACCCCGGAGTCGGCTGACTTGCCGTGGTTTTTCTTTTGATGCGGACTTGTTTTTCCGGACGCTCCTGCCTATCCTTTGAGCACATCGCCTTGTGGTGGACCCGTCGTGTCCGGGGGGAGCGATGTCCGCTTGCGGGCATCGCAGACGGATTTTTCCGCATTCGCACAATGCCGGTACACCGGGGGTAACCAGCATGTTTGGCATATCGCAGAACGAACAGCTCCACGGCGCGCGCAGCAGCGCCGACCTGTCGGGCGACGCACCGACGATGGACCGCCGCAGCTTCATCGGCCGCACGCTGTTGGCAACAGGCGCCGTGCTCGGTGGCCTGCCCATGGCCGCCGACGCAGCGCGCTTGCCCACGCTGCAGGGCCAGGTCGTGAGCCTCGTCAACCGGCTCCGCGCGGAGGGCAAGATCCGCTGGGACGAGAAGACGGCTTGGTCCGTTTACGACTTCACCGGCCGCAAGAAGCTCGTGTCCATCAACGAAGAAGAGCCTCTCCAGGCCGCGAGCATGATGAAGCCCTTCGTCGCGCAGGCCTTCTTCTACACGCTCAAGGACAATCCGGGCCGGCTGCAATACACCGCTTCGATCCGCGGCACCATGGAGCAGATGATCCGCAAGAGCAGCAACAGCGCGACGAACGAGATCATGCAGATCGTCAGCCGCTACAACGGCAATCTGGGCGCGCAGGCCACCGAGCGCGTGCTGAAGCGCCACGCGCCCCGGGTCTTCCGCCAGACCAGCATCGTGGAGTACATCCCGAGCAACGGGCGCACCTACCTCAACCGGGCATCGGCACGGGATTACAGCCGCTTCCTGTTCGCGCAGTGGCACCGGCAGATGCCGCATTCGTCGGAGCTGCTGGACATCATGGCGCTGCCGAACCACGACCGCATCACGCGCGGCGTGAGGAACATGCCGTCCGATGTCCGGGTCTACGACAAGACCGGGTCCACGGCGATGCTGTGCGGCAACATGGGCATCATCGAGTGTCGCGACACCCGCGGCCGGCCGCGTCCGTACACCTTCGTCGGCATCATCGAGAAGTCGAACCGCACCGACCATTACGGCACCTGGATCACCAACCGCAGCAACGCGATGCGCGAGGTGTCGAACCAGGTCTATCTGCACATGCAGAGCCATCACCGGCTGGCCTGAGCACGACGCGATGCCGCCGGCCGTGCTTGGGGTCGGCGGCGCTGAGGAGCGTGGTTCCGTTTGAGCAAGCAACCTTGGCCCCGCCGTTGCGGGGTTTTTTGTGCGCCGGCCTCGACCGCGCCCCCTACACCCGTGCGCACCGCCTCGGACCTGTCGGAGCCTTCTCCACACGACCTCCCCCGTCCCTTGCCGCGAAGTCGCGGACCCACCTCCTCCGTCAGCGAACCAAATGAACGTTCGCTATCGGCCAAACTGCATACCGGATACCCTGACTCATCTCCAACTCAGTTCCACCGCGACGAGCCCCACACCGGCATCGTGCGCCTGCCCGATCTTCCCGCCGCACAGCGAATCGCCCTGATGGAACGGGTCATCGAGCGCTATGCCGATGCCCTTGCCGACGGTGCCATGCTCACGGTCGGCGCAGATCATGTCCGTATCTCAAGACCAGATCCGGCAGTCGATTGAGGCAAGGTGTCGAGCACCTTGCCGCTCACGCGTTCCCTATCATGATGCAGCCAGCGCAGCCCGGATGGATGAACGCGGCCTCCGGCAACCGTCGCTGACCCCGGATATCGCGGCGCCCCATCCGGGCTATTTGCTGCACTACTTCGTCCAAAAGTACGCAGCGGGTCGAAGAGCCGACCGTCCGCACCCTGCTGCAACAGACCTCTAACGGAAAACCGCTCATGCAGACCTTCATCGACCACTACATCGAGCAAGGCATCAATCAGGGCCTCGACCAACGCCAACGCCTCGGCGAGGCAACCGCCCTGCTGCGTCTGATCGAGCGCCAGATGGAGCGCAGTTTCGGCCCGCCCAGCGACAGCGTGCGCGAGCCGCCGACAGCGACACGCTGCTAGAGAGGCTCGCCCGCATCCTCGTCGCCAAGTCGGTGGAGGCGGTGCTGCACCGACGGCGGCTAGCAGTTCCGAGCTCAAGTTACGGGACAGTTTACTTATCTCTTAGCTGGCTATCGAGACCGAATTAAGTAAACTGTCCCTGGAACTCGAGTGTATGCGATTGTTAGCCATAGATTTTTACAATTGACGCCACTTACCTAAACGAGTCTTGAATCTCGCGCAGAAATCGAGATGGTCCATTACGGCCCGAATCGTCCGTGACATATAGGAGAAAACGCTTTGCGCGGGTTGCTCCAACATAGAATAGACGCTTAAATTCAAGAACCTCCTCCTCTGTCCTTGAGTAGCAATGCGGAATCTTTCCTTCATGCATGTCGATCATGGCAACAGCATCGTATTCCCGGCCTTTCGCGTAATGGAGCGTTGAAAGCTTGAGCGCAGCATCCGGGCTGGCATAAATTCCCACATCAGCAATTGCAAGATTGGCTAAATCCACATTATTTCGTTGCATATCCGACTTCATCTCCCCCACGGAAGCGGCAAACAGATGTCGTTCCCCTTCTGTGATGTATTCCGCATCAATGAGAACGTCGGAAAACGCGTTGGCTGCCGCTTCCAGCCAGGAAATCGCGCCCATGTGAACTTCGTATAGTTCCTTCCCTTTTTCCAGCAGCCGAAACACAACAACGCGGCCGCGATACGAAAAGACATCGAAGTTCGCGCGGCCTGTCATGTCGAGAAGCGTATTAAACAGTGTGCGCTCAATCCCGACGATTGTGTCCGGGTTCGATTCCATCAGATAGCCACAGACCTGCTCAGCGAGCGGCGCAAACTGCGATCTACGCTTATATGGTCGTGCGCCGGGACCTACGATGCTAATGCCGTATTTGCGTAGTTGTCTGCCCAGAGGGAACAACGGGAACCAGGTCGAGGCAAGCACTGCGGCATTGCCATACGGAATCCCCAAACCATCAAGAGCTGGAAGGAAGTAATCCGTGAGCACTTCAAAAGCCGAGCCCCCGTGCTGCCACTGCGGCAGCTCCGTATAGGCCCTTACAGGGCCAAGCGCCTCCATGGGCGGGGTACGAACAAAAATCAACTCAGCATGATCCACGATTGGCTGGCTGGATCGGAAATTCCCGGAAAGCGGTAAATCCGTCCTGGCTCCGATGCGACCGGCAAAATCGTCGGCAAGATCGGGTCTTGCTCCGGCGAAGCCGAAAATGGATTGGAGCGGATCACCGACGAGAAAGAATCGGGTCCGCCGACGATCGCCGATCAGGGAAAGGATTTCGACCTGAAGATCGGATGTGTCCTGAAACTCATCGACCAGAATCCATGCAAATCGAGAAGCAACATAGTCAAGAATCTCGAGCCGGTCCCGGAGCAGCAGAAGCGAGTAGTAGATGATGCTCGAAAAATCGATGTATCCGGCACGTCGGATCGTTTCCCAGAAGGTGTTCGCCACTTCCGGGGTTAGCGTGCCCCGCTCGATTCCGTACCCGACAGGCTCACCCTCGGGGTTGATCCGCAGATTTACGAACTCGTCGATATCCCTGAAAGTCACGTCATATCGCCCATACCTTTCCCAGGTTGATGCAACATAATGAGCAAACTCTTCGCTATCAGGCGTCAGAACCTTGAATCCCTGCTTGTAACCGTCAATCAGATGGCAAAAAGGGCGAAATATGTGATTCAGACAAAACGAGTGGATGGTGCAAACATCGTAGAAATTCTCGTCACCGGGTTGCGCATGGTGGCGAAGCCTTGCCTCGATCTCGTGAACTGCGGTATTGGTGTAGGTAATGCAGGCGAGCATGCGCGGCGTGTCCCGGACTTCATCCATGGCCCGGACCAGCTTTGAGATGATGACCCGTGTCTTGCCGCTGCCGGGACAGGCCGTGATCAGAACGTTCCCATCACAGCGAACGGCGGTCTTTTGTTCGGTGGTGAGATTCATTCCTCAACGAGCCACCTGACGGCCTCACCGAGATATTTCGGCATGACTTCGGCGCAGTCCACATGTCGTGCCGCCACCTGGGCGAAGCGGGCTTTCCCGAATCGCTTAGCGGTATTGAGGACCGACGCGCGCAGGTCGTTAAGCAGTTTCCTTTCGTCTTCCTCATCCATACCGTCGTTAATGCTCTGCAAACCGCCCCGAAGCCGGCCCGCAACGATAGGCGCACCGACTTCCTCTGCCGCCCTGGCGAACATCTCCAGTGTGCCGGGAAACACCAGCGCCCGCTCAAAGGTCGTTTTGCAAGCGAAGACCTGCACCCAGTCATTTCCAAGCGCCTCAAGGTCCGGTGGTGGCGGCAGTTCATCCTCGCCTTCGAGTCCTGGTACGGCATCACTCGGCTTTAGATCCCCATCCGTCACAATTGCGCACCTTTTTGGTAAGCCGCTATCCGAAAAGAGGCGCGCATAGACATCGAAATGCACGCCATAGATGGGAATTACCGACACCCCTTCACGGGCGAGATCGATGTCCTTGACCTGCTTAATAAGCGCAGGAATCAGGAACAACTCGGCCGGACCCTCTACCAGCATGACCTTGCGGGCGTAAAGGAGATTGGATTTGGTTGCGTCCAGGTAGCGCTCAAGATCGTTGACATCGGCTTCATTGAGTCTGCCATTCGCAGCAGGCACTGATGACGCGATGGCCGGCTTCCCCGTTTGCGTCAGTACGACATAGGACGCGAGGTCCGCCTGCGCTGTAATATGAGTACTGTGCGTTGTCAGGATCGACTGGAACGGAAGCACACTAAGTGCGTTGAAAAGGGTAAGCTGCAACTGCGGATGCAAATGCGCTTCCGGCTCTTCAAAAAGAATGATCTGCCCCGCTGATTTTTGCTGGGCAAGCCGCTTGTGGAAATACTCGATCAGGATCGAGACATAGAGAATATTGTTGAGGCCGAGACCGTTTGCCGACGGATCGAAATCACTCATTGCCTCATTCGACATCAGAACGCGCAGGGCGCGAACGATGGCTTGGAATGAGGGCTCAGCAACCCCAAGATCGACATCCATACTGAACGCGGGTCCGGTAACAGCCTTGAACGATCTGTCGATGGCCTCCGCAATCGTCTTCACGGAAGGCGATTCAGCGATACCCTGATTGGCTTCACGAAGCTTTTCGAGCAATTCCTCCCGCTCGTCTTGATCGATCTCCATCGCGTTGATCAGTCGTGCGAGAGGCGAAGCCCGGTACTGTCTCAGGTCGCTCTCAACGTCTCGTAGAGCGGGAAGGAACACGACCAGGAACGATTGCAGGTCAGAAAACCGGATTTGTGCGCCGACATCTTCGTTCCATTCGACCTCTGCAAGATCCCGGTCAGGATCACCGCCGGCACTGATTTCCCAGTGATAGTCTTCGACCGTCAGCTCACCGGCTTCGATTTCTCCTGACTCCAAATCCTCGCGTATGCTCCTCTTCGGCCGGAAGCGATAGATTAAACGGGCCAATCCCGGTTCGCTCTGCCAAGCACCAACAAGCGCTTCTTCATTGACTTTTCCGGCAAAGTCGGTGATCTCAAGACCGACCAACACTTGGCTTGGCTGCGAGATATCCACCACCGAGTGAATATCATTCGGCATTAGTGATCGGTAAGTCGAAGACAGGCCCGCATCAAGGCATAGCCGGATCGCGTGGAGGAAATTGCTTTTACCGGTGTTGTTCTCACCAATGACACAAGTTGTCCCTGCTGATATAGGGGCGTCTAAGTATTCAAATGATCTGAAATTCCTTATAACGATCCTACTAATCTTCATGTTTAGTCTTCATCCTTATTTTGCTAACGTGGACCACGCTCTATTGTTGGCTAACGTTGTGGATAGCCGGCGCCCGCGGTGGAGACGACGAGGCTCGCCGCCACGCCTGCGCCGGCGTCGTGCGCCGACGGTCCGGTTCGCGACTGTCCGCGGGCGTCCGCGCTGATCCACTTGTTGGACGTTGGCGCGATCCGGCCCGTGTGGCTATGGAATTTGCCCTTGAGATGGCGGTGTTGTCAACGACGAGCGCGGGAAAACTCGGGACGAGAGGGGAAGTTCCGGGGACAGTTGACTTATCTCTTAGCTGGCTTCCGAGACCGAACCAAGTAACCTGAATCGGAGTTGCAGGTGCAGCGGTCGCGCGAGGCCAGGTGGTGTGTGCGGCATGCGAAATCCCGTGCACAACTACCCGGCAACACGTCAACGTGATGAATTAGCGCCACACCGTCGCGGGTAGCTCGACGTCGATCCCCAGCCCATGCAGGAGACGCTGCTGATCCAAGCTTGTCCCCGGACGTGGGGCTCTGCGCGTGCATTGCGGGCAGTGCGGACGGCTGTAACCTGGGCGGACGTTGCCGCGCTGCGGGGCTCGGGGCTCGGGGCTCGAACGCTCTCAGGACGAAGAGGCCCGACAGCATTCAGTGTGGTTAGGGGTGACCCGCAAGGGAACAATTTGGGACAGGCCTGCACAGGCCACGTTTTCCGGGATCCAGAGCGTCCATTGAGCGTAACAACGCGGCCGATGGCCCGATCGCACGGCGCGCGTAGCCAGCGCTTCCAGCCCCGATTCTGTCAGGCCAGGATGGCCTGACTACGCAGTCTGCGCGCCCGCGCGGCCGAGGTGATGGTCAAGGCCGTTGTTCCCGGGTCATCGGCACGGCTTGCACATCCATCAGTTGGATGGCGGGCCTGCTGGCGCATCGCCTACAAGGTTGCTGCGGCGCTGTCGCAACCTCACAGACGCAAGTACCAAGTTCCGGCGCCGACAGCGGCCCCGCGACTCGCCGAGGCGCGCTCTAGCCGAGGCGTCCGGCGCGGTCCGTACGCTCCCAGGGCACGTCGAAATCGGTTCGCCCCATCTGGCCGTAGACGGCGAGGCGCCGGTAGAAGCCCTCGGGATGCTCGCCCGGCAGCTCCCGTAGGCGCAGATCGCGGACGATGGCGCCGATGCGAAAGTCGAAGGTCTCGCGCAGGCGCCGGGCGATGTCGGCGTCGTCGATGCTGCCGGTGCCGAGCGTGCGCACGCGCAGGCTGACGGGTCCCGCCGCGCCGATGCTGTAGCTGAGCTGCACCTCGCATTCGCGCGCCAGTCCGGCGGCGACGACGTTCTTGGCCGCGTAGCGGGCCGCATAGGCGCCGACCCGATCGATGCGCATCGGGTCCTTGCCGCTCAGCGCGGCACCGCTGTGGCGGGCGTATTCGCCGTAGGTATCGATGCCGGTCTTGCGGCCGGTGAGCCCGGAGTGCACGGCGGGGCCGCCGCCGATGACCGGCCCCTCCGGATTGATGAAGTAGTGGGTGTGGCCATCCGGGGCGACGCTCTGCTCGGCGAGTACGGGCGTAATCACCCCATGGATCAGGTCGGCTCGCAGCCGGTCCGGGGCCGGGGCGCTGCCCTCGCGCTGGCTCGTCTCGACGGCGACGCTGTGGATGCGAACGGGCCGGTTCTCGCGATACTCGACGCCGACCTGGACCTTGGCGTCCGGCAGCAGGTAGGGCAGCTCCCGATCGAGCCCCGGCTCGTCGAGCTTGCGCACCAGCGCGTGGGCGATGCTGATGGGCAGCGGCATCAGCGCGTCGGTCTGATCGCAGGCGTAGCCGAACACCGTCACCTGGTCCTTCGCGGTGATGCCGGCGATGCCGTCGTCGTCCAGCGCATCCAGGTCCAGCTCCCGGTAGTCCCGCTCGGTATGATCCATGAAGCTGGTCATGATGGTGCAGGCGTCCGCGTCGAACACCTGCCGCGGATAGCCGACCCCCCGGACCACCGCCCGCGCCACGTCCGGGATCGCGAGCCCGGCCCTGGAGGCGTAGTGCGCCGAGATGAACAGCACGCCGCTCGCCACGGCACATTCGGCGACGATGCCGGCGTTCGGGTCCTGGCTCAGAAAGTGATCGACAATGGCGTCGCTCACCTGATCGCAGAGCTTGTCCGGATGGCCGGTGGTCACGGATTCGGACGTAAAGATGAAGTCGTCGCTCATTCGCGGGCTCCCGACTGTTCGTGACTGAGGTGGTTAGGGCTCCTTGCCATCGAAATCGAAATCGGGATCGGGATCGGGATCGGGATCGAAATCGAAATCGCGCATCTCATGGCCGGACCCAGTGTCGTGTCCTGTCTATCCCGATAGCGATCCCGATAGCGATCCCGATAGCGATCCCGATAGCGATCCCGATAGCGATTTCGATGCCCTTGCCGTCGGGTTGTGCTGCACTGATTCACTCCTGCCAGAGTACCGATGAACCGTCACTAATCAACTTATCGAGTAGCGCCCGCCCTTCAAACTTCAAACTTCAAACTTCAACCTTCACCCTTCACCCTTCAAACTTCAAACTTTCCTTCCGGCCCGCGATAAGCAGGCTTCGTCGCCTCATTGACGATCAGCGGCAGCAGCACGCCGGCGCCGATGGCCGCGAGGTCCATCCAGCCGAGCGGTACGGTGCCGAGCAGCCGGCGCGCCCCGGGCACCAGGCTCACCACCACCTGCAACGCCGCCATGCCGAGCACGGCGCGGGTCAGGTGCTTGTTGGGTGCAAGCTTCTCGCCGCCGAAGACGTTGCGGTAACGCGAGCGCGAGCTGAGCGCATGGGCTAGCTCATTCATTACCAGCGTATTGAATGCGAGCGTGGCCGGGGCCGGTCCGAGGCCGTACTTGCGCATACCGTAGACGAATGCGCCAAGCGTGCCGATACCGATGATGCCGGACTCGAAGGTCATGCGCTTGAGGTCTTCGCGGGTGATCATCGCCTCCTCGGGGTCCCGCGGCGGGCGGGTCATGATGTCCGGCTCCGCGGGCTCCATGGACAGCGCGAGCCCCGGGAAGATGTCCGTCACCAGGTTGATCCAGAGGAGCTGCATCGGGTTCATGGTCTCGCCCCAGCCGAGGATGACGCCGACCAGCATCACCTCGATCTCGGTGAGGTTGGTGGAGACCATGAAGTGAATCATCTTGCGGATGTTGTTGTAGATGGTCCGCCCCTGCGCCACGGCGATGGTCATGGTGTGCAGGTTGTCGTCCTCCAGCACGACGTCCGAGACCTCCCGCGCCACGTTGGTGCCGCTCTCGCCCATGGCCACGCCGATGTCCGCGGCCTTCAGTGCCGGCCCGTCGTTGATGCCGTCGCCGGTCATGGCAACCACCATGCCCGCCTCCTGCAGCGCGCGCACGATCTTGAGCTTGTGCGCCGGGCTCACCCGCGCGAACACGTGCACGTTGCGCACCAGCCCGGCCAGCAGATCCGGGTCCATGTCCTCCAGCTTGTTCGATTCCAGCACCTGCAGGGGCCGCTCGCCGGATAGGCCGAGCTCCTTGCCGATGGCATAGGCCGTCGCGCTCTGATCGCCGGTGATCATGATGGTCTCGATGCCGGCGCGGTGATACTCGGCGATGAGCCGGTCCATGCCGGGGCGCATCGGGTCCGCCATGCCGGCGAGGCCAAGCCAGCACAGCCCTTCGGTCTTCTCGGGCATGACGCCGTCGTCGAGCTCGCGGTAGGCGGCGCCGAGCACGCGCAGCGCCTGCCCCGCCATGCGCTGGTTCTCGTTGATGATCTTGGCGCGTGTGATCTTGGTGAGCCGCACCTTGCGACCGCCGCGGAGCAGGGTCGTGCAGAGTCCAAGCACCTCCTCGGGGCTGCCCTTGACGGCGAGCAGATGCTTGCCCGCCTTGTACGGGTGCAGGGTGCTCATGAAGGGCCGCCCCTCGGCGCGGTAGCGGGTCTTGAGCCGCGGGCGCTCGGCGCGCAGCGCGGCCACGTCGATACCCGTGTCCAGTGCCAGCTCCACCAGCGCGTTCTCGGTTGGCGAGCCCTCGAACTGCCACTTGCCGGGGGCGCCCTTGACCTCGGTCTCACTGCACAGCGCGACGATCTGCATGAGCCGAATCAGCTCCGGGCGCTCCAGCGCGTCCACGGTATGGCCGTGCTCGTCGAAGAGCTGGTGATCGCTGACCTTGATGGATTCGCCCGCGCCGTGCAGCGCGACGACGGCCATGCGGTTCATGGTCAGCGTGCCGGTCTTGTCCATGCAGAACACCTGCACGGAGCCCAGGGTCTCGACGGCATCCAGGTGGCGGACCGCGACGTTGCGCCGGCGCATCTCGTTGATGCCCATAGCGAGCGTCGTCGTCGCCACCGCCGGCAGGCCTTCGGGCACCGCCGCGACGGCGAGGGACACCGAGACTTTCAGCATCTCAAGCCAAGCAAAGCCGCGCAGCACGCCGATGCCGAAGACACCGGCGCAGACGCCGCCGGACAGGAGCGCGAGCTGCGTCCCCATGCGCCCGAGCTGCTTCTGCATCGGCGTCTCGGGCGCCTCGGCCTCGCCCACCATGGTCTGGATCTGGCCGAGCTCCGTCGCCGCCGCGGTGGCCACCACCAGTCCGCGGCCGTTCCCGCCGGTGACGTGGGTGCCCATGTAGGCCATGTTCAGGCGGTCGCCGAGCGCCGTGTCCTCTTTGGCGATGAATTCAGGATCCTTGCTCACCGGCAGGCTCTCACCCGTGAGCGCCGACTCATCCACGCTCAGTCGGTGCGCGCGCAACAGCCGCAGATCCGCCGCCACGTAGTCACCCGGGGCGAGCAGCAGCACGTCGCCGGGGACGATCTGCTCCACCGGCACGGTCACGGCCTCGCCGCCCCGCAGCGCCTTCACGGTGCGCGCGCCGGTCTGCGTGAGCGAGGTGATAGTCCGCTCCGCCTGGCGCTCGGTGACAAAGCCGATGACGCCGTTGATGATGATCACACCCAGGATCACCGCCGCGTCGAGCACCCCGCCGGTGGCGACGGCCACGCCGGCGGAGACGGCCAACAGCCCCACCGGCAGGCTGTTGAACTGACCGACGAAGATGGCGATGTCGGAGCGCGTCTCGGCCGCCGCCAGCGCGTTCTCGCCGTAGCGGCGGAGCCGCTCCGCCGCGGCGTCCGCGGCGAGGCCCGTCTCGGGGCTCGCCGACAGCGCGGACTCCACCGCCGCGAGCTGCATCGCAAACCAGGCCTGGAGCGGCTGCGGTTCGAGCCGTCGCGGGTGCGCGGCCGACGCCGTGCCGGCCAGGGCGCCGAAGCTCGGCTCGGCCACGACAAAGCGCCCGAGACCGCGCAGCAGCGCCGCGAACGAAGCCAGCGCCCTGCTCGCCGGATAGCGGCGCAGACGCGCCGCCGGGCGGGGCATGCACCGCTCGCCGAGCAGCGCGTCCACCTGCGCCACCAGCCGCGGCAGCGTCATCGGTGCCGCGAACAGCACCAGCAGCCTGCCGGTGGCGAGGTTGGCCGCCGCCCGCTCGACACCGGACACGTCCGCGAGTGCCGTCTCCAACCGCCGGCGCAGCGCCGGCTTGCGGTAGAGCCCGTGCACCTGCAGCCGCACGCGACCGCGGCATCGGTGCACGGGCATGACGCGCTCGGTGGCGGCAGGCGGGATAGCGGTGTCGTCGGTCATGGGCTCCTCTTGGTGGTGCGTGGCGTGCTGGGAGAACCCGGCAGGCGCCCTCTGGTCGCATGGCGGTCGGCGGCGCCCGGCACGCGAGCGCCGACGGAGCCAAGTGTTACAGAACTGTTACGCCGATCGGGTCATCTGACCCGAGTATGCCGGCGCGGTCAATAGTCCCCCGTGACCCGCAGCCAGCCGCGCAGCAGCGGCCGGGCGAGGCGGCGCAGCGCGCGCATCGGCGGCGCGAGCTCCGGCACGCCGCGGGCGACAGCCGCGCGCCTGCAGTGCAACAACGTCTCGGCCTCACGCCGCTGCCCCGCCGCTGCGCGTGGCGCAGCAACCCAGATCGGCGCAAACACTCCCGGCAACGGCGGGTCGCGCGGCGCAAGCCCGGACGAGCGCCGCAGGTCCGGGCCGCCGGAGACCCGCCGCACGGCGCGCTCCCGCGCTGCTGGGACCACCGGCGCGAAGCCGGAGCCCGACGCCATGAGCCCCAGCGCCGCCGCTGCGCCGACCCTCGCGCCCGGCCATGGGGCAAGCCACGGGAACAGCGCCAGCGCCGGCACCGCCGCGGAGGCGACATAGGTCAGCGAGCAGGCGAACAGGATGCGGCGGGCGTCCTGCGCCTGCGCCTCGGACAGACAGCAATCGCGCAGCAACGGCAGCGCGCGCGCGAAGCTCGCATCCAGCTCGGACGGCAGTGCCGCGAGCTGCGCGGCAAAGCCGGTGCCGAGCATCGCCACGGCGGCAACGCCCAGCCCACGCGCCGGTGCCGGCGTCTGCGCGGCCACCGCCGCCACCGGCACGGCCAGCAGCAGTGCGGAGCCGACGCCGGTGGTGACCCGGGCGACGCGCACCAGCACCCGATGCAGCCGGAAGGCCCAGTGCCCGGACGCGTCCTGCAGCGCATGGCCGACCTCGTGCGCGGCCGTGGTGGCGGCGGTGAGGCTGCGGCGCTCGAAGCGCGCCCGGTTGAGACGCACGGCGCGGGCGAGCGGGTCGTAGTGATCGCCCAAGTCCGTGACCTCCACCCGCACCTGGCCGAGCCCGTGGCGGTCCAGCAGCCGCCGTGCAAGCTCGCCGGCCGGCAGGAAGGTGCTGTCCTCGCCATCGTGGAAATTGAGCTGCGCCCGAGCCCAGAGCCGCGGACCGAGCACGGCACCAAGCACGGGCACGACGATCAGGACCGGATGCATGGCGCAAATGGCAAGGCGGCGGCGGAAGGCATGCGCCAAAGCATAGAGGCCATTGCAGACCTTGGCCACCGCACCGCCGCCGGCGCATCTGCTAGGCTTTGGGCATTCCCCGGCGGAGATCCGAGCGTGGCGACGAAAAAGGCCGTAGAGCTGCTCAAAGACGGCGACGTCGAGAGCTTCAACCAATGGGTCAAGGAGCGGCGCGAGAAGGGCAAGAGCAGCGTCGACCTCGACGACAAGAACCTGAGCGGCCTCAAGCTCCGCGACGCCGACCTGCGCCATGCGCACCTCAACGGCGCCAACCTGCGTGACGCGGACCTGACGGGCGCCGACCTGCACGACGCGCGCCTGCGCCAGGCGGACCTGCGCGGCACCGACCTCACCGGCGCGGATCTCAGCGATGCCGACCTGCGCAAGGCCAAGCTCAAGGGCGCGACCCTAAAGAAGGCCAAGCTCAAGGGCGCCCGCGGGCTGGACTGACGCCAGGCCGCGGTGCTCGACCGCAGGTGTCCGGCGCGCGCTGACCTCCGGCGCGCTATCGAAATCGCTATCGAAATCGAACCGAGCGCCAACCGATCCCGACCGCTGCATCGCGGGGCAGCGAGGCGCGGGAACCGCGGAGACTCGGTAGCACAGCACTTCCCCTCCCGTAGCCGAGCCGGAGCGGGAGCCGGGCCGGGCCCGGCTGGAGAGCCGACCTCCAGGTCGCCCCCCGCAGTCGCGACACCAGTGCATCCCGCTCGGTGGCCGTGTTGACCTGGTGGTCAACACTCCAGTCAACGCCCGTCAACACCGCGAACCTTCGATGACGACCACGATTATGTTGACGTCTCAGAGGTCGCCCCGTTCGAAACTCGACGCATCTGCAAGCTGAACCAAGGACCAAAGGCCAAGGAGGGCTCCCTTGGCCCTCGGCCCTCGGCCCTTGGCCGCCCCCGCCGAGGCACCTTTTTTGCTTGTCTCCCTGCGTCCCCCGCTGCAAGCCCAGGCACCGCGGCCGCCGGCACGCGTTCGTGCCGCCCGCAACCCATCCCGAGACCCCCATGCCCGACTCCGAGCCCAGCACGACCCTCTCCCGCAGCGAGCTCGACGCGGTGCTGTTCGACCTCGACGGCGTCGTGACGCGCACCGCGAAGGTACACGCCGCGGCGTGGAAGAAGCTGTTCGATGCCTACCTGCGCGAGCGCCCGGCCCGCGGCGGCGAGGACCACAGCCCCTTCGATGTCGAGCGCGACTATCGGCGCTATGTCGACGGCAAGCCGCGTATCAAAGGCGTCAAGCACTTCCTCGCCGCCCGCGGCGTGAACTTACCCACCGGCGCGCCGGACGACCCGCCCGAGCGCGAGACGCTGTGGGGCCTCGGCAACCGCAAGAACGCGCTGTTCCACGCCGCCCTGCGCGAGCAGGGCGTGGAGCTGTATGGCTGCGCGGTGGCACTGCTGCAGCGGCTGCGGGCCGCGGGCTTCCGCGTCGGCGTGGTCACGGCGAGCAAGAATTGCGACACCATCCTGCACAAGGCCGGCATCGCGGAGCTGTTCGACGCACGGGTGGACGGCGTCGTGGCCGACGCGCTCGGACTCGCGGGCAAGCCCGACCCGGACACCTTCATCGAGGCCGCCGCCCGGCTCGGTGCCGAGCCGGCGCGCACGGCGGTGCTCGAGGACGCCGTCGCCGGCGTGCGCGCGGCGCGGCGCGGCGACTTCGCCCTCGTCATCGGCGTCTCCCGCGATGGCCAGACGGAGGCGCTGCGCGAGGCCGGCGCCCATCGGGTGCTGCACGACCTCTGCGGCGTGCGCATCGATGCCGCCACCGAGGTACCGAGCGTCGTCGGCCCGCAGCTCCTGACCGAGCCGGCGCTGATCTCGCGCCGGCTCGCCGAGCGCCGCCCGGCGCTGTTCCTGGACTACGACGGCACGCTGACGCCCATCGTGGACCGCCCGGAGGACGCCCACATCGACCCCGCCATGCGCGCCGCGCTGCGCGCGGCGGCGGCCGTGATGCCGGTGGCCATCGTCAGCGGCCGCGATCTGGACGACGTCGCCGCGCTGGTGGACCTCGACGAGCTGATCTACGCCGGCAGCCACGGCTTCGACATCCGCGGGCCGGACTTGCGCCTGGAGCAGCCGGAGGGCGTCGATGCCCTGGAGGACCTCGCCGACGCCGCCGAGCGGCTGCACCAGCGCCTCGCCGCCATCGACGGCGCCCAGGTCGAGCGCAAGCGCTTTGCCATCGCCGTGCACTACCGCCGCGTCGCCGCCGAGCACATGCCGCAGGTGGAGCAGGCCGTGGCGGCGACGGCCCAGGCACTGCCGACGCTCAAGCGCACCGGCGGCAAGCAGATCTACGAGCTCCGGCCCGACATCGACTGGGACAAGGGCCGCGCCGTGACCTGGCTGCTGGCCCAGTTGGACCTGGACGGCCCGGACGTGCTCCCCATCTACATCGGCGACGACGACACGGACGAGGACGCCTTCCGCGCGCTGGCCGAGCGCGGCGGCATCGGCATCCTGGTATCCGCGGCACCGCGCCCGAGCACGGCGGCCTACCGGCTGCGCGATGCCGACGCCGTGCGGGCGCTGCTTGCGCACCTGACCGAGATCGAGCGCGCCGGGGGCTGAGCATCGGACTGCGGCCGGCCGGGGCAGATGACCCGCCATTGGGGCACAACAACCGCTCGCATAAGGTCAAGGACCAAGGACCAAGGGCCAAGGGCCAAGGGCCAAGGAAGACATCCTCGGCCCTCGGCCCTCGGCCCTTCTGTTTTAAACAGCCCCGTCAACGCCAAGCTCGTTCGCGACGGCCTGCACGCCGTCCACCTCGCCGGCAATCAGGGCAGCGTCCGCCTTCTGCGCCGCCGTGGGCATCGCGCCGGTCAGGGTCACGACGCCTTGCTCGGCGCTGACGGCAACGCGCTCGGCATCAAGGGTGCCGTCGAAGCGCAGCGCCGCCAACACCCGGGTCTCGATCCAGGCGTCGGACTTAGGCTGGGCCGACTTCGCCATGGCCGCCTCCTCCGCGCGCACGGCCGGTGCGTTGACGCGCAGCTCGTTGTCGACCGCGGCGACGCCGGCGGTGCGCCGCGCAATCCGCTCGGCGCGGGCACGGGCGGCGCTGCTCGCCACCTCGCCGGTCAGCACCAGCGTGTCGTCGCGGGCGGAGACATGCAGCAGCACGCCGTCGCCGGGCCTGCGCCAGAGGAGCTGGAGCTTGACGCGGGTGGCGATGTCGGCCTGCTCGATGACGCGAAAGAACGGGTCAGAGCGCGGCGCCGCGCTGCCGGCCGGGGCCACGAGGATGCGATTCTCGACCCGCGCGATGCCGGTGAGCTCGCCCGCCACTCGCGCGGCGAGCGCGCGCTGCGCCTCGGTGTCGACGCTGCCGGTCAGGATCGCGGTGCCGTCGTCTACCGACACGCCGATCTCGAACGGGGCCAGCTCCGCGTTGCTGCTCAGGCTCGCGATGAGCCGCGCCTTGAGCCACAGGTCGGAGCCCGGCAGCGCCTCGATGCCGGTGCCGTCCGGGTTCACGGGGCGCGGCGCCTCCATCGGCGCGAGCATCCCGTCCGGCGGCTCCGGGCCGCCCTGCGCGGACGCGGTGGCGGCGGTGAGCAGGAGCATGGCGAAGACCACGGCGCCTGCGCGGCGGATGCAGGGGGCGGCGGTGGGCGGGCGAATCGGCATTGGGGTCATGGCTGCTCTCCGGCTTGGGTTGATGCCAGGCATGCGGCAGATCCCGTGCCGGTCATGCTGCGCGCGGCGCCGCCGCCAGACAAGCCGCGCAACGCGAGGGGCATCGCACCGACCCGCCCCGATCCTTGCATGACACGGGGGAGCTTGAGACAAGGAACGCCGAATGCTTCGGCGCTTCCCTAATTGAACCTTCAATATTCAGGAGCGAGCCCATGACCATGCAGTTGTCATCCTCCGCCTTTGCCACCGGCACCGGCATGCCGGAGCGCTACACCAAGACCGGTGCCGACGACCAGCCGGAGCTGATCATCACCGGCGTGCCCGAGGGCACCCGCGAGCTGGCCATCATCTGCCACGACCCCGACGCGCCCTCGCCGTCCGGCTTCACGCACTGGACGCTGTACGGCATCCCGCCGGATACGCAGCAGATCCCCGAAAACGGCGAGGACCGCTTTCGCCCCGGCCCCAACGACTACGACGACGTCGGCTGGGGCGGCCCGCAGCCGCCGCCGGGACACGGGCCGCATCACTACTACTTCTGGCTCTATGCGCTGGACCAGCCGGTGCGCGGCACACCCGACCGCGACAGCTTCCTGCGCGACTATGCGGAGCACATCATTGAGCAGAGCCGCATTGTCGGCCTGTATGAGGTCTGAATGGGGTCTGAGCGGCCCCTCACGCACCCACGGAGCCCCGCATGAGCGCATGGCACTGGCAGTACGACGACTACCAGCCGGAGCAGGAGCGCCTGCGCGAGGCGCTCTGCACCCTCGGCAACGGCTACTTCGCGACCCGCGGCGCCGCGCCGGAGGCATCGGCGTCGGCGCACCACTATCCCGGCACCTACGTCGCCGGCGGCTATAACCGGACGGAGAGCGACGTGCACGGGCGCGTTGTCGAGAACGAGGACCTGGTCAACCTGCCCAACTGGTTGCCGCTCGGCCTCCAGCTCGACGACGGCAGCCGCTTCTCGATGGACGACATGGAGATCCTGAGCGCGCGCCAGACGCTGGACATGCGCCGCGGCGTGCTGCTGCGGGAGGTGCGCTTTCGCGACGCGCTCGGGCGCACGACGGCGCTCAGGCAGCGGCGCTTCGTGCACATGGGGCAGAAGCACCTAGCGGCCCTCGCCACGGAGCTCACGCCCCTGGACTGGTCCGGCAGCATCACGGTGGAAAGCGCGCTCGACGGCAGCGTCCAGAACGCCGGCGTCGAGCGCTACGGCGCGCTCGAAGGCAACCACCTGGAGCCCATCGTCACGGACGCGGTCGGCGAGGACGGCATCTGGCTCAAGGTGCGCACGCGCCAGTCGCGCCTGGAGGTGGCGCTCGCCGCCTGCACGCGGCTCTACCACGACGACGTGCCGCTGGATCTGGAGCCGCGGCTGATCCAGCGCGCCGACTGGATCGGCCAGGCCTTCGATGTGCCGATGGACGCCGGACAGCCCGTGGTCATCGAGAAGATCGTCGCGCTCTACACCTCGCGCGACGCGGCCATCAGCGAGAGCGGGCAGGAGGCCCGCAACGCCATCGCGGCTCTGCCGCGCTTCGACGCGCTGCTCGCCGGCAGCGCGCTGCTGTGGGCGCAGCTATGGCGGCGCTTCGACCTCCGGCTCACGCTGGCCCGGGACGACGGCGAGCGCACCGCGGCCATCCTGCACCTGCATCTGTTTCACCTGCTGGTAACGGCGGGGCCGCAGGTGATGGACCTCGACGTCGGCGTGCCGGCGCGCGGCCTGCACGGCGAGGCCTACCGCGGGCACATCTTCTGGGACGAGCTGTTCATCTTTCCCACGCTCGATCTCAGGCTGCCCGAGATCACCCGCTCCCTATTGATGTACCGCTACCGCCGGCTCGACGCCGCCCGGGCCGCCGCCAAGGCCGCCGGCTATCACGGCGCCATGTATCCGTGGCAAAGCGGCAGTAACGGCCGCGAGGAGAGTCAGGCGCTGCATCTGAACCCGCGCTCCGGCAACTGGGTGCCGGACGAGACGCATCTGCAGCGCCACGTCAACGCGGCCATCGCCTACAACATCTGGCAGTATTACCAGACCAGCGGCGACCGGGAGTTTCTGTCCTTCTTCGGCGCCGAGATGCTGCTCGAGATCGCCCGCTTCTGGGCCAGCAAGGCGACCCGCAACCAGGTGCTGGACCGCTACGAGATCAAGGGCGTCGTCGGCCCGGACGAGTTCCACACCCGCTATCCGGACCGAAGCGACTTGGGCCTCGACAACCACGCCTACACCACGGTGATGGCCTGCTGGGTGCTATGCCGGGCGCTGGAGCTGCCGGCGCACCTGCCGCGAGAGCGCTGGGACGAGCTCGTCGAGCAGCTCGGCATCGACGCGGCCGAGCTGCAACACTGGGACACGGTGAGCCGCAAGCTCCGGGTCTGCTTCCACGGCGAGGGCATCATCAGCCAGTTCGAGGGCTTCGAGCGCTTGAAGGAACTGGACTGGGAGCGCTACCGCGAGCACTATGGCGACATCCAGCGACTGGACCGCATCCTGGAAGCGGAGGGCGACTCCGTGAACCACTACCAGGCCACGAAGCAGGCGGACGTGCTGATGCTCTTCTTCCTACTGTCGGCGGAGGCCCTGGCAACGCTGTTCAAGCGGCTCGGCTACGCCTTCGACCCCGACATGATCCCGCGCAACATCGACTACTACGGCGCCCGCACCAGCCACGGCTCGACGCTGAGCCGCGTCGTCGATGCCTGGGTGCTTGCGCGCTCCGACCGGCGTCGTTCCTGGCAGCTCTTCACGCAGGCCGTCGCGAGCGATGTCGCGGACATCCAGGGCGGCACCACGTCCGAGGGCATTCACTTAGGCGCCATGGCCGGCACCGTGGACCTGGTGCAGCGCTGCTACACCGGCATCGAGATCCGCGACGGGCGGCTCTGGCTCAACCCGCAGCTTCCGGACGAGCTTGCCGCGCTGTGCATTCGGCTGCGCTTTCGCGGCCAGACGCTGGCACTCGACATCAGTCAGGCGCGCATGGAGCTCCGCGCCATCTCGGCGGATCGCGCTGCCATCGGTATCCGCGTCGGCGAGCAGCGCATCGCGCTGCGGCCCGGCGAGCGCCACCGCGTGCCGCTCGCGGACATGCCCATCGCCATCGAGGCCCCCTGACCGATGCTCGACGCCCCCGGGTCGCAAGCGCAGGCCGACGGCGGCCCGCACGGGGGCAGGTCCAGCCAACGCCCGCTGATCCTCATCACCGGCAGCAGCGGCGTCATCGGCACCCGGCTCGCGGCGGCGCTCGCGCCGCACTGCGACGTGGTCGGGCTCGATCTCAACTGCGACGGCGCCGAGCACCGCTGCATCGAGACCGATCTCACCGACGACGCGAGCCTGGCCGCGGCGCTCGCCGGCCTCGCCCGCGAGCACGGCCGCAGCATCGCCGTGGTCTTCCACCTGACGGCTTATTACGACCTGTCCGGCGCGGACCATCCGCTCTATCAGCAGCTCAACGTGGACGGCACCCGCCGGCTGCTGCAGGCGCTGCGCGAGGACTTCGACGTCGGGCTCTTCGTCTACGCCGGCACCATGCTCGTGCACGCGCCGACGCTGCCGGGCCTGCCCATCACCGAGGACGCGCCGCTCGCGCCCAAGTGGGCCTACCCCGCGTCCAAGCTCGCCGCCGAGCAGGTCATCGGCGAGGCGCGCGGCGCGCTGCCCACGGTGCTGCTGCGCGTCGCCGGCGTCTACACCGACGACTGCGGCTCGCCCTTCATCGCGCACCAGATCCAGCGGCTGTACGAGCGGCGCATCACGGCAAGCCTGTACGCCGGCAACACGCGCCGCGGGCAGGCGTTCATTCATGTCGACGACCTGATTGCGCTGTGCGTGCGGCTGGTGGAGCGCCGCGAGCGCGTCGACGGCCTGACGCCGATGCTGGCCGGCGAGCCCGAGGCGATGAGCTACCAGGCCCTGCAGAACCGCCTGGCGGAGCTGCTGCACGGCGCCGAGGGCTGGCGCACCCACAGCCTGCCGCCGCCCATCGCCGCCGCCGGCGCCTGGCTGCAGCAGCAGGCACAGCCGCTGGTGCCGGATGGCGTCCACCGCGGCGAGGCGCCCTTCATCCGGCCTTACATGACCACGCTGGCCGAGGACCATTACGAGCTCGACATCGGCCGCGCCCGTGGGCTCCTGGACTGGAGCCCGAAGCACCGCCTGCGCGACGTGCTGGCAACGATGGTCGAGCACCTGCAGGCGGACGCCGCAGGCTGGTATCGGCGCAACAAGCTGACGCCGCCGCCCTGGCTCACGACGGCGGAAGAGCAAGACGAAGACCCGGCCGAGATCCACGCCGCCTTCGAGCGCGTGCAGCGCGACGAGCACGACGCAACGCGCTGGGCGCCGCTGCTGAACATCGCCCTCGGTGCCTGGCTGCTGGCCAGCCCGGCGACGCTCGGCTATGCGCAGCGCGCCATGGCCTGGAGCGACCTCGCGGCGGGGGCGCTCGTGCTGCTGTTTGCGGCGCTGTCGTTGTCCTGGCGGCACGGCTGGGCGCGGCTCCCCACCGCCGGCGTCGGGCTCTGGCTCATGGCCGCGCCCGTTGTCTTCTCGACGCCGGACGCCGCGGCCTACCTCAACGCCACGCTGGTGGGCGCGCTGGTGTTCTGCTGCGCGGTGGTCATCGCGCCGATGCCGGGCGTCGCGCCCATGGCCAAGCTCACCGGGCCGGACATCCCCGCCGGCTGGGCCTACAGCCCGTCGGCCTGGACGCAACGCCTGCCGATCAGCGCCCTCGCCTTCCTCGGGCTCTTGGTCACACGCTGGCTGGCGGCCCAGCAGCTCGGCCACAGCGACGCGACCTGGGACCCATTCTTCGGCGCCGACAGCGCCGGTGCCTGGCCGGCGCCGGGCGCGGGGCTCGCCGCGCTCTTGTTTCTGTTGGTGCTGCTGACGGGGCTCATCGGCGGGCGCAACCGCTGGCGCACGCTGCCCTGGGTGGTGGTGCTGTCCTCGGCGCTGATCCTGCTGCTCGGCCCCATCGGCATCGCGCTCAGCATCGCTCAGCCGGTGCTGACCGGCGCCTGGTGCACGCCCTGCCTCGCGGCGGCGCTGGTGATGCTGCTCCAGATCCCGTACGCCTGCGACGAGCTGGCGGCAACGCTGCAGTTCCTCGGCGCGCGCCGGCGCAAGGGCAAGCCGGTGTTGCGCGTGTTGCTGTTCGGCGACACCGCCGATGGCCGCGGCATGGCGCCCGCCGGCGCCTTCGCGCGCCCGGCCGGGGCCGTGCTTCGGGACATGCTCGGCGGCGGCGTCACGCTGCCCTGGTCGCTCGCGCTGTCGGCGCTGATCGGCGTCGGGCTCATGACCACGCGGCTCTGGCTCGACACCACCGGCGCCCGGGCAGACAGCGACTGGCTGCTCGGCGCGCTGGCGCTCTGTGTGTCGGTGGTCGCACTGGCCGAGGTGGCCCGGGGGCTGCGCTTTGCGAACCTGCTCGTCGGCGCCGCACTCATCGGCGCACCCTTCCTGCTCAGCGGCGGCTCGATGCTCGCCAACGGCGTCGGCATCGGCGCCGGGGTGCTCCTGATCCTGCTCGCGATCCCGCGCGGCAAGGTCCTCGGCCGCTCCGGCGGCTCGACGCTGCACTGAAGCGGATCGATTCGCTGTAAGGTCTCGGGACCGACGTCACGCGCCGCGACCGCGCGGCTCAGAATCTCCAGCTTGCCGCCAGCAGCGGGCCGCTGAAATCGATGTTGCCCAGCGCGGAGCCGGAGCCGAATTCCCAGGCGAGGTGGCGGTACAGCAGGGTCACGTCGCCCCAGTCGAAGCCGTACCCGATGCCGCTGGCGGCCTGCCAGGTGAAGTCAGCCTCACCGGCTCCGACATCAAGGTGATAGGGCAGATACCAGCGACCATCGAGCACGACACGCCCGCTGACGCCGAGCACGCCGTCCCAACTGCTCTGCGAGGCCGAGAGCGTTCGCGCCACGCCATAGCCGCCAGCCGCCAGGCCCCAGTCGAAGTCCAAGCTCAGGTCCAGATAGCGAGCCCCAACCAGCACCGCAAGACTCGCCCGCTCGGTCTCGATGAGGGTGTAGGCACCGGCGAGGTTGATCACCCAACCCTTCGTTTTGACGTCCGCCGAGACCTGCAGTGCCCCGGCCGTGTCGCGCACGGGCACTGTGCCGCGGCCGCCGGCCCCAACGTTGAGGTAGACGAGATCGGCCGCGAGGGACCATTGCTCCTGCCGGGCCTCGAAGGCGCCCATGAAGGCCAAATTGAGGTTTTTGATCAGCGAATCGAAGCCGACATCGACGTCGGCGCCGCCCGCCGTCTCGCCATTGATCCCGGCAGCCCAGAAATACAGCGTTGCCTGATACTCCCAGTCATGCTGCCCGTCCGCGGCCGGGGCGCAGATCGGCGCGACGCAGAGGGCGCCGATCATGAGGTTGGTCAGCGACAGATTGAAGCGGCGACGTCGCAGCACGGTAGTGTTCCTCCGCTGCCCAAATGGGGGTGCGCCCCGCTGGGTGCTCCGCCATGCGGCGCCCGCCCGCCGGCGGATTGCCGTGCTAGAGCGCTGCATGCGTGATCACCCAGCGGTCACGCATGAATGGCTCAACCGGGGGTTCCCCGGCGAGCCCAACCTCGGGTGCAAGACGACAGACGGACGTCCTTGTCCGCCGCCACCGGCCCCGTCAGTGCGGCCCGGGGCTGATCATCTGCTCCATCACCTTGTCCAGGCTGAAGCTCGCCGCCTCCATGCGCGGCGGGTAGTCTTGGAAGGACGCCAGGAACTGGCCCACGTAGGCTTGGGCCGGGACCAGCATGAACGCCCGGTCGATCTGCCACTCGTGGTAGCTGTTGGAGGTGATGGTCGCCTGCTCGTAAGGATCGCGACGCAGGTTGAAGATCAGCGGCACGCGTAGCGGGCTGAACTCGTCCATCCAGACGCGCAAGGTGCCCGCCGTTTGCTGCTCCATGAAGATGATCTTCCAGTCGCCGTAGCGCAGGGCGGTCAGGTCGCCATCGTCGGAGAAATAGAAGATCTCCTTGCGAGGACTCTGGGTATTCTCCGCGTCCCTCAGATGCGCCGACATGTCATAGCCGTCCAGATGGACCCGGTAGTCGCGGCCGAGTGCGGCCGAGGTATAGCCATCGAGCAGGTCTTCTTTGATGTCGGTCTTGCCGGCGGCAGCAGCGAGCGTCGGCAACCAGTCCATGTGATGGACGATCTCGTTGCTGACCGAGCCCGGCGGAATCACGCCGGGCCAACGCACCATTGCCGGTACGCGCCAACCGCCCTCCCAGTTCGTGTTCTTCTCGCCGCGGAAGGGATTCACGGCGGCGTCGGGCCAGGTGTTCTTGTGCGGGCCGTTGTCGGTGGAATAGAAGACGATGGTGTTATCGGCGATGCCGAGGTCGTCCAGCTTTTTCAGGAACTGACCGATGTGCCGGTCGTGCTCGACCATACCGTCGGCGTATTCATCCTGACCCGAGATGCCGCGCAGCTCATCCTTGACATGGGTGCGAAAGTGCATGCGGGTGCCGTTCCACCAAACGAACCAGGGCTTGCCGGCCTTGGTCTGCTCCTCGATGAACTCCAGGGCGCGCGCCGAGGTTTCGTCGTCTACCGTCTCCATACGCTTCTTGGTGAGCGGGCCGGTATCCTCGATCTTCTGCGTGCCATCGGGCATGGCCCAGGAATGGATCACGCCGCGCGGGCCGAACTTCTGCCGGAAGGTCTGTCCGTCGGCCAGCACCAGATCGCCGGGGTAGTCCTCGTTTTCCGGCTCCTCCTCGGCGTTCAGGTGATAGAGATTGCCGAAGAACTCGTCGAAACCGTGATTCGTGGGCAGATGCTCGTCGCGGTCGCCGAAGTGGTTCTTGCCGAATTGGCCGGTGGCATAACCCTGATCCTTGAGCACCACGGCGATGGTGGGGTCCAGCGTGCTGATACCCTCCTTGGCCCCGGGCAGGCCCACCTTGGACAGCCCTGAGCGGAATACGCTCTGGCCGAGCATGAAGGAGGCACGACCGGCCGTGCAGGATTGCTCGGCGTAGTAGTCCGTGAACAGGACGCCCTCGTCGGCGATGCGGTCGATATTGGTGGTTTGGTAGCCCACCAGCCCCTTCGTATACGCGCTGATGTTCGACTGCCCGATATCGTCACCCCAGACCACGAGCACGTTGGGCTTCTCCGCAGCCACCGCCGGGCCGGTGAGCGCCAGGGCGGCGCACAGTGCCAGGCAACCCCCCAGGCGGGCGCCGGGGCGATTGGGCGCTTTCCGTATGGATATCAACTGCATCGGATTGTCTCTCCTCGAAATGAATGATGGGTGGCCGGCCGTCGCAGGCGCACGGATTACTTGAATCTCACGCGTCCAATCTCACGCGTCCAATCTCACGCGTCCAATCTCACGCGTCCGATCTCACGCGTCGGATCTCACGCGTCATGACCATCCGGTGCGGCAGGCACCCCGAGCCGCAGCGCCAGGTAGGGAGGACAGCCGGCAAGCCGGGCCCCGGCCGCTGCAAGCCGGCGCAGGAGCTCCACGGCCGCCGCGTCCGCCTGCCGCACGCCCGCAAGGTCCAGAATGGGCGCCGAGGCAGGGTCACCGCAGGCGACCACGAGCTCAGGGAGGCCTTCGACTTCAAGCCGCCCATCGATCTTGACGACCGTTGTCTGCCCGTCCAACAGCCGAGTGATCCGGAAGGTCATAACTCAGCAATAGAGCAGGAAGCCGGCCAATTTTTTCATCAGCCACCGCTTGCTCTGCAAGCGGCTGCTCTGACAAGAAAAACTGATAGCTTGTCCGCTCAGACCGGACACGTCAGTAGGCGGCAGTAGCGCGGCAAATGACGAAATAGAGTTATCCTTAGCCCCGATATTTCGGAATTCACGAAATATCGTGAGCGGCCCGCCCCGCCGCCGCATACGCCGGCTGCACGCCACCGGCCGTCCAGCGGACAGCGCGCCATGCGGTGCAAAGCGCGCTTGGTGCCGCCGCGCGCAGGCGACGCCGCGGGCCACTTAGGGGCGCGCAGCAATGCGCACGAGAGACTTCGCAGCCAGGGGTTTCGGTAGACGTGACCAGCACTCGGCAAGATGCAGCGACGGCGCGGCAGCCCAGCCTCGGCACCCGCTTCGAGGATCTCGTGACCGACCTGACGGCGTCCTTCGTCGCGGTGGACGCGTCGGCGTTGGACGACCTGATCGTGGATGCCCTTCAGCGCATCGTGCTCTTTCTCCGCGTGGATCGGGGGACACTCGGCCGCTTCGACGCGCTCCCCGGCCAGCTCATGACGACCCACTCCTGGGCCCTGGCGGGCATCGAGCCCATCCCCTCGCCCCTACCCGAGTCCCGCTTTCCTTACCTGGCCCCGTTGCTGCGCGCGGGCGTTCCGACCATCTACAGCCAGATCACCGACCTGCCGCTTGCGGCCAGCGCGGACGCCCGGGCGCTCAGCAGCTTCGGGCTGAAATCCATGGCCATCCTCCCGGTGGCCGCGGCCGGCCAGACGCTTGGCTGGTTGTCCTTCGGCGCCATCCGTCACGCCCACAACTGGACAGACGATCAGGTGCGGCGGCTGCGCCTGCTGGCGGGGGTCTTCGCCAGCGCCCTGCTGCGGCGGAGCAAGGAGCTGGAGCTCAGGTCCGCGCTGGCGGAGAACCTGGCGCTGCGCCGGCGCGTGGAGGCCGAGAATGCGGTGTGGCGGGAGGAGGTGCTGCATTGCGGTGGCCCTGACGACCTCGTCGGCCAGAGTCCGTCTCTGACGCAAGTGCTGCATCAAGTGGACCAAGTGGCGCCGACCAGCAGCACGGTGCTGATCCTAGGCGAGACCGGGACCGGCAAGGACATGATCGCCACCGCAATCCACCGGCGCAGCCGCCGCGCCGAGCGCCCGCTGATCCGGGTCAACTGTGCAGCCTTGCCGCCGACCCTCATCGAGAGCGAGCTCTTCGGCCACGAGAAGGGCGCCTTCACCGGGGCCATCGCCCGTCAGATCGGCCGCTTCGAGGTCGCGGACGGCGGCACCCTGGTACTCGATGAGGTCGGTGAGCTGCCGCTGGACCTGCAGGCCAAGCTGCTGCGCGTGCTGCAGAACGGCGAGTTCGAGCGGGTCGGCGCAACCGCCAGCCGCCGCGCCGACGTGCGCGTCATCGCCTCGACCAACCGCGATCTCGCGCGCATGGTGCGCGAGGGGACGTTTCGCGCCGATCTGTTCTATCGCCTGGGGGTGTTCCCCATCACCCTGCCGCCGCTGCGCGAGCGCCGGCAGGACATCCCGCTGCTGACGGCCTATTTCGTGGAGAAGCTGCGCTACAAGCTCGATCGGCAGGTGACCCATATCCCCGACCGGGCGGTGGCCGAGCTGCTGGCCTACGACTGGCCGGGCAACGTGCGCGAGCTGGAGAACATCGTCGAGCGCTCCCTGATCCTGTCATCCGGCACCAGCCTGACCATGGCCGGGCTGCCCGCCAACGCGAACGCGGCCGCCGCTGCGCCACATCCTCGCAGCGCGGCGGACCACCGAACCCTGGAGCAGGTGGAGCGCGACCACATCCTTGCCGTCTGCGAGCGCTGCGGCTGGCGCATCAACGGCAAGGGCAATGCCGCCGAGCAGCTTGGACTCAACCCCAACACCCTGCGCTCGCGCATGCAGAAGCTCGGCATCGCCCGGCCCGGCGCCACCGGCGAGGCAGCCGGCAGCGATGCCGGACGCCGGCTCGGATGAACGGCCTGGACCCGATCAGCGACCTCGCCATCCCCGCGCTGGTCTGGCTGTTGATGTTGGTCGTCGGCCTGGAGCTGACGCCCGGGGACTTCCGCGGCGTTCTGCGCTATCCGCGGGCGGTTGCGGTGGCGACCCTGGGCCAGCTCCTGGTGCTCCCGGCCTGCGCCGCCCTGCTGATCTGGGTGCAGCGGCCGGAGCCCTGGGTGATGGCGGGACTGATCCTGCTCGCGGCCAGCCCCGGCGGGGCCATGTCCAATTTCTTCTGCTACCTTGGCAAGGGCAATGTGGCCCTATCGGTCACCCTCACCACCCTCTCCACGCTACTCGCCCCGGTCACCATGCCGGCCCTGGTCGCGGCCGGCTTGTCCCTGTTTCTGCACGAGTCGCACCAGGTGCCGACCTTGGTCGGCAGCATGGCCGGCCAATTGGTGCTGATGATGCTGTTCCCGCTGGGTCTGGGGATGGGCTTGCGGGCGCGGATGCCGGCTCGGATCAGCGCCAGCCGCGCATCGCTGCGGGCATTGAGTCTCATCGGCATCGCAGCCCTGGTGGCGATGATCCTGTTCGACCAGCGCGACGGGCTGGCCGCCGCCACGCGCGCCGCGCTCCCGGTTGCACTGCCCTTCTGCGTACTGGCCATGACCGCCGGGCTGCTCATCGGGGTCCTCGCGCGACTCCCCGACCGCGATCGCTTCACCCTGCTGATCGAGCTCAGCATCCGCAACCTGGCCCTGGTCGCCATCATCGGGACCGCGGTCCTGGGCCAGGTCAAGCTGGTGCTGTTCGCGACGCTGTTCTTCCTCGTCGAGCTTCCGCTGGTGCTCATGCTCATCGCGCTGCGCGCCCGCCTGGTAAACCGCCTGGTAAACCGCCTGGCAGGCGACCAGGCACCGTCGCAGGGCTGAGGGCATCGGACCTGTCCGCGCCGCCGGCCGCTCTCAGGTCTCCAGCCAGAAGGTCACCGGTCCGTCGTTGGTGAGGCTGACCTGCATGTCGGCGCCGAAGCGGCCGGTGGCGACGTCGGGATGCGCGGCATGGGCGCGCGCGATGAGGTGACCGAAGAGGCGCTCGGCGTCTGCCGGCGCGGCGGCGGACGTGAAGCTCGCGCGGGTGCCCTTGCGGGTGTCGGCGGCGAGCGTGAACTGGGGCACCAAGAGCAGCCCGCCGCCGATGTCCTTGAGGCTCAGGTTCATTTTGCCGGCGGCATCCGGAAACACGCGGTAGCCCAGCAGGCGCTCCAGCAGCCGGTCGGCGCGGGCGGTGTCGTCGCCCTGCTGCACCCCCACCAGCACCAACAGGCCGCGGCCGATGGCGCCCACGACGGCGCCGTCCACGACCACCTGCGCCGCGGACACGCGCTGCAATAGGCCGATCATCGGCTGCCGGCGAGGCGGTCCGCGAAGCCGTTGGTGGCGGCCACCAAGGCGGCGGCGATGCCGGGCTCGAAGGCGGCGTGGCCGGCGTCGGCGATGACCTGAAAGTCCGCCTGCGGCCAGGCCTGATGCAGCTCCCACGCGGACTGGAGCGGGCAGATGGCGTCGTAGCGCCCGTGCACGATGACGCCGGGGATGGCCGCGAGCCGGGGCGCGTCGCGGATGAGCTGATCCGGCGCCAGAAAGGCGTCATTGACGAAGTAGTGGCATTCGATGCGCGCGAGGCTCAGCGCCACGTGATCGTCCGAGAAGGCGCCGCGCACGCCCGCGTCCGGCAGCAGCGTCGCGCAGCGCCCCTCCCAGATGGACCAGGCCAGCGCCGCGCGGCGCAGCTCTGCCGCGTCGCTGCCGGTGAGGCGGCGGTGATAGGCCTGCACCAGATCATCGCGCTCGGCCGCCGGGATCGGCGCCAGGAAATCCTGCCAATAGTCCGGAAAGAGCAGGTGCGCGCCGTGCTGGTAGAACCAGCGGATCTCCCACGGACGGCACAGGAAGATGCCGCGCAGCACCAGCGCGCTGACCCGCTCCGGGTGGGTCTCGGCATACGCGAGTGCGAGCGTCGAGCCCCAGGAGCCGCCGAACACGAGCCAGCGCTCGATGCCGAGGTGCTCGCGGATGCGCTCCAGGTCGGCGACGAGGTGCCAGGTGGTGTTGGCGTCGAGCCCCGCGTGCGGGGTCGAGCGCCCGCTGCCGCGCTGATCGAACAACACCAGCCGCCAGCGCATGGGGTCGAAGAAGCGCCGGTGCGTCGGCCCGCAGCCGGCGCCGGGACCGCCGTGCAGGAACACGGCCGGCAGGCCGTCGGGGTTGCCGCATTCCTCGATGTACAGGCGATGCCCATCGCCAACATCCAGGCGGTGCGTGACATAGGGCGAGATGGGCGGAAACAGCGGGTCGGGCCGGTTGGAGTCGTGCATGCGCTGAGCAAAGGTGGTGGACAAGAAATGCGCGGCGATAGATCGGAAGACGCATCGGCACGGCGGTCCTGCGGCACGGGCTCTGTCGGGGCAGCCCCAGCGGCCGCGCGCCGCGAGCGTCAGTGTAGTCCGATTCCTACAGCGCGCGGCGGTAATAAGCCACAAACGTAGGGCGTATTCTGGGCGAAACTAACCCTGTCGCCGGCATGGATGCAACGGCAAGGAACGCATCGGAACGGACTCACGCGAACGGACGTGCAGGCCTCGGACCCACTCAACCAATGGCGACGTCGGCCCCCGGGCAGGATGCCCGGGGGCTTCTTTTTTGCGCGGCAGCTCAGCCGCCCCCGCGCTCAGTCCGCCAAGCTGCTGAGGTTCATGATCGGCGGCTCGCAGTGGGTGCCGCGGCAGCGATAGGCGAGCGCGCCGGCATCCGCCCGCGGCACCATGGCGGCCAGGCTGCCGGGCAGGTCGCCGACGTCGGCCGGGATCGGCAGCACCAGCCGCCGCGGCCGGTAGCCCTGCTGCGCCGCGGCCTGCCAGTCAGAGAGCGACAGCGGGTCGGCGCGGATGACGATGGTCTCAGGCGGCGTGTGATGCTCATCCAGCGCCGCCAGCAGCGTCGCATGCGCGTAGGGCACGCGGCGCATGGGCTCAGCCGCGAAGCGCAACGTCGCCGCGGCGGCGTCCAGCCAGCGATGCTCGCCGAGCAGGTGCCCGAGCCGTTGCAGCGCATGCGCGGCGACGCCGTTGCCGGACGGGATGGACTCGTCGCCGAGCGGCTTCGGGCGCGTGATCAGCGCCTCGTGATCCGCGGCGGTGAAGAAGAAGCCGCCCGCCTCGGCATCGAAGAACTGCTCCATCAGCACGTCGGCGAGCGCGATGGCCCAGTCCAGGTCCGCCCGGCGCCAGCGCACCTGCAGCAGCTCCAGGAGCGCATCGAGCAGCAGCGCATAGTCATCGAGATAGGCGCTGAGATGGGCGCGGCCGTGCTTGCAGGTCGCGAGCAGCCGGCCGTCGCGCCACAGCGTGCTGCGGATGCAGCCGAGCGCCCGCTCGGCGGAGTCGAGCAGGTCGGGGCGTTGCAGCGTCCGCGCCGCGCGCGCCATGCCCTTGATCATGAGGGCGTTCCAGCTCGTGAGCACCTTCTCGTCCCGGCCGGGCCGGACACGCGATGCTCGGGCCGCGAGCAGCTTTGCCTTGGCCGAGCTGAGCAGCGCCGCGGCTTGCTCCGGCGTCATCCCCTGGGCGGCGCCGACGGCCTCGGGGGTCTGGTACTGGTGCAGATTCCAGCGGCCGTCGAAGTTGGGCGGCCGGTCCAGCCCGTACAGAGGGGTGACGAAGGCCAGCTCCGCCGGCGTCAAGAGGGCCGCGATCTCATCGCGGTCCCAGACGTAGAAGCGCCCTTCCTCGCCCTCGCTGTCGGCGTCCAGGCTGCTGTAATAGCCGCCGTCCGGGCCTTGCATCTCGTTGATGACCCAGTCGGCCGTCGCGGCGGCGGCATCGCGGAACACCGGTTCGCCGGTGATGGCCCAGGCATCGCAGCAGAGCGCGAGCAGTGGGCCGTTGTCGTAGAGCATCTTCTCGAAGTGCGGGATCATCCAGTCGTCGTCGACGCTGTAGCGGCAGAAGCCGCCGGCGAGCTGGTCGTTCATGCCGCCGCGGATCATGCGCTCCAGCGTGAAACGGGCCATGTGCAGCGCCTGCTGGTCCGGCACGCCATCGGCGGCGGTCGCCGCCCAGTGGCGGAACAGCAGCTCCAGATTGGTCGGATGCGGGAACTTCGGTGCACCGCCGAAGCCGCCGCGCGCCGCGTCGAAGCTGCCCGCGAGCTGCCGGCGCGCGCCGTCCAGCGGCGCGGTGTCCGGCACCTCGGCGGCGGCTTCGGGCTCCAGCGACGCGAGCGCGGCCATCAGCGAGTCGTTCTGCGTGCGGATGGCGTCGCGTTGCTCGCGGTAGGCCTGCTCGATGCTCGCGAGCAGCTCGGTGAAGGCCGGCAGCCCGTGCCGCGGCGCCTTCGGAAAATAGGTGCCGGCAAAGAAGGGGCGCAGGTCGTCCGGCGTCAGGAACACCGTCAGCGGCCAGCCGCCCGGCCGTTGGGCCAGCAACTGGTGCGCGGTCTGGTAAATGCGATCTAAGTCCGGGCGCTCCTCCCGGTCCACCTTGATGTTGACGTAGAGCCGGTTCATGACCTCGGCCGTCGCCGGGTCCTCAAAGGACTCGTGCGCCATGACGTGGCACCAGTGGCAGGCGGAGTAGCCGATGGAGAGCAGGATCGGCTTGTCCTGATCCCGGGCAAGGGTCAGCGCCGCCTCGCCCCAGGGCCACCAGTCGACGGGGTTGCCGGCGTGCTGCTCAAGGTACGGGCTGGTGGCGTCGGCGAGGCGATTGCGCGGGGCAGCGTTCATGGCAGGGCTCGTTGGTGGCGGCTGAGCCAGGGAGCATGACGGCGCCGCGCCTGCTTTTCCAACCCGAACCACGGCGTCGCCTCGCGGCGTACCACCGGCCCCGGAGTGCTCGGCCGGCCGCGACGCGCATCAAGGTCTGATCCGTATCCGTTAGCCGTCGTTATCCGTCGATGTCTCCGACCGCAGACAAACCGCTGCGATTCCCAACTGCTGACCGGCTTTGACCAGTCGCTCGTCCAGACGCAGGATGACGCAGGCGATGAGCATCAACAACGATCCTGCTCGCGCATCCCCCGACAGAAATCGCCAGCGCTGACCGCCTGCATGGGCAAGGAAGCCCGGCATTCCGCAAGATCGGGCAGATCAGGGGTGACGGATGGCGTGGTCATGTCTGTAGGCTCGGTCGCCTTATCGACATCCGCGGCCTTGGTCGGCTCATGGTTCGCATCATGTCAGATCAGGACGACCGGCGTCAGATCTCACCGTGCAACGGCTGGAGCGCCGAGTCGCGGCGGGGACTCCGCTCGCGCGGCGGCAGGCCGCCGGTGGCGACCGCAGCAGCGCGGCGCGGCCGGCGCGCCCTAGGGGAGGGCGCGAACGCCTCGCGTCGTGGGGTCGACCTCGTAGCGCCGGCCGGTTTCTGTGACGATCAGCAGCTTGCCGTCCGGGGTCGCCTCCAGGCTCTGGAAATGATCCTCCTGCACGTCCCGCTCCAGCCGGGAATCGATCTGCTGGCCATAGACCTCAAGGGTCCAGAGTCTGGCGCCCGAGGCCGCATCATAGGCCCCGAGCACGCCAGGGGCGTGCTCGGGGCCAGGTGTGGCGGTCTGCGCCGTCGGCTCGTAGCGGACGCCGCCGATGGTTACCGGAGGTACTTGGGGCGCCCGAGGGCGACTCGCCATTAAACCCGACATGGGCCTCTCCTGTGCAACTGGAGCCGGCGGGGGCGGGCCGTCGGCCTCGCACGCCGGCGCGAAAAGCATGAGAACTGCGCCGAGGCTGGCCGCGCCGAACGGGCGCAGGGGATCACTTAGGCGATTGCCGGAAAAAAACGTACCGAATGGCGCAGGATTTTCGTCTGCCTTCAAGGAGCGGCAGCGGGTGCATAGTGGAACTATGCACCCGCTGCCGCGACGCAGAAGGCGGGCGAAAAGACAAGCCAGGCGGTATGTTTTTTGACAGAAATCGCCTTAAGGACGGTGCCACGGATGCCATCATCAAGGTTGCCCGCACAGTCGGCGGCAAAGAACGCCCAGCTCTCGGCGTTGTCGAGACAGGTGGCGGTGCTGAGGTTGTGCTTGTCGGGCTTCATACCCAGCGCGTTGTGGGCATAGCGATGATCGTCTGTGCCCAATTCGACATGGGACATCTCGTGAACCAGGATGCGCGTCCAATTCTTCTTGCCTGACAGGACGTTCTGGTCGGCGCAAAAGGCGCTCTCGATATAGACCACCCGAATCCTGTCGGTCGCCGCGGAACCCGGTGCAGCCGCGGCCTCGGACAGCCAGATGGTGCTCGCGGTGTCGCCGCGCACCTCCGGCACGTCCGTCAGGATCACTGCGCCCTTGCGCATCGCGGCTGCGAGCTTCTTGAAGCCCGCGTTCAGCTTGGCGGCAATGACGGCGAGCTCGGTCTCGCCCTGATGATCCTCGTCCGCGAACCAGCGCTTGATGATCTCGATGCCCCTGCCCTTTGACAGCCGCGCTTGCTCTTGTTCGGGCCATCCGCCCGGGCCAGATCCCGCAACCCGGCAATGACCCGGCCCCACCCCTTGTCCGCGGAGAATGCGTGGTGGCGTCGGCGAGACGATCGCGCGGGGCAGCGGTCATGGCAAGACTCGCTGCTGGTGGCGGAACCCGGAGGCATGACGGCGCCGTGCCTGTTCTTCCGATTTGGCTTGGTTGCGCAAGGAACCGCCAAGCGGCCCGCATCAGCCCACCCGCTCGGGCCCCGCACGGCTCAGCGCCCGAGCCGGCCGGGACCGCAACGCCCGACGGCGGCGGCGCAACCGCGCCGCCACCCGGGCGCCGCGCTGACTTGACCGCGTCCGGCCGGCTCAGCTCGTCAACGCGTTCATCAGGGAGCGCCAGAAGCGCGGCTCGCCGCCGCAGCCGCAGCAGTTCGGGCCGGGCTTGTCCCGGCAGGCGGAGGGCACCGCCGCCAGCACCGCCAGCGCGCGGCCGTCGGCGTCGTAGAGCCGGAGCTCCCGCGATGTGCCCCGCCGGCCCGTGACCCAGGCGCTGTCGATGGCGGCGAGGTCCAGCTCGAAGCGCGCCGCGTCGCCCTTGATCCATGCTCGGCCCCCCTCCGTGTCGAAGGCATGGAAGGCCCCCGCGCGCCGCAGCACCAGGGCATCCGAGCCGGCGGTGACGACGATGGGCAGCATCTCCTCGCACAGCGAGCGCAGGGCGCAGGGGACGAGCGCCGGATCCACGGCGATCGCGCTCGCGGTGCCGGCCTCGGCCTCGCGATGCAGCCGCGCCGGCGCCAGCGCGAGCTGACCCGTGAGCTCGGCGGTGTCGCGAAAGCCGGGGGCGTCGGCGGTGTCGTCGCACAGCGCCTGGATGACGCCGAGGGGATGGCTGGTCAGCGCTGTCAGGGCAGGCGCCTTGGCCGGCTCGCACAGCGGCACCACGCGCTCGGCCGCGCCGAAAATGCCGCCGAGCACAATGGTCCAGAGCCGCGCGTCCTCTGCCATCGCGGCCGTGAGCTTGAGCTGCGGCCGACCCAGGTCGTCCTGCAGCTCAAGGGCATCGCGCGCCGGGGACGCCGCCAGCGCATGGCAGCGCCCGAGCAGGAGCCGCAGTGCATGCGTCCGGCCGGACAGTGTCGCGAGCGGGCCGTCGACGCGCAGCCCCGCCAGCGACAACTCCTGATGGAAGCGGACGTTGTCGGTGCCGAGATCAAGCCCGACGCGCCCGAGCAGCGTCAGATCAGACAGGATCTCGAACCAGTGGCCGCTGAAGCGCAGGTCGGCACCGACTGTTTGCGGCACTGCATGCGCGACGCGGCGCGACCGCGGCTTGGCGTGGCTGTGCCCGAAGGCTGCGGGCGACGTGTCGGGGATCAGCGCGTGGGTCAGATCATTGGCAACGGGCGAGAGCGTGATAACGGACATGCCAGGGTCTCCTCGGCATCGGCGGAGCCGATGCATGCAATGGGAAGAAACACTTAGCTGGCCGCGGTGACTGCTGTCGACCCAATCACCGGCAGTTGGCGTGGTGCAGACGCTTGCGAATCATTCTCATTCGCAGGTTAACCGCATCGACACCCCGGGGTCAAGCCGCCTCGTGCAGCCGGGATTGATGTCGGGCAGGTGCGGGCAAGACGAGCCGCACAGGCGTTGAGCGCGACAACCGGAGGCGCCGCGGGTCAGCCGCCGCCGGCAGCCGCCGCGTGCCGCCGGACACCGTGCCGATCAGCGGGCGCAGACGGCGCGGGGCCTTGGCCTGGTCGCCGCCGCGGCGCCACTCCTGCCACCAACAACGCAGCGTGGAGCGCGTGAGCCAGCGCGCGATGCGCAGTTGCAACCGACACAGGCGACAGCCCGCGACGGGCTTGCGCAGGACCGGCGCCGGCGACAGCCAGCGCCAGCCGCGCACCAGCCGCGCGATGCCCTCAGCGCCCACCGCGGGCGGGCGCGCCAGCGCGGCCTCGCGCAGGGCCGCCGCCGTGGTGCGCGCCGGGTCGTAGTGCAGCACGAGGCTTCCGCAGGCGCTGTTCAGCCTGACCTGCCGGACGCCCGGCTGCCGGCGCAGGACCGCCGCAAGGTCATCGAGCCCGACGGCGGCCGCTCCAACATCGGCACGAGACTTCTCGACGTGAAAGCGGACCCTGCCGGGCACCTGGTGTTTGATCTGGAGCATGGCGAATGGCCCCGCAGCTTGATTAACGATAATGAAAGTGCGGTTATGCTATCGCGAATTAGTCCTATTCGCAAAGCGTCGAGCCATCAGGCCCCCACGCCGAATCGCTCCGGCTGCGGGCCGACCGGCAGGTGTCGGCCTCCAGCTCAGCGGACGGCGGTGTGCTCCCGCGTCGCCATGAGGTTCAGCCCGCAGCGCGCGGCGGCGGTGACCACGGCGGCGCCGAACTCGATGCCCGCCGTGCCGGGCGCGCCGGGCAGGTAGATCTCGACGCCGATGTAGAGGGGATGCTCGACGTGCCAGACGGCGGCCGGGATGTCGGGCTTGAGCCGGGGCCAACCGGCGCGCGGCGCGCACGTGCCGGCGGTGGCATCCGGCCGGCCATCCAACGGGCACTCGGCGACGAGCTGCACGCCGCGCAGCCTGCTGACGCCCAGCGCAGGCGCCACGCCGGCTGAGCCGGCCCGCTCGATACAGCCGAGCAGCAAGGGGTCGGCCGACAGCACCTCCGCGCACAGGCCCGACTCATCGAAGCCGGTGTGCAGATCCAGCACGACGTGGTGGGTCGGCCTGATGTGGCCGAGGATCTGCTCATAGAGGGCGCGATGGCGGCGGCGATAGGCGTCGAGCGCCTCAGGCCCCGGGCGGCGACCGGAGAGTCCGCGCTCGATGCGCAGCACATCGAATCCCGCCCCCGGCAAGCGCGCGGCGACCGCCTCGCCAAAGGCACGCTCCTCGCGGTGTGCCCCCACCACCAGCAGCGCCGGGGCGCTCGGCTGCTTGCGGGCACCGCCGAGGAGGTTCAGCACGTCCACGGCCGGCGGGTCAGTCACCCGCCGGGGCGGGGCTCAGCGCTCGCGCGTGTGCAGGCTCCGGCTCGACGCCCAAGGCCCGCTCCGGCGGAAACAGCAGCAACGCGAGGAGGCCGTAGAGCCCCGTCACGGCCACAAACACCAGGGACGGCAGCAGCGCCAACCAGGACAGGCCGCGGCGGCGGAGCAGCAGCAAGGCCGCGAGCAGCGCGACGGCGATGCCAATGGCGGCGCTCCGGCCATGCAGGCGGAGATCCAGGCGGAGATAGCGGCTGTTCGGGTCCGACAGCACTAGCTCGAAAGGCAACAGCGCGCTCCAGACCCGGTCCACCGGCCGCGGCCGGGCCATGGCCATCTCGCGGCCGTACTCGGCGATGGGTCGGAAGTCCCGGTCCATGGCGACGGCGCGGATCTCCCGGTGGTCGGAATACACCGCCGTGCGCTGGAGCGGATTGAACAGGATCTTGACCTCCATGCGGTCCGGATCGTAGCCCGGCAGCGGCAGCGGCGTCAGCACGTAGTCCTGCTTGCCCAACAGGAACAACCGGCCGTCCGTGGCGAGCAGGAGCCCGAGATGCTCGCCGCGCCGGTTCTCGGCGACCTTGACATGGCGCACCGCAACGCCCTCGGGCAGCGCCACCCGGGCGACGGCGGGCGCACCGTCCACCCGCTTGAGATGGAACAGCCCGCCATCGGCATCGACCAGGAAGTAACCGGCGTCGAAGGCCTTCAGGATGGACACACGCCCGAAGGTCGCGCGCACGGGGAAGGCGAAGCCGGCCTCGCGTAGCGCCGCCGTGAAGGTCAGGGTCAGCGCGGGGTCCACGCGATTCGCATCGGAGCCGATGAAGGTCAGCGCGGCGCCGGGGCGCATGATGTCCTCCGGAAAACTGAGCCGGGCACGGCCGGGATTGGACTCCAACAGCGGATAGAGCCCGATGCGCGGCGTGTGACCGGGCAACTCGTCCGGGTCGAGCTGCAGCACCAGGCGCTCGGCCTGGATCGCGGCCTTATCGAAGCTTTGGCCTTGGATCAGAAGCGGCAGCCTGCCCCAGATCTCCATGTTCTTGTAGTAGATAAACGGGATCAGCGCCTCAAAGGCCTCGCGCGTGTAGTCGTTACCGGCATCGTCGCGGTAGATAAACTGATGCCCGTCGCCCAGCAGCTCCGTGTAGACAAAGCGCTCGATGACCGGGCTGTAGAAGAGGTCCGTCTTGCCATAGCGGTAGCCGAACAACAGCTCCTTCGCAAGCGGCAACCACACCGCCAGCAGGAAGACGGCGAGCAGCATGAGCGACCAGCGGGCAATGTGGGCGGTCATGGCGGGTCAGCTCCGGTGGCGATAACGGTGGGCAGGCAGGATCACGGCGGGCACCAGCAGCAGTGAGGCCGCAATCAGCGCCGGCAGGATGCGGTCGTACTCCTGGTAGCCGCGGTGCCGGTACAGGAGCGCCAGAAAGGCGAGCCCGAGCACCAGATACACGACCCGCCGCGCCGCGGCCGGCTCCAGCAGCACCAGCGTGGTGCCGACATAGGCCACCCAGCCGCCGAGCAGCCAGGGCAGCGCCGTCAGCACGGCGCTTGCCGCCGCCTCGCGCGGAAAAAACAGGCCGATCAGCCCGTACAGCCCCACCACATCCAGCAGCGCCAACAGCGCCCCGACGCCGGCGCCAAAGGCCACCCAGGCCCAGACCAGCAGGTCGCCGCGCACCGGCAAATGCAGCGACAGGCGAAAGCGCCCGCCCAGCATCTCCGGGCCGAACTGCGCCACGGCGATGACCACGCCCGTCAGCGCCGGCAGCAGCATGAGCTGGTCGTAGAGCAACCGGCGCAGCTCGAACACCCAGTACCAGATCATCTCCGAGTGCTCCACCTGAAACTGATGGCGCAGGCGGAGCCACAGATAGCCGAGCAGGCACAGATGCAATAGCAGCAGCCCGAACAAGGACCAGCGGAGCTTGAGCCATTCCTTGAGAAAGATCGCGCGCAGCATGGGTTTCAGCCGTGGTGTCGAAAGCCTGGGTGTGCCGACTCCGTCGGGCGCTGGTTCCTCGGCCCTCCCGTTAATATTTCCCCGTCAACCCAATGAACGCGTCCTCCAGCGTCATCGGCTGCTCGTCGCCGAGCCGCACCCGCGGCCAGCGCTCCGCGAGGTGCTCGGCGAGCTGCTCCGACGATGCGAAGCTGTAGAGCAGTGGCTCGCGTCCGTGCAGGTCGACGCTCTCGATGACGCCGTCCGCCGCAGGCGCCATGCCGTCGTCCGGCGCAAAGGCGAAGCAGCGGAAGCGCTCGCGGAAATGCCCGAGCGGCATCTGCAGCGCCGCACGCCCGCGCCGCAGAAAGATCAAGTCATCCACCAGCGATTCCATGTCCTGCACGACATGCGACGTGACGAACACGGTCTTGCCGCCCTGATCCAGGTAACGCTTCAAATAGTCCAGGAACAGCCGCCGGTAGCCCGCATCCAGACCCATGGAGTAGTCGTCCAGGATCATCAGGTCCGGGTCCTGGGCGAAGATCAGCCCCAACACCACCTGCGAGCGCTGACCGCAGGACATGTTCGCGATCTTGTGGTCACGGGGCAGCTCCAGGCGGTCCACCAGCTCGTCGAAGAGGTCGCGGCGCCAGCGCGGATAGAAGGGCCCGTAGAAGCGCTCGACCTGCGCGATACTCATGAAGGGGTAGGCGAGATGCCCCTCGAACAGGAGCCCGATGCGCGCACGGGTGGCCGGGGACAGGGCGTGGGACGGCTCGCCGAGCACGCGGCAGCGCCCGCCTACGGGCTTCAGATAGCCCATCAAGAGCCGGATCAGCGTCGTCTTGCCGACGCCGTTCTTGCCGAGCAGCGCGACGACTCGCCCCTCCGGCACCGAGAAACTTAGGTCCTGATAGATCCAGCGGCTGCCGTAGCGGTGCGCGAGGTGGCGGACCTCGATGGCGGGCGCGGCGGCGACGCCCCTGTCGGGGGGCGCCGCACCTGCGAGGTCGCTCGACGCGGACTCGCTTGCGCGCGACGCCCGGTCTGCGGTCAGCACATCAGCGCCCCGGGCTGCCGCGGTCGAGCTTGACCTCGACGCTGCCCGGTGGCGGCGCTGCGCCGGCCGTGCGGCGCACGGCGCATTCGCTGCCCTTCCCGCAGCCGCCGCAACCGCCGCGCTTCGCCCAGAGCTTGCGATAGAGATACCAGAGCGCCACCGCGAGCACCGCGGCGACCACGGCCCAGTCCGCCCAGTTCGTGCCCGTATCGGCGCTGATGTCCGGCGCCGCCGGTGGCGGTTGCGTCTCGGTCTGCATGTGGTCGGTATCGGCTTGGTTCATGTTGGAATCTCAGGTGTCGATGGCCGGAGTCACACGACTGTCGTCGCCTTGCTTGCGCAACGCGTACCGCGCATCAAGCGTCCGCCCCCGCCTGCGACAGCCGCGCCCGCAGCCGCCGGCCAGCTTGGCGCTCGCTCAGCAGTCCCACCAGCAGCAGCAGCGCGAAGGCGCCCCAGTAGACCGCCGACATCGCCGTGATGCCGCTCGCACCCGCTGCCGTGCCGATGCTGTAGACGGCGCTCGCGACGCCGAGTCCAAGAAAGGTCGGGAAGACGATGGAAAACAGCATCCACTTGTAGGAGCCGGTCTGCACCTTGACCATGATCGTGGTCGCGAGGCATGGCGGATACAGCGCAAAGAACAGCAGCATGGATACGGCGAGCAGCCCCGTGGCGCCGCCGGCGCGGGTCTCGGCGCCCATGCGCTCCTCCAGCGTCGCGTTTTGGTCGTCGTCCTGCTGGAACAGCACGCCCAGGGTCGCAACACTGCTCTCGCGCGCCGCGAACGACGACAAGAGCGCGACGTTGATCTTCCAGTCGAAGCCCGCGAACTGCGTCACCGGCTCCAGCCCACGGCCGATGCTGCCCAGGATAGACGTGGTGATGCGCTCCTCACGCATCTCCCGGCGCAGCGTCTGGCGGGCGGCGGCGAGCTTGCGCAGCGCTCCCCACGCGCGCTTCGCGTCGCGGTCCCCGGCCGGCGGCTTCACCAGCGGATAGAAGTCGGGATTGCGAGTCTCAAACTTCTCCGCGACACGCTGTGACGCCGCGGCCCCCGCGGCGTTCAGCTTGGCGCGCTTGTAGTCGGTGAAGTAATTCACGAGCGGGACCAGATTGTCGCCCAGGGCCACGTCGCGATAGCTGTTTTCCGCGAGCGCGGCCTCGAACTGCGCCACGGCCGCCTGCCCCCGCTCCTCGTAACCGGCCTTGCTCTCCGCCGACAGCCCCGGCAGGTGTAGCAGCGCGAACACCACCACGGCCACGGCGAGCACCACGGTGCCCACCTTCTGGATGTACTGCCAGGTGCGCTCGAAGGACCGGCGCAGCACGCCGCTGACCGTCGGCAGATGGTATTGCGGCAGCTCCATGACGAAGGGCGAGGTCTCCTGGCCGCGCAGCACCGTCTTGGTCAGCAGCTTCGCGACGAGCAGCGCGAAGATGATGGTCATCGTGGAGATGTAGAACATCATCAGCGACTTGTGCTCGACGAAGAAGATGCCGAGCAAGAGCGTGTAGAGCGGCACCTTGGCCAGGCAGTTCATGAAGGGCACGGTCAGAATCGTCGCGAAGCGCGCGCGCGTGTCCGGGATGCCCTTGGTGGCCATGACGCCCGGCACCGCGCAGCCGCCGGCGAAAACGCCGCCGAGGATCAAGGGCAGCGTGCTCTGCCCGTGCAGGCCGAAGCGATGCAGGATCTTGTCGAGGATGAAGGCGATGCGGGCCATATAGCCCGAGTCCTCGATGATCGCGATGGCCGCGAACAGGATCAGAAAGATCGGCACATAGTTGAGCAGCGTGTTCGCGGAGTCCACCAGCCACAGCCCGAGTGAGCGCGAGTAGGGGTCCACCAAAAAATTCGCGCTCGGCAGCACACCGGCGATCAGCTCCCGCAGCTTCGCTAGAAAGGGCCATGTGTACGTGGTCAGCTCGTAGCCCCAGACGATGGACACCTGATAGATCGCGAACACCGTGGCCACCAGGAACAGCGGCGCCGCCCAGCGGTTTAGCACCACGCGGTCGATGCGGTCGGTGACACTCGGTCGGCCGTCGTCGGCCCCGATCACGGCACCGTCGAGCAGCGTCTCGACGACGCGGTCACGGCAGGCGACCACATGGTCGGACACCTCGATGCCCTCGGCGCTCTCGAAGGCCTCGATGAACCGGCGGGCGTCCTCGCGGATGGGGCCCGCGAGCTCGCTGCCGAGGCGCTTCTCCAACACTTGCGCCGCCGCCGCGTCGCCCTGCAGCAGTTGCAGCGCGAGCCAGCGCCGCGGCACACCGTCCAGCCCCGCCTGCGGCGCCGTGCGCGCGATGAGCTGCACGATGGCCGGCTCCAGCGCGCCGTAGCGCACCGGCGGCGGCGGGGCCGTCGGCGCGGCCGCCTGCCGCGTCGCCTCGGCGCGGATGGCGGCCCGCAGCGGCTCGCGCCCCTCGCCCTTGCGCCCGACGGTGGCCACCACCGGCAGACCCAGCCGCTCGGCGAGCGCCGTCTTATCGATGCGCACGCCGTTGCTCTCGGCCACGTCCATCATGTTGAGCGCGAGCACCGTCGGCAGCTCCAGCTCAAGCAACTGCAGCGTCAGGTGCAGCGAGCGCCTAAGGTTGGAGGCGTCAACGACGTTTACGGTCACGTCCGGGCGCTCGTCGAGCAGAAACTCCCGCGCCACCCGCTCTTCCAGTGAGAAGGACGTAAGGCTATAGGTGCCGGGCAGGTCCACGGTGTGCACCGTACCGGCGTCATCGGCGTACTGGCCGTACTTCTTGTCCACGGTCACACCGGGGTAGTTGGCCACGTGCTGACGCGCCCCGGTGAGCACGTTGAACAGTGTGGACTTACCCGCGTTCTGCTGGCCCGCCAGGGCCACCAGCACGCCCTGGTGTCCGGACGATGCGTGCTCAGACATGATCGGTTTCCTCCGCGGAGACCTCGATGGTGCGCGCCTCCCGGCGGCGCAGCGATACGTTGGATGCGTCGAGCTTGACCTCGATGGGGTCATTGAGCGGCGCACTGCGCACGACCGTCACCAGCACGTTCGGCATCAGGCCCAAGTCCAGCAGCCGCTGGCGCACGGCGCCCGTGGACAGGTGCCGGCGGATGCGCACGCGCCCGCCCGGCTGAACATCGTTGAGCGTCTTCATCGGCGCTGGCCTGCGCCGTCTAGGGCGCTGACGACCCGCCCCGAACAGAGGTCCGAGCCGGAATCGAGCAGGCCGGAGGCTGACCGGCGCAGTAGGAGATTGGACATGGCGCGGAGGCTCTGGGCGTTGTGTGCGGGAGCGGGCATGGGGTTGGATGCTGCGAAGGGGCGAATCGCGCAAACACCTTACCCCACAAGGGACTTTGTGTAAATACGAACACTTGCTATTTACATTCCCTGAATTGGCATTTAACCTTTGGGGGCATACCCGTGCCGCGCCCCCAGCGGCGCCGGCATGCTCCTGATTCCCTTAACAAAGGAGATCCGCCTTGAGATACCCCCTCTACGCCGCCCTCGCCGCCCTGCTCTGCCCCATCGCCGTTTACGCCCACACGCCGCTCTGCTCCTGCTACGACATGGGCGACGGCACGGTGCTCTGCGAAGGCGGCTTCTCCGACGGCTCCTCCGCCTCGGGCGTCGGCATTCGCATCCTCGACGGCAAGGGGAACCCGATCATCGAGGGCGAGATGAGCGAGAACAGCGAATTCGAGTTCGACAAGCCGAGCGGCGACTACAAGGTCGTCTTCGACGCCGGTCCCGGTCACGCGGTAGAGATCGACGGCAAGGACATCGTCGAATAACGCCGCGGCACACCAAGCGAACCCCCGCAGCGCCCGGCCAGCCGCCGCCAACCGGGCGGGCACCGTGAGATCCCACGCTACGCGGCACCCGCCGCGCTTACAACAACCCCGACAACAACGGAGAACGCCCATGAAGCAATCCATCCTCATCGCCGCGGCGGCGGCAACGACCCTGGCCGGCGGCGCGCAGGCCCATTTCCAACTGCTATACACGCCCGAGGTCATGCTGGAGAAGCCAGGCGACATCCCGCTGGTGTTGGCGTTCGGCCACCCGATGGAGAACAGCCACACCATGAACATGGGTGAGCCCGAGGAGTTCTTCGTCGTCTTCAAGGGCGAGAAGACGGACCTCAAGGACAAGCTCGAGGCCGTGAAATGGTCCGGCCCCGGGGATGACAAGGCGGACGCCTACACCGCGACCTATGGCATCAAGCGCAACGGTGACTACATCTTCGCCGTCGTGCCGGCACCGTACATGGAGGGCGCCGAGGACATCTACATCCAGCAAATCACGAAGAGTATCGTCAACAAGGGCGCCATGCCCACGGGCTGGAACGAGCCCATTGGCCTGCCGACCGAGATCGTCCCGCTGACGAAGCCTTATCAGGCCTTCGCCGGCGGCACCTTCACCGGCCAGTTGCTCAGCGAGGGCAAGCCTGCAGCCGGCGTGGAGTGTGAGATCGAGTACATCAATTCCGACATTGACCTCGCCGGCCAAAGCTTCAGCAAGGAGACCAAGGGCCCCGTGCCGCCCAGCGCCATCGTCGCCATCACTGATGACAACGGCATGTTCACGTTCGGCATCCCGCGGCCGGGCCACTGGGGCTTCGCCTGCCTGGGCTCAGGCCCGACCAAGGAGCACGAGGGCAAGGAGCTGTCCCAGGACGCCGTGCTCTGGATCCACGCGAGCGAGCTCTAGGGCCAACCCTGCAGACCCGCGCTTGCGAGCGCCCGGCATGCAACCGCCAAGCGCCGACGACCCGGCACGAACCGGGTCGGCCCGGCCGGCGGGCGTGCGCGCCGCGTCGCGTCGCGTCGCGCCGCGCCGCGTGGATCATATCTTTTTGACGATTTATCATACTGCTCTTCATCCGTTCGGATGAAGCCGCCAACCGGAGACCGACCCCATGCACAACAGACCCATCGCCGCCGCCGTCGCGCTCGCCTGCGTCGCGGCTGTGACAACGGGCGCTGAGGCACAGACGCTCGACCAGCGCGTCGAAGCCCTGGAACGCGACAACGCCCGCATGCGCGAGCAGCTTGGCGCGCAGGAAGAGCGCATTCAGGGCGCGCCGGAGCGCGTCAAAGAGCTGGAGGCAGCGCTTGCCGACAAGGAGCAGAGCGGCGGCAACTGGTTCGAGAACATTGAAATCGCCGGCGTCGTCGAGCTGGAAGCGGGCTACATCGAGCCCTTCGACGCGCCGTCCGAGTCCGACCTCGCGCTCGCCACCTTTGAGCTCGGCATCATGTCGCAGATCGGCAGTTGGGTCGAAGTGGGCGCCTCGCTGCTCTACGAGGAGGACGACACCGAGCTTGATGTCGACACCGCCTACATCACCCTCTACAACCCGGACGTGGCGCCCGTGTACTTCACCGGCGGCCAGATCTACGTGCCCTTCGGCGTCTACGAGACCAACTTGGTCTCAGACCCCTTGACGCTCGAGCTCGGCGAGACGCGCGAGACGGCCGCCCTCGTGGGCTTCGAGTACCAGGTGGATGGCCTTGGGGGCTTCGGCGGCAGCGTCTACGGTTTCAACGGCGACACCAAGCTCAACGGCGACAACCGTATCAGTAGCTGGGGCGCCAACCTCGGCTATGCCTGGGAGCAGGACGACGTCGGCGTCGCCTTAGCCGCGGGCTGGATCAACAACCTCGGCGACGCCGACGGACTGCAGGACGCGCTGTCCGACAACCGCAGCGCGGCCTTCGACGAGCTCGTGGAAGGTGAAGATCCGCGCGCCGACACCTTCAGCACGGACGCGATCGACCGCACCGGCGGCTGGACCGTGAGCCTCGGTGTCGTCGCCGGCCGCTTCAATCTGATCGGCGAGTACCTGTCTGCCACCGACCACTTCGACGCCGACAGCCTGGCCTGGAAGGACAAGGGCGCCAAGCCCTCCGCGTGGAACGTCGAGCTCGGCTACAGCTTCCCTGCCTTCGGCAAGGACACCGTCGCCGCGGTCGCCTACCAAGGCACCGAAGAGGCGGTGGCGCTGGGGCTGCCGAAGGAGAGCTGGCTCGTCGGCTGGTCCATCGGCATCCTTGAGAACACCGCGCTGTCCTTCGAGTACCGCAACGACAGCGACTACAGCGAGAACCAAGGCGGCACCGGCGACAGCGGCAACAGCTTCGTCGCGCAGTTGGCCGTGGAGTTCTGAGGTCCGCCTGCTGCCGCACGGAAGCGGCAGCCCGCCGGGCGAAATCGCCGAGCCCATCCCACCGCACTCCCCTCGCCGTCCTCCGACATCAGCCCCCCAAGCGACTGCCCCAGCTCCTCGGCGGCGGCGCCTGATCCGACACACCAGTCGTAACGCGGCATCGTCGCTCCGGCGTTTCGCTCGTTAATGCGACGCGTTATTATTCGTATTCCTACTAACGCCAACACGCCAGGAGCGACAATGCGCCACCCACGGTTTTCGACTGCGCTCTTTCCCATCGCCTTGCTCGCGAGCCTCGCCTCGCCCCCCACGCTCGCCGACCTCGAACTGGCCACCAAGAGCGGCTGCACGGTCTGCCACCAGGTAGAGACCGCGGTCATCGGCCCCGCCTACAAAGAGGTTGCGGCTCGCTACAAGGGCGACGCCGCCGCGGTCGAGACCCTGGTGGCCAAGGTTCGCAGCGGCGGCGCCGGCAATTGGGGCCAAGTCCCGATGACGCCGCACCCGCACATCAGCGAGGAAGATATCCGCAAGCTGGTGCAATGGGTGCTAAGCCTGTAGCACCCAGCGCACCGCGCGCCACCGCACGACAAGCGCCGCATGACCAGCGACGAGTCCTTCGAGCAGTTGCTTTGCGGGCTGCTGTTCCTGCTGAGCCGCCAGGTGCGCACCCCCTCGCCGACGCTGCCGCCGCTCATCGCCTCGCACCTGCGCTGGCTCTCGACCCATCCCGGCGTCGCCGAGCTGCCTGCGCTGCGCGACGCGAGCCGGCGGCTGGCCCGGCACTGGCAGATCGCTCAGGATCAGGTCGAGCCGGCACCAGCCTCAGCGGAACCGGCGCCGCGGCGCAAGCTGCACTGATCGCCGGGGACAGAACGCCCTGCCCCCTGTCTCATCCACACGGCGCCGGCCCGCCGCTACAAGGATCGCAAGAAGACCAACAGCGCCGCCCGCTCATCGCGGTGCAGCCGCAGCACGCGCTCGCGCACCGGCGCCGCCTCGCCGCCGTGCCACAGGATGGCCTCCAGCAGGGTCCGCGCCCGCCCGTCGTGCAGGAAGCCGCGTTCCGGGAAGCGCTCGGCCATGCGGCCGATGCCCCACAGCGGCGCGGTGCGCCACTCCCGGGCCAGGGCGTCGTCCGGCCCCATCGCCGGGTCGGCAAGGCCCTCGCCCATGTCGTGCAGCAGCAGATCGCTGTAGGGCCAAATGACCTGATCCGCCAGCGCCGGCGCATCCGCCGGCCCGGTCAGCATGACCGGCAAGTGGCAGGCGCCACAGCCCAGCTCATCGAACAGCACCCGGCCCGGGATGGTCTGCGGCGTCTCGCGCCCGTGCCGGTCCGGCACGCCCAGGTAACGCTGCGCCTCCACGAGCTGCTCGAGCGCGGCGTCGCCGAGCTCGGGCTCGACCGCGGCCTGCTGCCCGGGGCAGTCCGCGCCCGTGAAGACCGGCGTCGTGATGCCCATGTCGTTGCACAGCGCCGCGGCAGTCTGCTGGCGCAGCGACGGCTGCTCGGCCTTCCAGCCGAAGCGCCCCACCGCCTGGCGCCCGCGCGTGCGATCCTGCACCAGGCTGACACGCCCGCTGATGCCGTTGCCGTCGGCATCCTCGGGGTCCGCGAAGTTGTGCAGAAAGGCGTCCGGCACGGCTTCCAGCAAGCCCCAGCCGAACAGCGCGGGCGGCATGCGCAGCGTGACCGGCCCAAGCGGCGCCTCGGCAGCGTCGGCGACGGCGATGCGCGGCGCGCGCAGCAACACCGGCGTACCGTCGCTGAAACGCAGCTCATGCGTCTGCCAGTGCACCAGCACGCGGCCCTGCGGCGCGCCGACGACGGCGTGCCGATTGATCTGGCCGCCGCTGCGGGCGATGTCGGCCGGATGCAGCAGCCGCGCCACCGGCGGCGGCGTGTGCCCAAGGGCCTGCGCGCGGGGCAGCCCTTCCACATGGCAGGCGAAGCAGCCCGCCTCGTCGAAGTGTGGACCGAAGGCGTCGGGCACCGGCGGCTCCGCAAGCCAGTCGGCGGCGAGCAGGTGCTCGCCCCTGAGGCGCGTCGGCACCCGCTCCGCGATGCCGGGCGGCGCGCGCAGCAGGGCCAACGCGTCGCGCCCGGCGGCATAGGTGAGCAGCGCGCCGCCCGCCCCGGTACCGGGCGGGTCGGCCGCCGCGGGCTCGCTGTCGGGCGCCGCTGCCGACAGCCAAAGCAGTGCCAGTACGCCCAGGTAGACGCCGACGGCGCGCAGGCACAGCGGCGAGCACCCCATGGCAGCGCTGCCTCCCACGCTCAGTTGACGACGAACTTGCCCCGCATCACGGACCAGTGGCCCGGGAAGGAGCAGAAGAAGGTGTAATCGCCGCCGGCCTCCAGCGCGGCGGGGGAGAAGCTGATGCTGTCGGACTCGCCGGCGCCGACAATCTTGGTGTGCGCAATGACCCGCGCATCGCCAGGGGTAATGTAGTCGTTGTCCAGGCCGGCGTTCATGCCCTCAATCGCCACCGGCTGATAGTCCGCGGTCTTGGTCAGCGTCCAGTTGTGGCCCATGGTCTGCTTGGGCAGTTGGCCCGAGTGCTTGATGGTGACGTTGATCGCCGCACAGCTCTTCTCGGCCACCATTTCCTGGACCTGGAAGACCATTGCATCGTTGACTTCGACGACGAAATCGCAGGCCGCCGTGGCGGCGCCGGCGGCGCCCCAGAGCAGGCCGGCGAGCAGAGAGTAGGAGACGGGATGGACGTGCATGGAGGATGCTCCGCTTCAGGTTTGAACAGGAAAGGACAGGCCCACGGCACCGCCGTCGACGCCGTGGGAGGTCGGGCCGCGCAATGGGCCCGTTCGGGCAGAGGCCGACGCGCGCTCCACCAGCGCGACGCCCGCCTCGAGCCCAAGCCCGGTCAGCACGTTCAGCACGCCCGCGGGCAGGGCCGCGCCGACGATGCCGAGCAGTTGCAGGAGACGCACCGGTAGGCGCCGCCCATCGGGATACAAGAGCAGCACCACAACCACGCGCCCCTCGTAGAGCAGCGGCAGCAGTTGCCGGCAGACGGCGCGCTCCGGCGCTGCGGCCGGCCAAACCCGACGCGCGACGGCGGGCTCGACCAGGGCCGCGGCGCCGGCGCGCAGCCCGCGCACAACATCGCGCACGGCCAGCGCCATGTCCGCGGCCCAGCCGGGGTCCGGCGGCTCTGTATCCATGGCGCGGTCACAGGCGCGCGCCATGACCAGCGTCGGCGCCTGCTCGGCGATGCATGCCGGCAACTGCCCAAGCACGGCGCGCCGCACGGCACTGCCGCAGCGCAGCCAGTCGGCGGCCGCACCACGGGCAGCGGCGCAGGCCAGGGCGACGTCGCGGGCACAGGCACGCGCAACGCTGCCGCCGCCGGCGCCGCTGCCCGGCGCGGTGGTCAGCCACCGGCGCGCGGCGGGGCGGCGCCAGGCGCCGTCGATGTAGTTCTCGAATAGGCAGAGCGCGCGACGATCGGCAACGCCGGGCGCCGCGACCGTGGCGGAGCTGTGGTCGGCGAGCGTTGCCGGGTGACTGCCGAGCACGGCAGCGATCTGGTCCGATTCGCCGTTGCGCGCGGCATCGGGCGGCAGCGCCCGGTCCCGGCTCGGCGCATCCGCCGACGGCGCACGCACCGCGGGCGGCACCGACACCACGCAAGCCGCGGGGCCAAGCCGGGGCTCGGCGCGGTAGGCACTGGGTGGAAACATCATCAGCAGGTCTCCGCAACGGGCCCGGACTGGACGGCTCCGGGGTCGGGCGTAATCGGGGACATCCTGCTGGCCTGCCGAGCCCCGTGACCGGGTTGCTCGCGAGCTGGCGCAAACCGTAGCGCACCTGCGCCACGGAAAGACGCTATATACTATTGCGAATCATTCTCACAAGCAAACCCTCACGCACCGGCTGAGCAGCCCGGCACGCGGCAGCGAGCGACTGAGCCTCATCCCGGCTTGCCCGTATTGCGAATCTTTGTTATTTGCGTTACGGTTTTTGGAAGCTTACAACAACAGCCGAGATAGGCCATGCCGACGCCGCGCAATCACCTGTTGACATCCTCGCCCGTGGGGGACCCCGTCCGCATCGACGTCGTCACCAGCAACCACGCCCGGCACCGGCTGCACCTGCTCGGCATCGGCGACGAGGAGCCCTTACTGGTGGAATACCGCGGCGACTACGGCGACATCATCGTGCGCGTCGGCACTCGGCGCATGCACCTGCCGGAGCACTTGGCGCGGCGCGTCCGTGTGCGGCGGGCGGAGAGCGGGCTCGCAAACGACACGGACAGCCGCGCCGCTTGAGCCGGCGCCCAAACCGACACGGTGCCAGGGTACAACAGGGCCGCGGATGCCCTCCTCCGCCCTCGGCCCGCCCCCTCGGTTGCCGCCACGGCTTGACAGGGCTCTTTAAGGAAACGCCAAAGTACTTAGCGTTTCTCGCCGGGTCGGATGCGCGGCTATTGTCAGCGCCGTTAAGGCACTGAGATTGCAGGCGCCGGGAGAGCGCGTCCTCCGGCTCCGTCCGATTCTTGGGCAGGCGGCCCAATGAATCGGTGTCTCCTTAGCGCAGGCTGAACCTGATGGGTACGGTGATGCTAAGGCGCGACTGGCCCAGATTGCCCGGGATCGGCGGGAAGGGCGATGCCCGCCGCACCATGGCGCTGACCTCCCGGTCCAGCGCGGCGTGCCCGGAACTGCCGACGATGCGATGCGACACCACGCGCCCGCTGCGGTCGATGGTGAAGCTGACGCGCACCGTACCCTGCTGGCGCAGCCGTCGCGCGTCGCCGGGATAGCGCTTCTGCCGGTTCAGTCGCGCCGCGAGCTGGCCGTAGTAGTTGGACTTGCTGACCGTGCCGCCACCGGCGCCGCGGCCCTTGCCGGCGGCGCTGCCGCCTTTGCCCTTGCCCGTCCCAGCCTTGCCTGTCCCTGCACCCGCGCCGGCCGCTGCGCGCCCGGAGCCGGAGCCTTGAGCGCTGCCGCTGCCACTGCTGCCGGTGCCGGCCTTGGCACGACCGACCGCCGACCCGGCGCCCTGCGGCGGCTTGGGCTGGGCCTGCGCCCGGGGCGCCGGCGCAGGCTTCGGAGCAGCCTTGGGCGCGGCTGGCGGCGCGGTGCGGGGCTGCGGCTTGGGCTGCGGCTTGGGCTTTGGCTTCGCGACTGGCTTGGGCTTGGCGACGGGCTTGGGCTTGGCAACGGGCTTGGGCTTCTGCGTTACGGCAGGCTTGGCCTTGGGCTTCGGTGGCGTCGCCTGCGGCACTGCACGCGCCTCGTAGCGCTCGGTCGCCGGCACAGCGGCCAGCGCGCCGCTTGCGGCCAGCGGTGCGAGCGGCGCATCCGTGGGTGCAAGCGCAGCCGCCGCCCCGCCGCCGGCGGCACCCTCGGCGCTGCCGGCCGCGGCGAGCTGAATAGTCACGGGCTTCTGCACCGGCGCCGGCTTCGGCGCGATGCCCACACCGACGGCCACCAGCGCCATGTGGGCCAGCGCCGCCGCGGACAGCGCCGCAACCCAGTGCCGGGCGCGAATCTCCATCAGTGCCGGGCCGCCGCGATGGTCAGCAGCCGCACCTCCATGATGCCGGCCGCGGCGAGCAGCGCCAGGGTCTCGCGCAGCACGGCGGCGGGCACGGCGGCATCCGCCTTGAGCGTCAGCGGTGCCGGCGCGGTGCCGACGGCCGCCTGCCGGTCGCGCAGCGCGGCCGGCAGTGCCTCGTGCGCGAGCACGCGATCACCCAGGGCCAAGCGCCCGTCCGCCGCCAGCACCAGGTCCGGCTCGGTGTCTGCGGCGGCCTGTTCCTGTTGCGACTCGGGCGGCTCGACCCGCAGCGCGTCGGCGGGGCGGATCTGCCCGACGATCATGAAGAAGATCAGCATCAAGAAAATGACATTGATCAGCGGGATCAAATGGTCATCCGGGCGGGAGCGCCGGCGGCGGTCCGGGAGCTTCATTGCAGCCGCACCGTTGCGACGCCGGCGGCCACAACGGCGTCCATGATCCCCACCAGGGCCTGCAGCCGCACGTCCGCGCCCGGCGCCACCACCACGGCGAGCTCCGGACGGCGGTCGCGCCAGTCCGCCAGGGCCGCCGGCAGTTGCGCCGGCGACAGCGGCTCGCCGTTGATGTCCACGGCGCCGTCGGCGTGCACGCGCACCAGCAGCGCCGGCGGCTCGGCGTCGGCGCTGCGCTCGGCGTCGAGCTCGGCCGACGCCGTGTCGAGCTGCAGGGCGCGCCATTGATGGAAGTGCGACGCCAGCAGGAAGAACAGGAGCAGGATGAACACCACGTCGATCAGCGGCGTAAGCCCGACAGCGCGGCCGGCGCGCGGCGCCTGCCTGTCAAGTCGCATAGCCGACCTCGAGCGCGGCGGCCGCCGGCGCCGCGGTCACTGGCGCGGGCACCGCAACGGCGCGTGTGAATACCCTTGTGGCCGCATCTTCCATGCGGTGGCCGCAATGATCCACGCGCCGCTCCAGCCAGGCGTGTGCCAGCACCACCGGGATGGCCACCGTCAGGCCCACCGCAGTGGTCAGGAGCGCCTGCCAGATGCCGCCGGACAGGATCGCCGGGTCCACCTGGCTGCCCGCGGCCTGCAGGCGCTGGAACGCCTCAATCATGCCGAGCACGGTGCCGAGCAGACCGAGCAGCGGGCTCAGGGTGCCGATGAGCTCCAGCATGCGCAGGTGGCTGCGCAGCCGCTCCAGCTCGGCGGCGGCGATGCGGGCGAGCTCCTCGCGCAACAGGGCAAGGTCCACCGCCGGGCGCGCGAGCGCCGTGAGCGCGACCTCCAGCAGGCGCGCCACCGGCTGCCTGCTGCCGGCGACCTGTGCGATGGCGCCCGCGGTGTCGCCGGCCTGCCAGCGCGCGAGGGCGGCCTGCGCCGGGCCGAGGCGGTCGAGCTGCACGCGCTGAAACTGCCAGAGCTTCAGCAGCACGACGGCGAGCGCGATGACGGACAGCACCCCGAGCACCGCTACCACCGGGCCGCCGGCCGCGAGCAACTCTTGCAGCCGCGCCCCGACGGCGCCGAGCGCCGCCGTGCCCGGCAGGCCGTCGGCGGCGGCGGACCAGAGCCCGGCGAACGGGTCGCCGTTGGCGGCCGTACCGAGCGCGGCGTCGGCTGCGGCCGTGGCGTTCGCGCCCGTCGAGGCGGTGGCGGCGTCGGCGGCCTCGGGCATCGCCGCTGCACTGTCGGTGAGGTCGGTCATGAGGCTGAGCACCCGTCGCTTACTTGAAGAAGTCCACCGGCACCCGCGACGACGCCCGGATGCGCGCCATGCAGTCCGGCAGCGCGCCGTCGGCACCCGCGCAGGCGGTCACCTGATTGAGCAGAATCCGCCCGATGGCGGTGCAATCCACGCCCGGGATCTCGAACAGCTTGACGCTGGTCTTGCCCGCCGGCAGCGGCGCGGCATCGAGGGTGAACTGCTGCTTGATGAAGCCCTCGCCGTCGAACAGCACCAGCTCCAGCGTGAAGGCGGCGAGCGCCGCGTCGCCCCGATTGCGAAACACCAGGTACGGGCGGCAGGCGTCCTTGCCCGGCTCCAGGCGGTTCAGCTCGATCTCGATGGGGTCGGCGGCTGCCTTATCGCCGGCAGCGGGTTGCGGGGTCTCGATCGCGGGCTTCGCTGCGCTCGTCGATGCGTCGCCCGGCACCGCCGTCGCCGCCGCCGGTTCCCCCGCCGGCGCCGCGGTCACGGCGGCCAGCAGCACCAAGCCCACGGCCAGGTGACGAGCACCGACGGTTGCAGACAGGCAGCCCGGCGAAGGGCAATGTTTCGTTCGGCCGTGCATGGGCGTTGGTTCGGTCGCGAGGTGGATCATGGCGATCTGCCAGGGCGCCGCACCCTCACGCGGCGCCGGACAGAAGTTTAGCGCAAAACGTAATGCGATGCTTTCGCATTCACGATAGATTGCAGCAAACGATACAGGATCGCGCCCAGCAGCAACGTGCCGAGCCCGTACAGCCCCACCACCGGCCGGCTAGCGAGGGTGTAGAGCAGAATCCACAGGCTGCCGCCGATGAACAGGAGCGGCGTCAGCGGGTAGCCGAAGGTGCGATAAGGCCGCGCCCAGCCGGGCTGCCGGCGGCGCAGCCGCAGCAGGCCCGCCACCGTCAGCAGCGACGACAAGGTCAGCGTGAAGCCGATGTAGATCAGCAGCGCGTCGTAGGCGGCGCCCAGGATCATGCCGATGGCGATGAGCGCCTGCAGCACGATGGCCTGCACCGGCGTGCGGCGCTCGGCGTGCACGCTGCCGAAGCGGCGGAAGAAGACGCCGTCGCGCGCCATCGCGAAGTAGACCCGCGGGCCGGCCATGATCATCGCGCTCATCACCGACAGCAGGCCGAGCGCGATGGCGAGCCCCACCAGGGTGCCGACGCCGGGGCCGAACAGCGCCGTCGCGGCGCCGGTGCCGATCTCCAGCATCCCGTCCATCGCCGCCGGCGGCAGGGCATAGACGTAGACCAGGTTCAGCAGCAGATACAAGAGCATGACCACGAGCGTACCGAGGATGAGCGCGAGCGGCAGGTTGCGCCCGGGCCGGCGGATCTCGGCGCCCACATAGGCGGCGGCGTTCCAGCCGCTGTAGGCGAAGGAGACGAAGATCAGCGCCACCGCGAAGCCGCCGCCGGAGGCCCCCGCGTCCGGCAGGGCCAGGTCCAGGTGCCCGAGGTCGCCGCGGCCGAGCGCGAGCCCGGCGGCGATGAACACGACGATGAAACCGAGCTTGAAGGCGGTGAGCCCGTTCTGCACGCCCTGCCCCAGACGCAGGCTGTGGATGTGCACCAAAGACAAGAGCACCACCGCGGCGCAGGCCAGCACCGTCACCGCCGACAGCGTGAGCCAGGGCCGCGCCGCCGGCCCGAGCACCAGCCAGGGCTCACCGGCGCCGCCGAGCAAGTAGGTCGCAAAGGCGATGGCCGCCGCGGCGATGGGGGCCGAGAAGCCGACGATGAGCGAGACCCAGCCGGACAGGAAGGCCGGCAGCGGGCCGAAGGCCTCGCGCAGGTAGGCGTACTCGCCCCCGGCGTGCGGTAGCATGGCGCCGAGCTCGCCGTAGCAGAGCGCGCCGGCGAGCGCGAACAGGCCGCCGAGCAGCCAGCACAGCAGCAGCGCCTGCGGGCTGCCCAGCTCCGCGAGGATGAAGCCCGAGGTGGTGAAGATGCCGCTGCCGATCATGTTGGCGATGACCAGCACGGTGGCCGAGCCCGGCCCGATCTCGCGGCGCAGCTCGCGGGGCTCGGCGGCGCCGGGTCCGGCGGCGCTGGTTCCGGCGACACTGGTTCCGGCGACGCTCATTCCGGCGACGCTCCTTGCAGAAACTCGCCGACGTAGATCAGGTGCGCGAACGGCAGCGGCGCGTCGCCGACCGCCGCGAGGATGCTGTCGAGGGTCGCCGTCAGCACCCGCTCCCGGGCGCTGAACCCGGCGTAGAAAACGATAGCGATGGGCGTGTCGCCCGGGCGGCTCGCCTTGAGCTGCGCCACCAGCTCCGGCAGCTTCGTGCGCATGGTGAAGAGCACCAGGGTCGAGGGGCTCGCAGCCAAGGTCCGGAAGGTCTCCGCGCGCCCGTCTTCGGCCTCGCCGCGCGGCGGCCGGGTCAGGATCACCGCCTGGCTGCCGACGCCCCCGGTGGGGCTGCGCCGCAGGGCCGCGTTCGCGGCGTTGAAGCTCGAGATGCCGGGGACGACCACCGGGCTCAGGTCCGCGAACTCGCTCAGATACCCGGTGTGCGGGCCGAAGATCATCGGGTCGCCATAATCCAGCACCGCCACCGTCTTGCCCGCGGCCACGGCGTCGCGGATGACCCGGCGCGCTTGCGCCTCCAGCGCGGGGCGGTCTTCGCCGTCGCGCTGTCGGGCGGCGTCGGCGTCCGGGCTGCCCGGCGGTGCCGTCGGGCGCGGCGGCAGCTCGCGGAACAGCCCGTGGCCGGCCTCGTAGACGGCCTTGCCCCCGAGCAGCGCGGCGTGCTGCTCCAGCACCATCTGCATGCCGAAGACGATGTCCGCCCCGGCAATGGTCTTCTGCGCACGCAAGGTCATGTTGTCCGAGTCGCCGATGCCGACGCTGACGAGGTAGAGCTGGCCCGCCGGCGCGCTCGCCGCGGCCGGCGGCTCGGGGTCGTCGGCGGCGAGGGGGCCGCTGCCGAGCGCGAGACAGGTCAGCAGCGACAGCGCGGCGTGCCGCGCCGCGTTGGGGGTGGCGATCATGGGGTGGTGCTCTCTTTAGTGAAGCTCAAAAACAAGCGGTATCGGTATCGGTATCGGTATCGACGGGGAGCGATATCGCACGACACAAGGGTTCCGCACATCGACGCCGCTTGAGGCAAATGCGGTTAGGGGTAGGATTTCGATTCCGATCCAGATTTCGATTTCGATCCCGATGGCCGGCGCGCACGCCGGCCGTTTTCGTTGCGGTCAGAACCGGTAGGTCAGCGCCAGGCGGATATCGCGGCCGGGCTCGTGGATGATCCCGGTCCGGCTGCTGGCGATGGAGGTCTGGTCGCTGTAGCGGCGGTCAAACAGGTTGTGCACGGCGAGCGCCAGGGTCAGGTTGCGCAGCGCCGGCGGCTGCCATTGCGCCTGGATGTCGAACAGGGTGTAGCCGGGGCGCTCGTCGTCGCCCTCCGGCACGTCGTCGAGCCCCGCCACCGCGGTGAGGGTCCAGCCGAGCATGAGATCCTCGCGCGGGCTCCAACTGCTGTCCCAGACGAACTGATCGCCGCTGCTCGCCGCTTTGCGCCGGATGATGCCGACCGGGTTGCCGTCGCTGTCGGTGGTGTCGACGCTCGTGTAGCCCAGCCGGGTGACGAAGCTGCGCCAGCTCCAGCCGGTGCGGACCTCGAAGCCCTGCGACTTGATCGTGTCGGGGTTGCTGATGATCTTGGCCACCGGGCCGCCGCCGCCGCCGACCCGCTCGATGGTGTTGCGGATGCGGGTGTCGAACAGGGTCAGCTCGGCATCGAGCGCCGCGTCCGGCCGCAGCACGCCCTCCGCCAGCCAGCGCAGGCCGGTCTCGCGCTGGATGGACTTCTCCGCGTCGAAGGGCTTGCCGTCGTTGAAGTTGGTGGAGGCATCCACGTTGGACAGCCAGCCCACCGGGATCAGGCCGCTGCCGCGCACCGCCTCGCCATAGGCCGCGAAGGCGCTCAGCCCCTGGAACAGGCGCAGCTCGGCACCGGCGTTCGGCGAGATGTGGTCGCCCGTCACCGTCTCCGGGCCGTAGTCCGCGGAGTAGTCGTCGAAGCGCGCCCCCAGCGATAGGCTGAGCCGGTGCAGCCGCACCCGCTCCTGCAGGAACAGCCCCAGGTTGCGCGAGCCGTTCTCGATTCGGCTGCCGTCGGCCGGGCGGCTGATGGCGCTCTCGTCGTAGTAGTCCGCGCCGACGGTGAGCTGGTGCTCGGTGGGGCCGATGCTGAACAGCGCGACGTTGCGCAGGCTGCCGCCGACCTCCTCGCTCGCGACCTCGCTGTTGCGGTCCTCGTTATCCAGCGTGTTGTCGTTGGCGTAGAGCTCGAAGCGGGTATCGATCAGCGGATTGTCCGGCCGATAGCGGTGCTGCAACGTCGCGGTATCGCGGGACATGATCTGGTAGTCCGCCACTGCGCCCGCCGGCGGGTAACCCATGTCGCTGCCGTGGCTGCCGAAGAGATACAGCCCCGAGTTGGTGTTGCGCTCCAAGCCCAGCCGCAGGCTGTGGTCGGCCAGATCCAGCAGCGTCGCCTTGAAGACGTAGTCCCGGTCCTGCCCGGCCGTGTTCGGCACCCGGCCGCCGCCGCCGATGCGGTAGTCCTCGCGATTGGCGGCGGACACGTGGGCCAGCAGCCCCAGGTGCTCCTCCAGCAGGCCGTAGAAGGTCAGGCTCCCCAGCTCCGCTTGGTCCGCGCTGGCATAGCCCGCCTTCACCGCGGTGCCGACCGCGCGCCCGGGCGCGAGCAGGTCCTGCGCATCGACGGTCTCGAAGCGGATGGCGCCGCCGAGCGCGCCCGGCCCCAGGTCCGCCGACGGGCCGGTGATGATGTCCACCTGCTTCAGCAGATCCGGGTCGATGCCGCCGATGCCGCCGCGGTGCTGGTGCAGCGACCGCCCCTGTCGCGCACCATTGATGGTGATGTTGAGATTGCTGCCCTCGATGCCGCGCAGGTAAATGCGCTGGGCGTTGCGCGCGCCGCCGCCGATGCGCACCGACGGGTCCGCCCGCAGCACGTCCGCCATGTCCGCGGCCAGCGTGCGCTGCACGGTGGCGATGGGGATCTCGCGCCCCGTAATCTGGTCCACCGCCTCCACCTGAATCGTCGGCAGCGACACCTCGGCGCCGGTGTCCGGCTGCGCCGCGGCGGCCGCCGGCAGCGCCGTGATCAGGAATGCAGCGACAGGTTTCACGTACTGCTCGGGTGTCATCGTCGCGCGCCTCGGTCTAGGTTAGAATGATTCTCATTAAGTGCTGTCGATGTTAGTGCCACAGCGGCACGTCGAGAAGTGCGATTCGCGGAACAGATCGTTGCAGGAATGTCGTTGCAAGAATGTCGTTGCAAGAAGGTAACAAGCATGGCGGACCTCGAGGCCCTGCGGGCGCTGCTGGCCCTGCGTGAGGAGGGCAACCTCACCGCGGCGGCGCGCACGCTGGCATGGCCGAAATCGACCCTCAGCCGCCGACTCGCCGCGCTGGAGGCGGAGCTCGGGCAGCCGCTCACGCGCCAGGACACCGGGCGGCTGGCGGTGAACGACGCCGGCACCTGCTACGCCGGCTATGCGGAGCGCATCCTCGCGCTGGCCGAGGAAGCCCGGCGCTCGGTCGCGGCCCTGTCGCAGGAGATGCTGGGCAGCGTGCGGGTGCGGATCGATCCGGCCTTCGCGCAGGGCTGGGCGACGCGGACGCTGAACGAGTTTCTCGCCGAGCATCCGCGGGTGCACATGGCCGTCTCGGTGCTGCCGCCCGCCGGTCTGCCGCCGGCCGGGGCGACGGACCTGTGGCTCGCCTGCGACACCCGCACGCTGCCCGAGCTGCGGCGCACGCCGCTCGGGCGCTGGCACCGGCGCGTCTACACGGCCGCGGCGCCTCACGGCCCCTGCTGCCGGCTCGACCATCCGCACGCGATCTCGGCCTGCACCTGGATCGGCCTCGCCGCCGACACCGGGCCGGTCGTCCTGGAGCACGCCGAGCGCGGCGAACGGCACAGCCTGGAGCCGCCGGCACGCCTGCGGCTCGACTCCGTGGCCATGCTGGCCGACGCCATTGCCCGCGGCTACGGCATCGGCATCCTGCCGTCATGGCTCGCGGAATGCCCCCGCCACGGCCACCGCGGACGCTTCGCACGGGTGCTGGAAGACTGGCAGGCGCCGCCGATCGAGCTGTCCTACCACGTGCCGCGGGGCGCACGCCCGCGGCGCATCGATGTCCTGGTGGACTATCTGCGCGCGCGGCTGCCGCCACGCTGGGCGCTGCCCCCGGCGACCACCGGAACCTGACCGGGTCGGCGCAGCCCGGGCGCACGCCGGAGCCGCGGCGGGACGCCCCGTAGGCGCGTGCGACGCCCGATGAGCGTTGCGATCACGCCGCTGCGCGCGTCCGGGCGCCGGTGCCAGCGCCGCCTACCGCCGCGAGGCCCGCGCCGGCAGCACCAGTTCCGTAGACAGATGCGGGATTCCCCGGTAGGCTCGTCGGCGGTGCGGGCCTTGGCAAGCCGACAGCAATGACGCGCGCGGCCGGTGCGACGCCCGAGCGAGCTTGACCGAGCCACACGAGAGAAAGGCGCACCTGGACTGGATATGCAATTACCGACGCTGTTTGATCTCTGCACCCCCCGCGACGACGTGCTGCAAGGCACCATCGCGGAGTCGGACTTCGCCGCCGACCTGGCCCAGGTGCTCCGCGGCGACGCGCCCGCGGAGTACAAGGACCCGCGCCTGTTCTTCGCCAACACCCACCCCACACGTGGGCTGCGGGACCTGCTGCGCAACGTCTGCCTGCGGCTTGCGGGCAGTCCGGATCAGGTCGCCTGCATCTTCCGGCTGGACACCCAGTACGGCGGCGGCAAGACCCACTGCCTGATCGCGCTGACCCACACGGTCCAGGGCATGGATGGCGTCGAGAACGTCGCCGAATTCATCGACCCCAGCCTGCTACCCGCCGGCAACGTCCGCATCGCGGCCTTCGACGGTGCCGGATGACGCCGGCGACGGCAAACCCACGCTCGTGGTGCTCGGCTACGACGCCGTGGAGGTCTCCGCCGACAACGTCGTGGCGCCCGACCTGGCCGGGCGGATCTACGCGCACAAGGGCGCCAGCGAGGAGCTGCGGCTCAACCGCAACAACCTCGCCTTCCTGCTCGCGGACAAGGCCCGCAAGCCGGAGATGAAGCAGAAGATGGCCTGGCGCCTGGCGCTGAACGCGCTGCGCCGCCCCGAGAAGCTCAACGACTTCGCCGAGCATCAGCGCGAGCGCATCCTGGAATGGTGGCACCGCTCGGAGCAGGAGCTGGCGCTCGCCATCCAGCAGTGCTACCGGCATGTCCTCTACCCGTCCCGCAACCGCATCGACGGCGCCAACCTGGATCTCGCGCACACAGCCATCGACGTGCAGAGCGCATCGGACAAGCCGGGCCAGGGGCAGAAGCAGGTCATCGAGGTGCTGCGCGCCAACAACAAGCTGCGCCTGCCCGAGGACGACCCGGACTCCCCCGCCTACATCCGCGACCGCACGCCGCTGAAGAAGGGCAAGATCACCACCGCGACCCTGCGGGCGGAGTTTCGCCGCGATCCCGGCCTGCCCATGCTCGTCGGCGATGATGTGTTCGTGAAGGGCATCCGCCGCGGCATCGAGGCCGGCGCCTACGTCTACCAGCGCGGCGACCTGCTCTGCGGGGCGGGCGACCCCTGGGCCAGCATCCACATCGACGAGCAGTCCTTCGTCTACACGTCGGAATACGCGCACGAGCACGACATCTGGCCGAAGGTGCAGGATGACGGCACCTCCAACGAGGACCAACCTGGCGACGCTGACACTGGCGCGGACGACGGCACCGCCAACGGCGATACCGGCACCGAAGGCGGCACCGGAACCACGCCGGGCAGCACCAGCGGCGGAACCGGCAGCACCGGGTAGGCGACGGGCAACACGCTGACCCAGGAAGGCGTCCTCAACGAGGCCCTGACCCAGCTCTGGGAGCGCGCCCGCGCCCGCGGCTTCACCCACGTGCGCAACCTCACCATCAAGGTCTTCGACCCCACCGACGGCTTCCGGCTGCTCGGCGTCGTCTCCGGCATCCAGCAGGCCGAGAAAGGCGTGTCCATGCCA
>NZ_JABX01000022.1 GCF_001469165.1 Thiohalocapsa sp. ML1 | reverse complement strand
ACACCCGCACCCGCACCCGCACTCCGCACCCGCACCCGCACTCCGCACTCCGCACCCGCACCCGCACTCCGCACCCCGTACCCCGTACCCGTACCCCGTACCCCGCACCCCGCACCCCGCACCCCGCACTTCGCACTCCGCACTTCGCACTTCGCACTCCGCACCCCGCACTTCGCACTTCGCACTTCGCACCCCGTACTCCGTACTCCGTACTCCGTACTATTTTTCACTATTCATCCAAGACAATAATCCGCTCCACCTCCGAGACACGGATGCGGCGCCCGTCCAGCGTGCGGATCGTTCGATCGCCGACATCGGTACGCCGGGCCTCGAAGCGCTCGACAGCGCCGGTGATGGGATTGGCGACCTCCACCGTCACGACATCCCGGGCGCGCCCCCAGCCCTTGAGCAGTGCGAGCCCGCTGCCCACGAGCATGATGACGACCACGAGCACCGCGGCGGTCTGGATCAGCCGGTGCCGCGGCGACAAGGAGCGCGTGCCGGCGGCAGCGCCGGCCGGGCTCGCCCCGGCTAGGCGCTCGCGGATCGCATAAACGGCGAGGACGATGATGGCGACGGTGAGGAGCAGCTTGCCGAGCATGACCGGGTGTCCTGGGCTCCCTGACGGCGCAACGTGAGTGAAAATCGGTCTGAGGCTTCGCCGCCCCGGGCCTTGCCGCCGCCGGGCGCGGGCGCTAGGGTGCCGTGCAGGCGCAGCAGCGGCACGGCGGCCGGGACCCTTGTCGCGCTCGCGGTCTTGCGAAATCCGATAACGACAACAACGAAGAGATCTCGACGGTTGCGTTCGCGACCCACCGCGTCAGGAAACGCGGACACCGTGGTTGCGGCGAGACCGACCGCCTTCAGCGCAACACGGTCATTGGCGCCACGCCGCCTCCCGCAAACCAACCGATGCAGTCAGCGATGCAGTCAGCGATGCAGTCAGCGATACGCACCAACCGAAGCCTCAGCACGATACTCGTCTGCTTCCTGCTGCTGCAAGGCTGCGACGCCCCGCCGCGGCCGACGGGAAGCCTGCACCGGGCGGTGCAGAGCGCAGACCTGGTGCAGCTCAAGCGCCATCTGTACTGGGGCACAGACCCGAATCAGCCCGGCCCGGGCGGCGAGCCGCCGCTGCACATCGCCGTCGCCCGCGGCGACGTCGCTATTGCGAAGAAACTGCTCAAGGCCGGCGCCGACCCGAACCGCGCCGGCGCCGACGGGCAGACCGCGTTGCAGGTCGCCCTCGCCCATGGCCGCGTGCCGGCGGCGGAGCTGCTGCTGCGCAGCGGCGCCGACGAGGACCCGCAGGCGCTGCTGCGCCAGCTCGTGGCGCAAGGCGAGCTGGACCGCGACACCCTGGAGCTGCTGCTCGCGCGCGGCGCCACGCTGGACAAGCCCGATGCGGACGGCTGGACACCGCTGCGGCTCGCCATCGGCACCGGCAGCATCAACCTGACCAAGCTCCTGCTGGACCAGGGCGCACCGCTGGCACCCCGCGAGCCCGCGGCGGGCGACGCGGCGGCGGCCCCGTTCGATCCGAGCACCATCGCTGATCCGATCATGGCGCAGTTGTTGCGTCGGTATGGGATTATCGACTGAAGGGCCGAGGGCCGAGGGCTAAGGGCCGAGGAGCGGCCCCGGCAGCCCTTTGGGACTTGGCCCTCGGCCCTTGGCCCTTGGCCCTTTCTGCTCGGCCTCGGAGCCTGAGTAAGAACAGCCAACCTGACCCCGAGCAGGCGTCGCCATGTCCCACTTAACTGAAATCCTCGCGCTGCTGATGGTGCTCGGCATCGCCGCGCAGTGGCTCGCATGGCGCTTTCAACTGCCGGCCATCGTGCTGCTCAGCGCCGTCGGGCTCATGATCGGCCCGGTGCTCGGCATCCTGCGCCCGAGCGAGGTCTTCGGCGACGCCTACCACCCGCTGGTGAAGCTCGCCGTCGCGGCGATCCTGTTCGAGGGCGGGCTGTCGCTGCGCTTCGCGGAGCTGAGGCAGTCGGCGCACGTGGTTTGGCGTCTGACGACCATCGCCGTGGCCCTGTCGCTGACCATCACGGCCTGGGTCGCACACGGCATTGCACCCATCGGCTGGCCGGTGGCGATGGTGTTCGCCGCCATCACGGTGGTCACGGGCCCGACGGTGATCATGCCGCTGCTGCGCCAGGCGCGGCTCAAGCGGCGGCCGGCGTCCTTCCTGAAGTGGGAGGGCATCGTCAACGACCCCACCGGCGCCGTGCTGGTGTTCTTGATCTTCGACTACACCGTCGGCGCCGACGCCGGGCAGGCCGGCGAGACCGCGATGCACCTCGCCACCGGCGCCGGTGTCGCGCTCTTGCTCGGCGGCGTCGGCGGCTGGGCGCTGGGCCGCGCCTTTCTGGCCGGGCTGGTGCCGGAGTACCTGAAGGGCGCCGTGGCGCTGGCGGCGGCGCTCGCGGCCTACGCGCTGTCGAATCTGGTGCTGGAGGAGGCGGGCCTCATCGCCGCGACCGTCATGGGCGTCGTGCTCGGCAACATGAGCCTGCCCAGCATGGGCGAGATCCGCCGCTTCAAGGAATACATCGTCGTGCTGCTGGTGACCGGGCTGTTCCTGCTGCTGACGGCGGACCTGGACCCGCACATCCTGGCCGCGCTGGACTGGCGCAGCGCCGTGCTGATCTTCGCCGTCGTGTTCCTGGTGCGCCCGGCCGTGGTGTGGCTCGCAACCATCGGCGCCGGCATGAGCTGGCAGGAGCGGGTGCTGGTGGGCTGGATCGCGCCGCGCGGCATCGTCGCCGCCGCCGTCGCCGGCGTGTTTGGACCGCTGATGGCCGAGCGTGGCATCCCGGGCGCGGAGCTGCTGCTGCCGCTGGTGTTCATGCTGATCTTCACCACCGTGGTGCTGCACGGGTTCAGCATCGGCCGGGTCGCGCGCCGGCTCGGGCTGAGTGCCGAGCGCCGCGGCGGCCTCATCATCGCCGGCGCCGGGCCCTGGAGCAGCGGACTCGCGCAGAAGCTGCACGAGCTTGAAGTTCCGGTCATCGTCGCCGACAGCGCCTGGCACCGGTTGCGTAAGGCGCGCCAGGCCGGCGTGCCCGTGTACTTTGGCGAGGTCCTGTCCGAGCACGCCGAGCATTCACTGGAGCTCGGCGCCTACAGCAGCCTGCTCGCGGCCGGCACCAACGACGCCTACAACGCGCTGGTCTGCGCCCGCTTCGCCCCGGAGCTCGGGCGGCAGAACGTCTACCAGATTGCCGCCAACGACACGGCCGAGCCCGGACGGCCGTCGCCGGAGCTGCGCGGGCGCACGGCCATGAGCCGCAAGGTCCAGTACGACGACCTCTCACGGCGCTGGTACCAGGGCTGGGGCTTCCGCCGCACCCAGCTCACCGAGGACTTCGACGTCGCCAAGCTCGCGCGCACGCTGCCCGACGACGCGCTGCCGGTGCTCGTGCTCGGCCCGCGCGAGCAGGTGCGGCTGCTGGAGGCGGACAAGCCGCTGCGCGCCGAGCCTGGCGAGATCGTCATCTGGTTCGGGCCGAAGGCAGCAACGACGACAGTGCCCGCGCAGCCGGGCGATGAGCGCTTCGTAGACGAGATCGCGGAGGCGGGCCAGCAGGCGGGGGATCGGGGGGCGGAGAAGCCGAGGCCTCTTGTTTAGGGCCGAGGGCAGAGGGCAGAGGGCAGAGGGCAGAGGGCCAAGGGCCGAGGGCCGAGGGAACCAGCCTCGGCCCTCGGATCCAACTCGCTGGCTCGCCGTTGACGTGGCGTATAACATTCGGGTCTGGCCCGATCCGGATCAGCTCCGTGGATCCGCTCAAGATCGGCTCCATGGACCATCGCACGGACCTCGCCGCCCATGCAGCTCGAACAGCTTCAACCCAGCGCGATGATCCGCGGCATCCTGCCGGATGCCTTGGTCGAGGTCGTGAGCGTGCGCTGGTTCGGCGCCGAGGCCCTGGAGCTGACCTACAAGACCCCCACCGGCAAGCTCGCCAACGAGATCCTCTACCGCGATGACGAGTCCCGCCTGGAACTGGCGGAGCAGGGCCGTCCTTGGAGCTTCGACGGCGACGGCGCGCTGTTCCGTCTGGTCTCGGAGGCGCACCGCATCCGCCTGGCGCACCTGTTCGACCCGCTGCTGGCGGTGCACACGTCCCTCGTCGATCCGCTCCCGCACCAGATCACCGCGGTCTACGAGGCGATGCTGCCGCGCCAGCCGCTGCGCTTTCTGCTGGCCGACGACCCCGGTGCCGGCAAGACCATCATGGCCGGGCTCCTGATCAAGGAGCTAGTGGCACGCGGGGATCTGCAACGCTGCCTCATCGTCTGCCCCGGCAGCCTCGCCGAGCAAGTGGCAGGACGAGCTGTCGCGGCGCTTCGACCTGCCCTTCGACATCCTCGCCAACGACAAGCTCGAGGCCGCACGCACCGGCAACTGGTTCCTCGAAACCCACCTCGCCATCGCCCGGCTGGACAAGCTCTCGCGCAACGACGACATCCAGCGCAAGCTCCAAGCCCCCGACTGCCGTTGGGACCTGGTGGTCTGCGACGAGGCGCACAAGCTCTCGGCCACGGTGTTCGGCAACGAGGTCAAGTACAAGTCGGTTTTGCCCTGACCATCCTGCAACGGCGTCTGGCCTCCTCGCCCGAGGCGATTGATCAGTCGCTGCGCCGTCGGCGCGAGCGTCTGGAAAGCCGCCTGCGCGAGCTGGAAGTGCTGCAGCGCGGCGGCCAGGCCGCGCCCATCCTTGCAGCGTCCCTCCCGGCGCTCGACAGCGACGACGTCGACGACCTGGACGAGGCCCCCGAGAACGAGCTCGCCGCGCTGGAAGAGGCCATCCTCGACCAAGCCACCGCGGCCCGCTCCATCGCCGAGCTGCGCTGCGAGATCGCCACGCTCCAGCACCTCGAAGGCCAAGCGCTCGCCGTCTGCCGGAGCGGCACCGACACCAAGTGGCGCGAGCTGGCCAGCCTGCCGCTGGATACAGCGCGAGCTAGAGCAGCAGGCGCTCGCCTACGCCATCGCCCGGGTCGTGCCGGAGCACCTGGCCGAGGTGACGGCGCACAAGCTTGAGCTCCTCGCCAAGACCGAGGCAGCCGTGAAGGACCGCCTCACCAAGGAGATCACCTATTGGGACCACCGCGCCGAGACGCTGAAGCTGCAAGAGCAGGCCGGCCCACAGGGGAACAGGCCCAACGCCAAGCTTAGCTCGCGTGAGGCCCGCAAGCGCGCCGACCTGCTCCAGGGGCGACTCCGGCAACGGCTGCACGACCTCAAGCTCGAGGCCCAGCTCTCGCCGCTGCCGCTGGGGCTGATCCGCGCCATGACCGGGCAGGACGGAGGCGGCACGCCGACGCATCCGATCGACACCCAAGCCAGCGCGGAGCGCGCCCGCGCCATCGTCATGGACATCGAGCGCGGCCTCGGCTTCGAGCCCATCGACCGCGAGCTCGACAAGCTCGGCTACGACATCGAGAGCCGTGTTCCGGGCACCGGCCGGCTGCGTTTCATCGAGGTGAAAGGCCGCGTCGCCGGCGCCGACACCATCACCGTGACGCGCAACGAGATTCTGTACTCGCTGAACAAGCCGGATGACTTCATCCTCGCCATCGTCGAGTTTCCGGCTGACGACGCCCACAAAGTGCACTGCCTGCGCAGGCCCTTCCAGCGTGAGCCGGACTTCGGCGTCACCAGCGTAAACTACGCCCTCGCCGAGCTGCTGGCGCGAGCCGACACACCGAGCTGAACATGACCGAGCAAGAGCTGTTTGCGTTGATCGCCGATCACGAGGCGGACCGGGTCGAGCTTACCGTCTCAACCACGGATACCGACAAGTTCGCCGAGGCAGTCTGCGCCTTCGCCAATGACCTGCCAAACCACGGCAGGCCCGGCCATCTGATCATCGGCATTCGGGACAACGGCCAGTTTGGCGGCATCCAGGTGACTGACGAGTTGCTGCGCAATCTCGCGGCGCTGCGCGACAACGGCAACATCCAGCCCCTGCCTGCCATCGTCGTCGAAAAGGTGGCCACCGTCCAGGGTGAGGCCGCAGTCGTCACCGTGCAGCCCGCGCTGCTTCCACCCGTGCGCTACAAGGGCCGCATCTGCATCCGCAATGGCCCACGGCGCGGTTACGCCACGGAGCATGAAGAGCGAATACTCATCGAGCGCAGGGTCTCTCATACAAAGACGTTCGATGCCCAACCCTGCCTGGGTAGTCAACTGGCGGATCTCGCACAGCCGCTTTTCCTCATCGACTACCGGCAGCAGGCAGTTGCACCAGAGGTAATCGCGGAAAACAACCGCTCGGTCGAGCACCAGCTCGCCTCCTTGCGCTTCTTCGATCTCTCGTGCGGGTGTCCGACCCATGCCGGCATCCTCCTGTTCGGGCTCGACGTGCGCGCCTGGTTGCCAGGGGCTTACATCCAGTTTCTTCGCGTCGGAGGCGATTCGCTGGATGCCGAGATCCTCAACGACCAGACACTCTACGGCGACTTGCTCACGGTCCTGCGCGAGCTTGATGCCCTGGTTGATGCGCAACTGACCCAATTCCCAGCACCCGATTCGACGCTGCGCGAGCGCAGCGTCGAATCCTATCCGCGAGTCGCCGTCCGCGAGCTACTGATGAACGCGGTCATGCACCGAGATTACGCATCCACCGCACCACTGCGCATCACCTGGCTGGAGGATCGTCTTGAGATCCAGAGCCCGGGCGGACTCTACGGCGAGGCATCGCCCGAGAACTTCCCGCGACAAACCAGCTACCGAAACCCGGTTGTTGCTGAGGCATTGAAGGCACTCGGGTACGTCAATCGCTACGGACGAGGCGTGCTGCGCGCCCAGGCAGCATTGGAGAAGAACGGCAGTCCGCCGGCTGCGTTCCAATTCGATCCCGGCTACGTGCTCGCGACCATTCGGAGGCGCCCATGAAGACGGTCGCCTTCTTCAACAACAAGGGCGGCGTCGGCAAGACAACCCTTGTCTATCACCTGGCCTGGATGCTGGCCGAACGCGGCGAGCAGGTGCTGGCCGTGGACATAGATCCCCAGGCCAACCTGACCGCCATGTTCTTGCCAGAGGAGGACTTGGAATACTTGTGGCCGATGGGTGAGCACCCGAAGACCATCTTCGGCGCCTTGCGACCAATCATTCGTGGTCTGGGCGACGTCAAGACCCCCCATATCGAGATCCTCAATCCACGCATCGGCCTAGTCGTCGGCGACCTTGCCCTCTCGACCTTCGAAGACAAGCTTTCGGACGCCTGGCCGCGCTGCCACAACAGGGACGAATCTGCTTTTCGCACCATGACGGCCTTCTATCGAGGCGTGAAGGCGGCGGCCGCAAGCCATCAGGCGACCTGGGTTCTGATCGACGTCGGCCCCAACCTCGGCGCCATCAATCGGGCTGCGTTGATCGCCAGCCGACATGTCGTAATCCCTCTCGGTCCCGACCTTTTCTCGTTGCAGGGTCTACGCAACCTGGGACCTTCACTGCGCGCCTGGCGGGCAAGCTGGCAGGAACTGGCCGATAAGAATCCCGATGCGGAATTGGTCATGCCCGACGGAAAGATCGAACCGCTGGGTTATGTGGTCATGCAGCACGGTGTGCGCGGCAGCCTGCCTCCGAAAGCCTACCAGCGCTGGATTGATCGCTTTCCGGCGGAGTATCGGCAGGCGGTGCTCGACGAATCCCCAGTTCAGTCTCTCAAGGCGGAGGATGATCCGTACTGCCTAGCCATGCTCAAACACTACCGCAGCCTGATGCCGATGGCGATGGAAGCACGCAAGCCCGTGTTCGCCCTGAAACCCGCAGACGGGGCCATCGGTGCGCACGGCGAGGCAGTGCGCCATGCGTACACGGACTTCCTTGTACTCGGACGGCGCATCGCGGACCGCTGCGGAGCCGTTCTCTCCTGATGGAATATTTGTGAGCCCAAAGAAGAAACTCATTGAGGTCGCCCTGCCGCTTGAGGCGATCAACAAGGCCAGTGCGAAGGAGAAGTCGATCCGCCACGGGCATCCGAGCACGCTGCATCTGTGGTGGGCGCGGCGTAGGCTGTTCAATTCCCCACCGCAAAGCCCCAAAGCGTTCATGCAGTTTTGATGTCTGGCCTCAGAGGCTGTGAAAAAACCGGCAGCCGAAAGAATCCGTCTCCGTAAGTCCCTGATTTATCAATGGCAATTTTCTGAGATGCCGGCGAGAAAAGGGGTTTTTCACAAACTCTCAGGGCACGCCGACGGCGTGCGAGCATCGAAGTCCCGAGCTGCTGCTCGACCCACTGCTCGACATCCAGGGTGCGCACTGATGCCAGCGCATCGTGGATGACCGGGGCGCTCAAGTCCGAAAGGAAGGCCGGAATCAGCAGCACCAGCCGGCCGACCTCCTTGAGCGGACTGCGCGCGGCAAAGCTCTTGTAGTGACCGAAGACCGATTCGATGATGTCGGAGGAGGCCAGCCAGGTCACTCCTTCCGGCAGCTTGGCGGCTTCCCGGTCGACGTGCTCGAGCAGCCGCGCCCGGAAGTCGGCCACCGGGGCCGCGAGCGGCGCGTGCGCGATCAACTCCGCCCGCACCGCCGCCGGTATCGTGCGCGAGAGCCCATGGGTCTTCAGGACGCTCTGCACGGTCTTGGCCACGGCCATCGTCTGCGTCCACTCCGGCAAGTGCTGCCGATACGCCAACACCCAGTCGAAGGCTTCGAGAAAGCGCGCATAGCCCCGATCGGCCAAGCGCCAGAAGGCGTCGTCGAGATCGTCCAACGCCCTGGCGCCGTGCGCGCAGAGCGCCGCGCACAACGCCGCGCGCGTGTCGTAGCGCTGTCCGATCAGGACGCGCAAAGGCGCGACACGGCGCTTGCCCTGCACCGCGCACAGCCGCGCCCAAGCGTCGGCGCTGAACACGCACGCCCGCCCGATGAGGCTGAAATCGCCCCGATCGTGATAGTCGAGCAGGTGCCGCGCCCAACCGACATGGTCGTCGAGGGCCATGTAGCGTGCTTTGGTGCGCTGGCGCGGCGGCAGCAGAAACGCCAGGTCGGTCTGCTGGAAGCGGGGCAAGGTCGTGCCCGCCTGCTGCAGGAACGCATGCCAGGGTGCGTGCGCGCGCCAGTGCGCCTGCAGTTGCGTCGCCACCGCATGGGCGATGTCGTAGGTCTCTACGCAGTGCGGCGCCTGCTGGCGGAACAGCGCGATGCCCTTGCGCAGATCGCCGCCCCTGGTCGCAGACGATCTGCACCGGCATGCCCGTGCGCGCGCTCACCTGTTCCAGCACCGCCGCCACCCGCAGCCCCGTACTGTTCGCCATCACCGCCACGGCCAGCACGGTCATGTCGCTATGGCGGGGCGAATACCCGGTCTCGGGCAACCGACTGGCGGGGATGCCGAGCACCACCAGACATTTCAGCACGCCCAACGCCACCGTGTGATCGATGACGAAAATCCAATCGTCGTGCCGCGGCAGCGCACCCCGCAGCACGCCCAAGCCCAACCGACAGCACCAATTCAGGACCGTGGTCGCAACCGGGACGCCCGGCGGCAGGAAGCCCGCCATCGCGCGCAGGACCGCGCCGACCCCGCGACAACCGAGGCCGACATGCAGATACAACTGCAAGCTGAGCCGCATCACCGCCAGGCAATGGCGGTGGTTGGCGACCCGCGTCGCCACCGGCGTCGCCATGGGGGAGGCTCCTCATCACCGTCTTCACCGCCGGCTGCGGCGCGCGCCGACGCGCCGCCCGCAGCCGCCAACGCCCGCGTTTTCCAGTAGCTACGGCTGTGCTCCAAGTCGCGAATCCGCACCTGCGCGGCACGCAGGCGCTGCTGGCGCTCCAGCGCTTTGTCTTTCCAGCCATCGCGGACGGTGGTCCCGCCTGAGATCAACACACCGCCCGCGGAGACTCCGCCTCCGGCGGCGAAGCCGAAGCGCTTCCACGGCACGGTTCTTCTCGACGCCACCCGCGTCGGGCGCGACGCCGGCCGCATCGCCGAAGAAGTCATCGCGCATCTGGATGGGCTTGTTCATGCCAAGGTGACCGTCAGCATCGAGATCGAGGCCATGCTGCCCGACGGCGCGCCGGATCAGGTGGTGCGCACCGTGACCGAGAATTGCCGGACGCTCAAGTTTACGAGTCAGGGCTTCGAGGCGGAGTAGCGGTGCTCGCCCGGGTCGGCCGTGCCGGCGCCTCGGCGCCAGCCCGAGAGGCCCCAGAACCCCCACGCCAGCACGCCGATCCAGGCCGCGGCGAGCAGCCCGATGACGCCGTCGTAGCCGCCGGTCAGAAACGCAAAGGTCGCGCCGTCGTCGGCGTCGGTGAGCCGACGCGTGAGCTGGATCACGAACACCCAGCCCGCGTGCAGCCCGACGCCCCAGGCGATGTGCCCCGCGCGCTCGCGCACCAGCGCGAGGAACACGCCGACCAGGAACAGCGCGAGCAGCGAGTCCAGGTGCGCAAGGTCCAGGGCGCCGGTGAAGACGCCGGCGAACATCGCCCGGCTGCCGGCCCAGTCGAAGGGCACGCCGGGGGGCAGGTCGTGCGGTTTCAGAAAATGCAGCAGCGCGTACAGCGCCGCGGACCAAACCACCGCCACGCGCAGGCTGCCGTGCCGGCGGATGGCACCGTACAGGGCGCCGCGGAAGAACAGCTCCTCCAGCAAGCCGATCAGCAAGCCGCCGATCAGCGCCGCAATGGCCTTCTCCAGCACGAACCAGGTGAGCCCCGCGGCGGGCAGGTCCGGCAGCCGCACCCCGAGTGCGAGCAGCGCCCAGACCAGCGCCGAGAGGATGGCGACGCCGAGCACCCAGCCGACGGCCACCTCCAGCAGAAAGCGCCGCCGCGAGATACCGAAGCCAAGCGCGGCCCTGTTGTCGAGCCGGAGCAGTCTCAAAAACGGCCAGAGCCCAAGCAGGATGTAGAGCTGCGCGAGCCGACCCATGACCCGCCGCGGCGGCTCGTCGAGGAGGCCCGTCTCCAGCAGCGGCACCGCCGTCAGCGCCGCCAGCGCGAGGCAGCAGAGGAGATACAGGAAGAAGACGGCGGTGACGCGCATGGCTCGGCTCGGCATGGGCGGGTTGCGGCGGGGCGCAAAGCGAACCACGCGCAGGCCCCGGGCGCAAGCCGCCGCCGGGCAAGGTCGCGTCGCAACCAGGTCCGACGGCGTCCGCCGACCCTTTTCCACGGCGGGCGCATGGCTGGAGCCGCGCCGGCCGATCTGCGATGCTGTGCGCCGCGCCCGCGAAGCCTTACCCCCAGCATTCGACCAACGCCAATTCGACCAAGCCATGCCGAAGCAGCACAAGCCGCCGGGTCCGGCCGTCCGCGCCGGCGACCAGCGCACGGCAAACACCGCCGGCGCTCCCGCCGCGCCGCCGCCGCCGGGCAAGAATCCGCTCAACGTGGCGGGCCAGGTCTGGCTCAACGTGCACGAGACGGCCTTCCTGGGCGAGGACCGCATCGCGCTGCTGGAGCAGATCGACGCGCGCGGCTCCATCACGCAGGCCGCGAAGGCCGTCGGCGTCAGTTACAAGGCCGCCTGGGACGCAGTGGACGCCATCAACAATGTCGCCCCCGCCCCGGTGGTCTCCACCGCCACCGGCGGGCGCGGCGGCGGCGGCGCCCGGCTCACGGACGAGGGCCGCCGGCTCATCGCCGCCTACCGCACCATCGCCGCGGAGTACCAGCGCTTTCTCGTCGGCGTCAATGCGGCGCTGGGGGACGCCGGCGCCACGCTCGACCTGCTCCGGCGGCTGTCGCTGCGCACCAGCGCGCGCAATCAGTTTCTCGGCCGGGTCGTCGCGGTGACGGCGCGCCCCGTGGATGCAGAGCTGCAGATCGCGCTCCCGGGCGGCCAGCGCATCGTCGCCGGCATCACCAACGAGAGCGTCGAGGTCCTTGCGCTGCGGCCGGGCCGCAACGTCTGGGCGCTGGTCAAGGCCGTGGCCGTTGCCATCGCGCCGGCGCCACAGGCGGCGGAACCCGGTACCAACGTGCTCTGCGGCCGGGTGCAGCGCATCACGCGCAGCGACGGGCCCGCGGAGGTGGTGGTGGCCCTCGACGGTGGCGTGACGGTGCGCGGCGTCATCGACGCCGCCGAGCTCTCGCCGCTCGGCATCGTCGAGCAGGGACCGGCCTGCGCCCTGTTCCCCACCGCAAGCGTCATCGTCGGCGTCGATGACTGATGGCAGGCATCGTGCTCGGCAGTGCCGACGACGTCTTCATCCGGCGCCGGCAGACTCAGGAAAACGACACCAATCAGCCGCTCAGCCGCTCGGGGCCGGCCCGGGCCGGCGCAGATGGCGCACCTTCGCCCCCGGCACGTCGGCTGCCGCCGCGGCGTCGGGCTCAGGCCGGTCGTGACCCGGCTCCTGCTCGGCGTCGTCGGCGGGCTCCGGCTCGCCGCCGTCGAGCGCGTAGCGGGCGAGCTTGCTGCGCAGCCCCACGCGGGACAGACCAAGCTCCGCCGCGGCGCGGCTCTTGTTGCCGCCGCAGCGGGTGAGGGTCTCGGACAGGATGCCGGCTTCGAGCGCCTCCACCCGCTCGCGCAGCGTCGCGCCGCCGACAGGCAGCGCATCGCTGACGGCGGCGCGGGCCAGCACCTTGGCGCCGATGAGCTGCGGGCCGAGCTCCGGACTGCCGTCGCTCAAGATCACCATGCGTTGGAGCTCGCTGCGCAGCTCCCGGATGTTGCCCGGCCAGTGGTAGCGCGCAAGCAGCCCGAGCGCCTCCGCGCTCAGGCGCTGCAGCGGCGTGCCGAAGGCCGCTGCCGTCTCGCGCAGGAGCCGCTCGGCGATGGGCGCGAGGTCGCCCAAGCGCCGGCGCAGCGGCGGCAGGTGCAGCGTGACGCCGGCGAGCCGGTAGTAGAGGTCGTGGCGGAAGCTGCCGGCGAGCAAGGCCTGCTCCAGGTCCTTGTTGGTCGCGGCGATGACGCGCACGTCCACCTGCCGGCGCTGATCGCTACCGATGGGGCGGATCTCGCCCTCCTGGAGCACGCGCAAGAGCTTCACCTGAAAGGCGGGCGAGACATCGCCGATCTCGTCTAGGAACACGGTGCCGCCGTCCGCCTGCTCGAACAGCCCGATGTGGTCGGCGACGGCGCCGGTGAAGGCGCCCTTGCGATGGCCGAACAGCTCGCTCTCCAGGAGCTGATCCGGCAGCGCGCCGCAGTTCTCGGCGACGAAGGGCATCTGCGCGCGCAGGCTGCTGACGTGCAGCGCGCGGGCGAAGAGCTCCTTGCCGGTGCCGGACTCGCCGGTCAGGAGCACCGGAATGTCGTAGGGGGCCACGCGCGCGACCTGATCGCACAGGGGCTCCAGCGGGCTGTCCGGCCCGCGCACGACGGCATCGAGACACCAACTGCGCTCGCGCCGGTCCCAGGGGTCCGGGGCCAGGCTCGATGTGTGCACGGCGCCGGGGCGGCGCGCGGCGAGCAGGCGCTCGTTGTCGCGCCGCAGTCGCGACAGGCGGCAGGCGTTGGTCACGGTCAGGAGCAGCTTCTGCGGGTGCACGGGCCGGGTCAGGTAGTGATAAAGCCCGCTGCGGGCGATGTCGGCAATGGCCTTGTCCACGTCCTCCGCCGGCGTGACCAGCACCCGCACCAGATCCGGCCAGCGTGCGCGCACGGCCGCGAGCAGCTCCAGCCCGGTCTGATCCGGCAGCCGTTGCTCGGCCACCACCACCTGCACGCCGCCGCCGTCCAACGCCGCCATGGCCGCCGCCGCGGTGGTGGCGCGGCGCAGCGGAAAACCGTGCTCCAGGGCCGCCGCGAGCGATGGGGCCGACGCGACCGGCGGCTCCACGACAAGGACGGTGGAGGGCTTGTGGCTTGCTGGGATCCGCGACGTGGCCATGCTGAAAGGTAACAGCCTCCGTGGCAGCAGGTTCAATCAAGAGCTGCGAAAACTGCCGCGCAACAGCTCGCGCCGGCTGACGCCCGAGCCCTCGGGCTGCGCCCTGGCGTCGCCGGCCCGTTGCGACGCGGCGCCGGGCTCTGGCGTAAACAGCTCGGCCAGCACCTCGGCCGCGACGGCCTCCGCGCCGGCCTGGTCCGCAAAGCCGTGCATCGGCGAGAACAGCGAGCAGGCCGCGAAGGGGCCGAGGTCCTCCACGCTGGACACGATGAAGTCGAAACGCCCCGCCGGAAACGCGAGCCGCAGCGTGGTGCCCTCGCCCGCCGCCGCGTACGTGGAGCCGGGCGCCGGCACCACGACCAGGTTCATGCACCAAGGCGTGATCAGCACGCCGAGCCAGTGCCCCTGCCAATCGCGCCCGCCGACCACGGCGACGGCGAGCCCCGTGTGCAGGATCGGCAGGCCCGCCATGCGCTCGCGGTGGACCCGGTCAAAGGCGCCGGCGAGCCGGGCGCCGGTACGCTCGACATCGCTCTGCGTGTCGGCGTCAGTCGCGGACAAGGAACAGCTCCCGCGCCGCGTCGCAGTTGGGGCAGCGCCAGTCTTCCGACAGGTCCGAAAAGGCCGTGCCTGGCGCCACTTGGCCCAGCTCGTCGCCGGCCGAGGGGTCGTAGACGTGCCAGCAGATGCGGCACTCCATGCGGATGGCGTCGGTGGCGGTGGCGGTGGCGGTGGCGGTGGCGTCCGTCATGCGTCGGCCCCCGTCAGCGCGCACAGGATCTCGCCCAGTCGCACGGCACTGTCGTCGATGTCCTCCTGTGCGGCGAGCACCGCGGCCGGCACGTCGGTGACCTCCAGCGTGTTCAGGATCAGCTTGTCGTCGGCGTTGAAATACTGCACCCACCAGACGCCGGCGAGTGCCGTGGCGGTGACGCGGCAGTTGCCATAGCCGCGGGAGAGCACGCTCACCGGACCGCGGCCGAGCCGCGCGCCGAGCCAGGCGAGGTCGGCCTCCGTCTGCGGCAGCAGGGTCAGGTTGACGACATGGGGCAGCGCGGGCGCGTCGGCGCCGTCCTGTCGCGCCGCCACCTGCTCGGCCAGCTCGGCGAGCACGCCGGGGGCGTTCATCACGCCGTCCGGCAACTGCTCGGGCAGCGCGAGCGCCGTGACCGCCGCACTGAAGGCGTGCGCACGCACGAAGCCGGGCACGTCCGCCACCTCGAGCACGTCGCGGCGCCAGCCGCCGGTGCCGTCCGGGGCACTACGCACGCGCCAGACGCCGGCGAGCCGGGTCTCCTGCGCCTCGACCTCCGGCACGATCGCGATACCGTCGGGCGCCGCTGTGCCGTCGGCGACGCTGCACAGGATGCTGACCTCGCCCTCACCCAGGCTGTCGGTCACCAGCAGCCGGTCCGCCGCCGGCAGCAGAGCAAGGTCCATGACCTGCCCAACGGCGCCGACCCGATAGCCCGCCAACAGCGCGTGCAGCGACGCCAGCGCCGCGAGCCCGGCAGCGCAGCCGGCGGCGTCCTCCGGCTCCGCTAGCCGCGGTTGCCGATAGGTGCTCATGGCGCCGGGCAGCGCGAGATAGTCGAGCTGTGCGCCGTCCGACTCGGTCGGCTGGGTGCCGGGGCCGACGGCACCGGCGGGGATGGCGCGGCCGAGCGCAGCGGGGTTTCCATCCATCAGTGGCAGCCTCCGGCGATGTGATGGGGGTCCGCCGGCTCGGCGGCGACCGGGATGCCGACGCCGGGCGCGCGCTGCGGCGGCGCCGCAAGCAGGCGCTCCAGCTCGAGCTTGTAGTCATCCCAGTCGCGCATGCGCTCGATACTGCCGACGTAGGCGTCGCCGCGCAGCAGCACCAGCGCCGGCCAGCGCGTGCAGCCGTAGCGGGCATGCAGCTCGTGCTCGGACTCGGGCGCCACCAGCGCGGCACCGAAGCGGCCGCGGAAGGTCCGGAGCAGCTCCGGCAGCACCACCGCGACGTCGAGTGCCTCCGGGTACTTGACCGGGTCGCCGGCAATGAACAACAGGTGATAGCGTCCGGGCTCAAGGAAGAAACCAAGATCGCCCGCCTGCACCAACGGCAGGCGATGGACGGTGAGCAGCGCGGCAATGGGCGGTGCGGTCATGGAACAAGCTCCTCTGGCAGGTGATCTTTTCGTGCTCATTATTGTGTGCTGGCCGGTGTCGCCGACCTCGGGCACCGGCGGCGCCGCGCGCGCGCTCCGTACCTGCATCGGAACCGCGATGCCCATCAGCAGTTCCCGGCCTTGAGCTCCAGACGCCCGAGGACCCGCGCATCGCCGCTGCGGCAGGCGTCGGCGGGCGATGGGCGGCCCGCCTCGTAGGCGCGGAGGTTCAGCGCCGGATGCGGCGGCTCAACGGGCACCGCGGGCACGCCCTCGGCCAGCGGCACGACACCGAAACCGGCGAGATACGCAAGCGCCACCGCCACGGCGGGCTCGATCTGCGCCTTCACACAGGGCCTAAGACTCCCGCCGAAATCCTCCAGCATCTCCGGCTGCACGCCCACCAAGAGCAGGTGCGACGGCGCATCACCGAGCAGCGCGGCCAGCGCGAGTACCTCCTGAAAGCCCGTCTGGTGCAGGCTCATCTTCTTCGCGCCCAGGAACTTCGGCACGTCCTCGCCCTCCACGCGCTTGAGCTCCCCCGCGGCCAGGCCGTAGTCCACCGCGTCGAACACCACAAGCACATCGGCGGCCCGCACCTGGTCCACGAGGTACAGCCCCTGGGTGCCGCCGTCGAGCAGCGTCACGTGGTCCGCAAACCGATAGCGCCCCGCCATCGCCTCCACGCACCGCACCCCGAACCCCTCATCCGCCCACAAAATATTCCCAATACCGAGCACCAGCACCCGCGGGTAACCGCAATCGTCACGCACGTTCTCGATCTCCCACGCCTAGCCCCTAGCCCCTAGCCCCTAGCCCCTAGTTCCTAGTTCCTGACTCAAGGTCTATCGTCCTTAAACATCCGCCAGCCGCTAATCATCGTGCTGATGAGGCTCTGGCGGGACATGACGTCCTCGCGAATGGCCGTATACACGTGCAGCATCACAAACACGGTGATGACCCACATGCCCCAGTGGTGCCAGATGCGCACGTCCTGGCTCTGCCCCACCAGCGGAATCAGCCAGCCGAAGAGCTGATCCTGCCAGCTCCCCAAGCCGGTCTGCTCGGCATAGAGCGCAAAGCCGGTGATCATCATCATGATGCCGCCGACGGTGATGATGACGACCATGAACAAATGCGCCAGCGGGTTGTGGCCGTAATACTTGCGCGGCTCTTTCTCGACGAAGGCGTACCAGCGCACCTCGTGCCAGAGCTCCTCCCAGAAGCTCTTGCGCCAAAACGGCAGCGTGAACAATTGCCGCGCATAGCGGTTGCCGACGAAGGCCCAATACAGCCGAAACACGAACGCCGCGGCGAAGACATAGGCCGCGGAGAAGTGGAAGAAGCGGATGTAGCCCATCAGAAAATGATCACTCGCCGCCCCCGGCATACTCGGCGGCGGGTTCGCGATGAACCAGCCGGTAACGGCCAGCACGGTAATGGACAGCGCATTGACCCAGTGCCAAATGCGCAGCGGTGCCTGGTAGACATAGACCGCCGTGCGGCGCTGGACCGGGATGTTGCGGCGGCGCCGCTCGCGGAGGAGATCTTCGGGGGTGGTGCTCATCGGTTTCTCGGGAATAGTACGGAGTACGGGGTACGGGGTACGGGGTACGGAGTACGGGGTACGGAGTACGGGGTACGGAGTACGGGGTACGGAGTACGGGGTACGAAGTACGGGGGGCCGTGCCTCCATTACGGCCCGCGCCGGGCGCGATGTCGGATGCGGAGTGCGGCGTCGGAATCCGGGGAAAGCGCCGCAATTGCGCCGGCGCGCCACGCGTCTGGCGCGTGCCCCCGTACTCCGTACTCCGTACTCCGCACTCCGTACTTCCTACCTCACCTTCACCCGCATCACCTCCCCCCCATCCGGCCCCATCACATGCGTCGAGCAGGCCAGGCAGGGGTCGAAGCTGTGCAGCGTGCGCAGGATCTCGAGCGGCTCCTCGGCCTTGGCGACCGGGGTGTTCATCAGCGCCGCCTCGAAGGCGCCGATGTTGCCGGCCGGGTCGCGCGGCGAGCCGTTCCAGGTGGTGGGCACCACCGCCTGGTAGTTGTCGATCTTGCCCTTCTCGATGACGATCCAGTGGCCGAGGGCCCCGCGCGGCGCCTCCGTGGTGCCGACGCCCTTCGCGCGCTTGGGCCAGGTGCGCGGCTCCCACTTTTCGATGTTCGCCGTGGCCGTGTCGCCGGCCTTGATGTTCGCGACGAGCTTGTCCTGGAAGTAGCGCATCTTGTGCGCCGCCCAGCTCGCCTCCAGCCCGCGCGCGGCGGTGCGCCCGAGCGTCGAGAACAGCGCGGTCAGCGGTAGCCCCAGGTCCGTCAGCACCTTCTCCACCGGCTCCTTGAACTCCGGGTTGCCCTGCGCATAGCCGATGACCCAGCGCGCCAGCGGGCCGACCTCCATGGCGTGGCCGCGCCAGCGCGGGGCCTTGATCCAGGAGTATTTCGCGCCCTCGTCCACCGCCTCGATGCGGGTGGAGGTGCCCTTGGCGTTGGGGCCGAGCACGTAGTTCGGCTCGGTGACGCCGTCCCAGGGATGCAGCCCCTTGGACTCGTCCTTGTAGCGGAACCAGGCGTGGTCCACGAACTCCTGAATCTCCTCCGGGTCGCGCAGGTCCACGTCGTGGATCTTGCTCAAATCGCCGTTGATGATGGCGCCCCGCGGCAAGAGCAGATTGCCGGCGGAGTTGTCGTTGGCATGGTCCGGGATGTCGCCGTAGGACATCACCGAGGTGCCGGACAGGCCGCCGCCATAGGTCCAGTCCTTGTAGAACGAGGCGATGGCGAGCAGGTCCGGGATGTAGACGCGGTCGATGAAGTCGATGGTGCGGTCGATGATGGAGCTGACCAGATTCAGCCGCTCCATATTGATGGCACCGACGGCACCGACGCCGTCCACGTTGATGGCGCAGGGCATGCCGCCGACGAGCCAGTTCGGGTGCGGGTTCTTGCCGCCGTAGACCGTGTGGATCTTGACGATTTCCTTCTGGAAGTCGAGTGCCTCCAGGTAATGCGCGACGGCCATGAGATTGGCCTCGGGCGGCAGCTTGTAGGCCGGACTGCCCCAATAGCCGTTCATGAAGGGTCCGAGCTGGCCGGACTCCACGAAGCGCTTGAGCCGGGTCTGCACGTCCCGGAAATAGCCAGGCGAGGACAGCGGCCAACTGCTGATGGATTGCGCCAGCGTGGAGGTCGCCTTCGGGTCCGCCGACAGCGCCGAGATCACGTCCACCCAGTCCAGCGCGTGCAGATGATAGAAATGCACGAGGTGGTCATGCGCCTGCAATGTCAATTGCATGACGTTGCGGATGGAGTTGGCGTTCTCGGGAATGTCGATGCCGAGCGCGTCCTCCACCGCGCGCACGCTGGTGAGCGCGTGCGTGCCGGTGCAGACACCGCAGATCCTCTCCGTGAAGGCCCAGGCGTCGCGCGGGTCGCGGCCCTTGAGGATCACCTCAAGCCCGCGCCACATGGTGCCGGTGGACACCGCGTTGCGGATGACGTTGTTCTCGTCCAGGTTCACCTCGCAGCGCATGTGGCCTTCGATGCGGGTGACGGGGTCGACGACGACGCGCGTGCCGCCGTTGTCGAGCTGAAAGCCGTTCGGGGTCTGCATCACGCTCATTGCTGGTCACCTGCGCCGGCATGGCTGCTCTTCCGGTCGGCCGTGGGATCGGCATTGCCGGCGACCTTGTGCCGCGCGAGCGCGATGGCGCTGTAGGCCGCATGGGCGCCGATGGCGGCACCGACGACACCGGCGGCGGCCAAGCCCACCTTGTCGGCGTTCGCCTCGACGCCGAACACGTGCGTATCGGTGGTGTGCTGGTAGAAGCTGCCCTTGTCCCAGAAGCCGTCCTCGGAGCAGCCGATGCAGCCGTGGCCGGACTGGATCGGGAAGCTGACCCCGTTGTTCCAGCGCACCGTGGAGCAGGCGTTGTAGGTGGTCGGGCCCTTGCAGCCCATCTTGTACAGGCAGTAGCCCTTGCGCGCGGCCTCGTCGTCCCAGTCCTCAACGAACTGGCCGGCGTCGAAGTGCGGCCGGCGGTAGCACTTGTCGTGGATGCGCTGGCCGTAGAACATCACCGGGCGGCCCTGGCGGTCCAGCTCCGGGATGCGCTCGAAGGTGAGCATGTAGGTGAGCACGCCGGTCATGACCTCGGCGATGGGCGGGCAGCCCGGCACCTTGATGATGGGCTTGTCGCGGATCACCTCATGCACCGGCGTCGCGCGAGTCGGGTTCGGGCGGGCCGCCTGCACGCAGCCCCAGGACGCGCAGCTCCCCCAGGAGATGATGGCCTTGCAGTCCTTGGCGACCTCCTGCAACTGCTCCACGAAGGGCCGGCCGGCGATGATGCAGCTCATGCCCTCCTGTTCCAGCGGCGGATTGCCCTCCACGGCGAGGATGTAGTTGCCTTTGTACTTGTGCGTGATCTCCTCCAGGATCGCCTCCGCCTGATGCCCCGCCGAGGCCATGATCAGGTCGTCGTAGTCCAGCGAGATCATCGACAGCACCACGTCCGACACCAGCGGATGCGCGCTGCGGATGAAAGACTCGGAACAGCAGGTACACTCCAGCCCGTGCAGCCAGAGCACCGGCGTGCGCGGCTTGGTCTCCATGGCATGCGCAATCTTGCCGGCGAAGCTCGGCGCGAGCCCGAGCGCGGTGGCCGTCAGCGAACAGAACTTGATGAAGCTGCGCCGCGTGATCCCCTGGCGGCGCATGACCTCGTAGAAGGTCTCGGTGGTAGCAGTGGGCATTGCACTCCCCGGTTCGGCGGTCGGGCGCGCCACCGGCGAGGTACCTGGTTCCCCGCTGTCGGCATCGGCACGCTTCTGGTTGTCGCCACGCTTGTGTGGTTCTGACGACAGATGAGCACTTTGCGGGCCAGCTTTTGCATTACGTGCACAGCCAATGCCTTAGCGTCCGCTTGTTGCGCCGCATCAATACCGGGCTGTCACATTTGTTGGCAGCTCTACAAACAATGTGGAGATCCTTTGACCAGCCGACCCGCACCGCCGCTTCGCCCACAATTCCCTTGCGCAGGCCCGGTTGGGCCGGCGTCCGCGCACCCGGCCGCGCCCGGTCCGGCGGATACGGAGTAACCAGCCTTGCCCCTCGCGCACGACCCGAGCCGCTACGACGAGCACCTGACGCTCAAGGTGCCGGTCACGCTGTGGCTCGTGCTCGCCTTCCTGCTGCGGCACCTGCTGCTGCTCGGCATCACCTTCCTGCCCACCACCGGGGCGGAGATCACGGCGCTACGGGACCTGATCCGCCCCGAATACCTCATCGCGGACCTGCTCGCGCTACCCGTCGCCCTCGTCGCCGCCCGCCGCCGCCCCGAGGCGCCCAACTGGATGCGCTCGCTCTGGCCGCTCGGCCGCCCGCTGCTCACCACCTCCGCGCTCCTCTACCTCGCGCTGCTCGCCTGGCGCCTCGCCACCGCTGGCGAGCCCCTCATCACCGCCATCGACGAGGCCGTGCTGCTCTCCACCCTGCTCAACCTCGCCGTCATCGCCTATCTCTGGCGCTCGGGACTGGCACGGGATGTGTTTCGGGAGTTCCCAGGGCGGGGTTAGGGAGGTCAGCGCCGGCGCTGCGGCCTCCCTGTCGGACAGGCTGTCCTCTGCGGCCCCGGCCCATCGCGATCCGCCTGCGCGGCCCTTGCGGACCGCCGCAATGCCCACCCGTCTGCGCTCAGTCCATCGCGTTCGGTGCGTGTTGACCGGGAGGTCAACACTCCAGTCGGCGCGCCAGTCGGTGCGTTGGGCAACGCGCCGATCACCGGACCCGCGGGGGCTGGGTCGAACGGCGCCGCGACGACGAGCCCCCGGAACTGACCGCCCGGCAACCGGCGGCAAACGCCTGATCGCCCCGAGGCGTTGCGGCAACGAACCGGATGGTCCACCATCTCAAAAACGCGATAGGCCATGACCTGGACGGTTGACTTGGACGGTTGACCTGGACGGTTGACCTGGACGGTTGAGCTTGACCCCGCGGCGGAAACGGAGCTGCTGACGATGCCGCCCGACATCCGCGCCCGCTTCCTGCATGTCGCCGAGCTGCTGGCGGCATTCGGCCCGCACCAAGTCGGCATGCCGCACGTCCGCCACCTGGAAGGCAAGCTGTGGGAAATGCGCCTGACCGGCCGCGACGGCATCGCCCGCGCCGTCTACGTCGCGCGCACCGGGCAACGGCTGACCGTGATGCAGGTGTTCATCAAGAAGACACAGAAAACCCCGCGCAAGGCGCTCGAAACCGCCCGTCACCGCCTGCGGAGACTCACCAATGACTGAGCTTGCCGATTTGAAGGCACGCCTGCTGGAAGACCCGCAGACCCGCGCGGAGTACGACGCCCAGGCGCCCGAGCTCGCCCTGGCCCGCGAGCTGATCGCCGCACGCACCCGCGCCGGACTGAGCCAGACCGAGGTTGCCGAGCGCATGGGCACCTCCCAATCCGCCGTTGCCCGACTGGAGAGCGGGCGCACCCTGCCCAGCCTGCGCACGCTGGAGCGCTACGCCAGCGCCACCGGCTCCCGCGCCGTGGTCAAGCTGGAGACCCAGCACTGACCGGCGCCTGACCCGCTCAACCTCGATCCGCGCGTCACGGACACGGCACCGGCGCGGCCCGCGAAATCCATCCGCGTGGTGGCTCTATGGTGACTGAACGAAAAACGGGCTAGAGCCCGAAGACTCTAACCCGTTGATTTGATTGGCTCCCCGACGTGGACTCGAACCACGGACCCACTGATTAACAGTCAGTTGCTCTACCGACTGAGCTATCGGGGAAGGAAAGAGCCGCGAATGATAGCGGCTGCTTGCGAGGTCGGTCAAGCCGAAAGATGACCGCTACGGCTCCTGTCTGTCGCACGATGCGCGCGAGCTTGTCGTGGGGCCGGCGGCTGCGAGCCTTCAACTGCAGTTGGGGTCGTTGCCGCTGCCGGTCTTCTCGGAGACGCGTACGCGGCCCATTCCGCTGATGACCACGACGAGAGGCTGCACGACGCTGCTGCTGCGGTTGCTGTTGTTAGCGGCATCATCGTCGACGTCGCAAAACGTGATGTTCCCGGGGGATCCCGTGCCGTCGTCCCGGAAGCGGAACTCGGTCAGCGTGGACTTCATGGTAATGCTCCTGCTGCCCGCCTCCACGCGCAGCACCTCGCCGTCGTCCGCCTGAATGATCGCATAGCCCTCCACCCAGGCTGAGGTGCCGCCTTGGCAGCCGGCGTCGAGGTCAGTTGTATCCACAGGGCAGACGACGATGTCAGCCGCCCGCATCACCGCCTGCGCCCGCGCAAAGTTCAGATGCCCGATCATGGTGTTGACCTCGGTGGCACGCGTGTTGCGCTTGACCACCGTGGTCATGCCGCCGACGCCGACCGTGAGCAGGATCACCAGGATGCTCATGGTGACGAGCAGCTCGATCAGGGTGACACCTTGTTGCCGGTGCCTGGTAGGAATCTGCATGGGTCTGTGCTGCCTTGCTGCTTGTCCGGGCCTGCGCCGGGCCCGCGCCGACGCGGCTCGGTGCTTGGCGCCGGGCCGGACGACCGATGCGCGTCTATCCTTAATTCAAGCATATCCTGATGACGGCATAGGCAAATCCCGCCGCGCGCGGCGGCGGAACGCCGCAGCCCATCAGTCCGCCACGGCGGCGATGCGCGCCAGGGCCTGTTCCAGGTTGGCGCGGCTGGTGGCGATGGAAATGCGCATGCAGCCGTCGAGGCCGAACGCGGAGCCCGGCACCACGGCGACGCCGGCCTGCTCGATGAGATATTCCGCAAGCTCCAGGTCGTTGCCGACGCTGTCGATGCGCTCGATGAGGCCGTTCACCTCGGGGAACACGTAGAAGGTGCCGTCCGTCGGCAGGCAGTCGATGCCGGGGATGGCGTTGAGTGCGTCGACGACGAAGTCGTGCCGCTCCTTGAAGGCCGTCAGCATCTCGCCGATGCAGTCCTGCGGCCCCTCCAGTGCGGCCTGCGCGGCGACCTGGGAGATCGAGGTCGGGTTCGATGTGCTCTGGGACTGGATCTTCTTCATGGCCTTGATGACCATCGCCGGGCCGCCGGCATAGCCGATGCGCCAGCCGGTCATGCTGTAGGCCTTGGAGACGCCGTTCAGCACCAGGGTGCGGTCGGCGAGGTCCGGGCAGGCGTTCAGAATGTTCACAAAGGGCGTCGCGGTGTCCCAGCGGATGTGCTCGTACATGTCGTCCGTGGCGATGAGCGTGTTGGGGTAGTCGCGCAGCACCGCGCCGAGGGCGGCCAGCTCGTCACGGCTGTAGGCCATGCCGGTGGGGTTGGACGGGCTGTTGATGACGACGAGGCGGGTGCGCTCGGTCATGGCCGCGCGCAGTTGCTCCGGCGTGATCTTGAAGCGCTGCTCGGCGCCGGCGTTGACCAGCACGGGGGTGGCGTCCGCCAGCAGCACCATGTCCGGATAGGACACCCAGTAGGGCGCCGGGATGACGACCTCGTCGCCCGCCTCCAGCACGGCCTGCGCCAGGTTGTAGAAGCTCTGCTTGCCGCCGCAGGACACCAGAATCTGGTCCGGCGCGTAGTCGAGCCCGTTCTCGCGCTGAAACTTGGCGATGACGGCGCGCTTGAGCTCGGGCGTGCCGTCAACGGCGGTGTACTTGGTGAAGCCGTCGTGGATGGCCTGGATGGCGGCCTGCTTGATGTGCTCCGGCGTATCGAAATCGGGCTCGCCGGCGCCTAGGCCGATGACGTCCTTGCCGGCGGCCTTCAGCTCCTTGGCGCGGGCGGTGATGGCGAGGGTGGCGGAAGGCTTCACGGCCTGCACGCGGGCGGAGAGCTTGATGGTCATCGGCTTGGTTTCTGGAGTTGGCGTGGGTGGAGAGGTTCGGCTCAAGGGTGGCGCACCGGCGCCTGATCGGGTGCGGGCCGGTGGCGGCTGGAAGCCGGCACCGGCATGCAGCAGACCGTGCCGGCTGCAAGCCGGCACCAGGGTCCGATTGGCGATGCTCGGAAGCGGGCCGAATGATAGCCAATCGCCGCCGCGGCCGATATCGGCCGAACGCACTCGTGCAACCGTGACGGAGTGTTGGGTCCAGCGCCGAGGGCGACGATCGCGGCGAGCCGGGATTGGATCGATGCGGTCCGTTTGCAGGTCATGCGGTGGGGCCCAGGGCGGCGGGCTGGATTATCGACGCGCGCACGCGCCGGATAAGCGCGCGGCGGCCAACCTTGCAGGCGCCTGCACGCCCTCAACTGCCAGGGTCGAGCACGTCGAAGGCATGCAGTTGGTGCCCCCGCCTGATGCGATACACCGCGAAATCACCACGATCCAGCGTGAAAACGCGGCGCCGGCGCAAGCCTTCCGCGAGCACCACCAGCGATGCATCGGCCAAGTCCATCGGCCGATCCGCGTACTGGACCATCAATTCGAACGGCGGATGGCAGCCGAGACCGCGGACTTCGCGCCTCTCGCCGGCGCCGCCGCATAGCCGCCGGGGCCCAGGCCCAACGCGCGGTAGATGTCATACGGGCGGCGCGAGGTCTCCGCGAGCGCCTGGGTCTCGTAGGCCGCCAAACCCCGCTTCAATACCTCGGAGATCACCTCGGAGATCACCTGGGAGATCGACCACCCGGTGATGCAGCGCAAGCGCTCCAGCGTCGTCTCGGCCTCGTCGTCGAGTCGTACGGTCCGCGTTGCCATGATGGTCTGCCCGGCAGAAAACGAATACGCAAGGTATTACGGCGCAAGGACGGGAGCAAGGGTCGCAGGGCCTCGCCGTTCGCGGCGCTGCCGCCGAGCCGGCCGGTCTCCGCCCAGTCCGGCCCGACCCCGGCCGGCGGGTTGGGCAGCGGCATCCCCCCGCGTTGCCGCCCGCGTCACGACGAGGCGAGATACCGGTCGTGGGCGACGCTGACATCGTCGTTGCCGCTGCCGCGCGGGGCCGGACGGATGCGCAGCGCCGCTGTGCCCGGCAGATAGCCGCGCTCCGCCAGATACTCCCGGACGGCGGCCTGGACGACCGCTACCGGCTAGACCGCGGAGCCGACTGCGCGGCGACGAACCGCTCCAGGGCCTGCTCGAGGTCGGCTGGAAGGGTGATGGCTTCTGGTTTGCGCAACCGGAGCTCGCGTCAGCTTCAGGTCTCGTTCGGAACCCCCGCCGCGTGACCCGCGCCGCGAAGCTGTGCATCGCGTCAAAGCGTGGCGCGCTTGGACTCAAGGAGAAGCAGGGTTTCCGGGCGGAGATACCTCGCGGGCAGCGCCGTCGCACGCCGCGTCACTGCCCGCGGCCGGCCTGCCTGGCGGACTTGGCTCAGGTATCGACGTCGCCGATGTCCGTCAACAACCGCCGCATCGCGACGGCCTGGATGTTCTCGGCGAGCGGAAAGCTGTGCTCGCCGGCATGGATGACGTCGAGCCGGTCGAGGCCGAGATCGGCGATGGCGTTGCGCATGGAGGGCGTAATCTTGGGCGCGGTGGTGCGCTTGATCTCGAAGCCGCGCCGGCCGCGCTCGTTGACGACCAGGAGATCCAGCTCGGCGCCGGCGTGGGTGGCCCAGAACCAGCACTCATCCCAGCGCAGGCGCAGCCGGCTTAAGATCTGCTCGATGATGAATCCCTCCCAGGACGCACCGACCTTCGGATGGGATTCCAGCCCCTCGCGCGTCTCGATGCCGAGCAGGCTGTGCAGCAGGCCGCTGTCCGCGACATAGACCTTCGGCGACTTGACCTGGCGCTTGCCGAGGTTCTCGTGCCAGGGTTGGAGCTGGCGCAGCACGAGTGCCGCATCGAGCAGATCGAGATAGCCGCGCACGGTGGTGTGCGCAACACCGAAGGCCCGGGCCAGCTCCGAGCCGTTCCAGACCTGGGCGTGGTAGTGGGCCAGCATGGTCCAGAAGCGGCGCAGCGTCGGCGCGGGGATGCGGATACCCAGGGACGGCAGATCGCGTTCCAGGAAGGTGCGGATGAAGTCTTGCCGCCATGCGGCGCTGTCGGCATCGGAGGCGGCCAGATAGGCGCGCGGGAAGCCGCCGCGCAGCCAGAGCCGCCCGAGCGCCTCGGCGCCGACCTCTGCGCCCAGGTCGGCGCCCAGGTCGACGCCCAAGTCGGCGCCCACCTCGGCGAGGTTGAAGCCGGGCAGCTCGTGGTAGTGGATGCGCCCGGCGAGGCTCTCCGAGCTCTGCCGCAACAGCTCCGGCGAGGCGCTGCCGAGCACGAGAAAGCGCGCCGGCGTGTCCAAGCGATCGGCCAGCACCCGGAGGATCGGGAACAGGTCGGGCTGGCGCTGGACCTCGTCCAGGACCACCAGTCCGCGCAATGGCTTCAACGCGAGCATGGGATCGGCGAGCCGCGCCAGGTCTTGCGGATCTTCCAGGTCGAAGTGCGTGGTGTCGGCCCCCACGCGCGCGGCGACCTGTCGGGCCAGCGTGGTTTTGCCCACTTGCCGAGCACCCAGCAGGGCGACGATCGGGGAGCGCCGAAGGCTGGCCTCGACCTCGTCCAGGTGGGGAGTACGTGTAATGGGGCCGGCCATGGCCTTGAATATTGAGTGTTAGGCACTCAGAATGCAAGGATTCAGAGCGCCCCCCAACAGGCACCACGACAAGCACCATGTCCAAGCCCTTCGAGCTCGTCTCCAAGTTCGCGCCGGCCGGCGACCAGCCGGCGGCCATCCGCCGGCTGCTGGAGGGCCTGCGCGACGGCGAGGCGGGCATGACGCTGCTCGGCGTCACCGGCTCCGGCAAGACCTTCACCATCGCCAACGTCATCCACGAGGTACAGCGCCCGACCTTGATTTTGGCGCCGAACAAGACCCTGGCCGCCCAGCTCTACGGCGAGATGCGGGAGTTCTTCCCGCACAACGCGGTGGAGTACTTCGTCTCCTACTACGACTACTACCAGCCGGAGGCCTATGTGCCGGCGTCCGACACCTACATCGAGAAGGACGCCTCCATCAACGAGCACATCGAGCAGATGCGCCTGTCCGCCACCAAGGCGCTGCTGGAGCGCCCGGACGTCATCCTGGTGGCCACGGTGTCCAGCATCTACGGCCTGGGCGACCCGGAGGCCTATCTCAAGATGGTCCTGCACCTGTCCCGCGGCGAGCGCATCGACCAGCGCGCGCTGCTGCGCCAGCTCACCGCGCTGCAATACCGGCGCAACGAGATCGAGCTGTCGCGCGGGTCGTATCGGGTGCGCGGCGACGTCATCGACATCTTCCCGGCGGAGTCCGACGACGAGGCGCTGCGCGTGGAGCTGTTCGACGACGAGATCGAGGGCCTGACCCTGTTCGACCCGCTCACCGGCGAGCTGAAGCACAAGGTGCCGCGCTACACGGTGTTCCCGAAGACCCACTACGCCACCCCGCGCGAGGTCGTGCTCGGCGCCGTCGAGCAGATCAAGGACGAGCTGCGCGACCGGCTCGAATGGCTGCGCGCCAACGACAAGCTGGTGGAGGCGCAGCGGCTGGAGCAGCGCACCCTCTTCGACCTGGAGATGATGGTGGAGGTCGGCTATTGCTCCGGCATCGAGAATTACAGCCGATACCTGTCCGGGCGCGGCCCCGGCGAGCCGCCGCCGACCCTGTTCGACTACCTGCCGGCCAATGCGCTTTTGGTCATCGACGAGAGCCACGTCACCGTGCCGCAGCTCGGCGGCATGTACCGCGGCGACCGCTCGCGCAAGGAAAATCTCGTGGAGTACGGCTTCCGTCTGCCCTCCGCGCTGGACAACCGGCCCATGCGCTTCGAGGAATTCGAGACCAAGCAGCCGCAGGTGATCTACGTCTCGGCGACGCCACGCGATTACGAGCACCAGCACTCCGGCGCCATCGTCGAGCAGGTGGTGCGCCCGACCGGGCTGGTGGACCCGGAGGTCGAGGTCCGCCCGGCCCTAACGCAAGTGGACGACCTACTGAGCGAGATCCACGCACGCGTCGCGGTGGACGAGCGCGTGCTGGCCACCACGCTGACCAAGCGCATGGCCGAGGATCTGACCGATTACCTCAGCGAGCACGGCGTGCGCGTGCGTTACTTGCACAGCGACATCGACACCGTCGAGCGCGTCGAGATTATTCGGGACTTGAGGCTCGGCGAATTCGACGTGCTGGTCGGCATCAACCTGCTGCGCGAGGGTCTGGACATGCCGGAGGTCAGCCTGGTGGCCATCCTGGACGCCGACAAGGAGGGCTTCCTGCGCTCCGAGGGCTCGCTGATCCAGACCATCGGCCGCGCCGCGCGCAACGCCCACGGCAAGGCCATTCTCTACGCCGACAACATCACCGGCTCCATGCGCCGCGCCATCGACGAGACCGAGCGCCGCCGCGCCAAGCAGACCGCCTTCAACGCCGAGCACGGCATCACGCCGCAGACCATCAAGAAGGCCGTCGCCGACATCATGGAGGCGCACGCCCCCGGCGCGCCGCGCAGCGCCCGCGAATACGCCAAGGTCGCCGAGCAGATCGCGGAATATGCCGACCTCACGCCGACGCAGATGGCCGCCAAGGTCAAGCAGTTGGAGCGCGACATGTACCGCGCGGCGCGGGAGCTGGAGTTCGAGAAGGCCGCCGCGATTCGGGACCAGATCAAGGAGCTGCGGGGGCGGGGGTTGGCGGCTTGAGCGCTGGCCTCGAAAGCGGCATCCGACTGCCCTGGCCCAGCCACTGAGTTGCAAGACCGATGACTAATCTACGAAGCCAGGTTACAGCGATGAAAGACGAATACGATTTCTCGAAGGCCGAGCAAGGCAGATTCTACGTACCCGCCGACGACATCGAGCTGCCGATTTATCTTGATGTCGACGTCCTTCGGCATCTACGCCGCCATGCGGGAGCCAAAGATGTGCAAACGCTGGTCAACGATCTGCTCCGCAAGGACATCGACATTGCAGAACGTTTGTCAGGTTAAGCCCGCATCGCGGGCTGGAATTGGCCATGAAACGCGTCGAGATCAGCGTCATCGCCCCCAGCACGGCGCTCGCCGCCTTCGCCGCCGCTTGGCACGCCCCCGAGCGTGGCCAAGCGCGCCCCGCCAAGTTGGCGTTCGGCTCGCTTCGCGAGCTGTTCGCTGCCATCACCGAGCAACGCCTGCTGCTGATGCAAGCGGTCGCGACGCAAGAGCACACGACCGTCGAGAGCTTGGTCGACGTGCTCGGGCAAAGCCCGGAAGCGGTTCAGCGCGACGCCGACGCCCTATTGTCCCCGGGACTGCTTGAGCGCTCCGACGATGGAAAGCTGACGACACCATTTGACGAAGTCGTCATTCACGCGGGCATTCGCGACGCTGCGTGAGAGACTCCGGTCCGGTGTCGAGGCCACGCCTCTCGAAGCGTCGGAAACACTTGTGCGGGCATCTTGCGCTATCCTTTCCGGCATGCACCGACGGCAGGATGACCCGCAGCCGGCCCGCGGCCCTCCCCGTCAGCACCCGCCCGGTACCGCTCACCATGGCCCTGCAACCCAAACCGCACCTGAGTTTCGAGGACTGGCTCGCGGCCGAGCGCGAGAGCCTGGACGAGCGCACCGAGTACAGCGGCGGCGAGGTCTTTGCGATGGCCGGCGGCACCGCCGAGCACAACGGCATTATCAGCAACATCAACGGCCTATTGTGGACGCAGGCCAAAACCCGCCCCTGCCACGTCTACGCCAGCGGCATGAAGCTGCACATCGAGTCCGCCGGCGCCGGCAAATACCCGGACCTGATGGCGCTCTGCGGCGAGCAGCGCTTCCACGACGACCGCCGCGACCTGCTGCTGAACCCGAGCCTGATCTGCGAGGTGCTCTCCTCCAGCACCGAGGGCTACGACCGCGGCGACAAGTTCGCCCTCTACCGCAGCGTGCCGTCGCTGCGGGAGTATCTGCTGGTGGCCCAGCACCGGGTGCAGGTGGACCTCTACACCCGCGACGACGCCGGCCGCTGGATACTCAGCAGTTTCGACCGGCCGGCGGACGAGATCGCACTGCCCAGCATCCGCTGCGCGCTCGCGCTGGCCGACGTGTACGACAAGATCGAGTTTCGAGCCGGCTGAGGCTTCATCGCCTGCTGCGCAGGGCACCAGTCATCGGTCTCTTCCGTCGGCGGGGCTCGGGGCGCGGAGCGCCCGCAGATGCGCGACACTGCTGGAGCGGTGTCGCGAGAAGATGCATCCGCCGTCTCGCCGACGCGCGGCTGACCAGGATCGCCGGCTTTCCAGCCGGCTCGGCGCCGTCGCGGCTCGATGCCGCGTCGGCGGCGTCTGGGCTGCTAAGGCGATTTCTGTCAAAAAACATACCGCCTGGCTTGTCTTTTCGCCCGCCTTCTGCGTCGCGGCAGCGGGTGCATAGTTCGACTATGCACCCGCTGCCGCTCCTTGAAGGCAGACGAAAATCCTGCGCCATTCGGTACGTTTTTTTCCGGCAATCGCCTAAGAGGGCACATGCGCGGTCGCCCGCCCGGCGGCGCGGCATGGGCAGTCGCCCTGCTCCAGCGCAGTGATCGCACGCCGGGGGCATCGAGCCCCCGGCGCGCGAAGCCGGCTGAAAGCCGGCGCTCCCAGTCCGTGACGGCTCGCTGTCCAGGCCGATTTAGTGGAGATAGCTCACGCGGCTCTTGCCGCCTTGGGCCGTGAACTGGCGGCTGCGCCGCGGGATCCCCGTGCCGAGGCAGAAGCCTCGGCACCAGTCAAAGCTCCGGCGGCGGGACGTCTTCCCACATCACCGGGTCGTCTTCGTCCTCGGGCGGATTGCCGTCGTGGACGAGGATGCGCCTGCGCTGCAGGTAGGCGTCGCGGATGAAGGCGTAGCGGTCGATGGCGGCCTCGTCCACCAGCTCGCCGGCGGTGAGCAGGTCGGCACGCCGGTCCACGATGCGCAGGGCGACAAAGCCCCAGTAGATCTCCTCCTCGCTGATGCTGAAGAAGGGGTCGACCGCGATGTCACCGGCGAAGCCGACGGTGTCGCGCACACTGCTCGGCCCCAGGATGGGCATGACGAAGTAGGGTCCGTCGCCGATGCCCCAGTAGCCTAGGGTCTGGCCGAAGTCCTCCTTGTAGCTCGGCAGGCCGACGTTAGTCGCCACGTCGAAGAAGCCGCCGACGCCCACGGTGCTGTTGATGAACACCCGGCCCACGTCGCTGCCGGCGCGCGAGAGCTTGAACTGCAGCACGTTGTTTACCGCGGATCTGGCATCGGCGACATTGTTGAAGAAGTTGGTGACGCCCTCGTCCACGGGCTGCGGTGTGACAGCCTGGTAGGCCTGCGCCGCGGGCTTCATGAAGGCGTTGTCGAAGTCCGTATTGAACTTGAACATCGCCCGGTTGTAGGGCTGCCAGGGGTCCCGCGGGTCTCGGGCACCCTCTGGCACCGAGGCGCAACCCGCAAGCGCGGCCAGCACCACCATTACGAGCGCGGCGCGCGCGGGCCGAATAAGCATGCGGCGATCCCCCTTGATCGGCGACGGGTCACGGCTGGGAAAAGGCGCTGGATCTTAACACAGCGCGGGTGCCTGCCCCGCGGCGCGGCGCGGCCGGGCTGGTCAGCGCCGGTGCTCACTGGCGCGGGCGCACGGCGTAGCCCGCCTGTTCCAGCCCGCGCAGCAGGCCCGCCGCGCCGGGCAGATGCAGCGCGCCCACGGCGATGAAGTAGCCGCCCGCCTCCGGCAGCGCCTGGATGCGGCGCAGCATGCGGGCATTGCGCGCATCGATCAGCGCGTGGCGAAAACGCGCTTGCAGCGCGGGCGCGAGGCCCGGCACCTCGGCCTCGCTCAACGCCAGCAGCGTGCCCAGATCGCCCGCCAGATAGGCGTCCATAAGCTCGTCGAGCTTACGCGGCTGCTCGTCCAAAGTCGCAAGGGTCGCCCGCAACAGCGCACGCTGGTCTACAGGGCTCAGCGCGTCGAACAGCGCCAGTTGCTCCGCCGTGGTTTCCAGGCCGAGCACGGGGGTCTCGGCCGCGACGGCGAGGTTGTACAGATGGCGGTCCAGAAACTCCCCGGTGCGCGCGGGCGGCATGCTGAGCAGCGTCATCACGGCCCAGGGCTTGAGGTCCTGCACCGCCACCTCGGGCAGGCCGCGCGCGTTAAGCGCCGCGATGCAGCGCCAGTACAGCGCCGGCGCCAGCACGTCGGCAAGGCGCCGGTTGTCGCCGAGGCGCATCGCGGCGGCGGCGGTCTGCATCGCGGCGGCGTCCGGCGCCACCTCCAGCACCAGCGTGTCGGCGCCGGCCAGGGCGTCCGCCACGACCGGCGACAGCCGGAGCACGCGCGGGTCGTCACTGTGGATGGTGCCGAAAAGCCAGCTCGGCGCTGCCCCGGGGGCAGCGGCATCCGGGCGGCGCAACTCAAACAGGCGCCCCTGCGCGTGCGGCACCGGGGCCGCGCGCGCCACCGACGCGAGCAACGGGGCTTGAGCGGCTGTACCGACATCAGTGCGCGGCGGCGCCTCCTCCAGCGCCCGGGCCGGCGCCAGCAGGGCGAACAGCAGCCAGCAGGCCAGGGCCAGCGCAGCGCAAGGGCGCATGAATGGTCTCCGCGAGTGGTGGTGGTTGGCGTTGTCGTTATGGTTCTATGCCGCCGGGCGCGTCGGCTTGGCGTCGGCGGCGGTGACTCCGTATGCTGCCGGGATGAACAGTGAATTGCCAAGCATGCTCGACGCCCTCGCCGGCGCCGGGCCCCAACCGACCATCGCCGGCCGCTTCCGCGGCTTTCTGCCGGTGGTGGTGGACGTCGAGACCGCCGGCTTCGACGCCCGCCGCCACGCCTTGCTTGAGATCGCCGCCGTCATCATCCGCATGGACGAGACCGGCTTGCTCGCGCCGGGACCGACCGTCGCCTGCCACGTGCTGCCCTTCATCGGCGCCGAGATCGACCCGCGCGCCCTGGCCTTCAACAAGATCGACCCGCACCACCCGTTCCGCGACGCCGTGGCCGAGCACGATGCCCTGCAACGGGTGCTGCGGCCAATCCGCAAGGCCGTGGCGAGCGAGGGCTGCACCCGGGCCATCCTGGTGGGCCACAACGCCCATTTCGACCTGGGCTTCCTGCGGGCGGCAGTGGAGCGCACCAATTTCAAGCGCGACCCCTTCCACGCCTTCAGCGTCTTCGACACGGTGTCGTTGGCGGGGCTCGCCTACGGCCAGACGGTGCTCGCGAAGGCGGCCCAGGCCGCCGGGCTCGGCTGGGACAACAGCGAGGCGCACTCGGCCGTGTACGATGCGGAGAAAACAGCCGCGCTGTTCTGCGCCATCGTCAACAAGTGGCGGGCGCTCTCGATGGGGATGGGGCCGGCCGGTGCGGTTGGATGAGACGTTTGGCGCGCTGAGCAGGCTCAGCGCATCGCAAGCTTGGGCTCGACGGTGTAGATCGGGAAAACGCAGGCAGCCCGACGAGCGGTGGCCATTCGCAACCACCGACCGGGCCTCGTTCCTCAATCCGAATCAGCAACAGCGGCGCCGACGCGCGGGTGCCCCGCGCGCCGAGCCTCAAGCCGCGTCGCCGCCCTCGGTCTTCCCGGCGGCCTCTTCCATCATCGGCTTCAGCTCGCCCTTGGCGTGCATCTCGAGCGTGATGTCGCAGCCGCCGACCAGCTCGCCGCCGATGTAGACCTGCGGGAAGGTCGGCCAGTCGGCATAGCGCGGCAGGTTCTCGAAGATCTCAGGGTCCTGCAGCACGTTGACGTACGCAAAGGGGATGCCCGTCTCGCCGAGCGCCTGCGATGCGCGCATGGAGAAGCCGCACTGCGGCATCTGCGGCGTGCCCTTCATGTAGATCACGACGGGGTTGTTCTTGACCTGCTGGTCGATACGTTCGAGCACGTCCATCGGCATACCTCGACTGGAGCTGAGACTAGTGGAGCTAACACGCGGTGCCGGGGAAGTGGGATTGCCGGATGGCTTATCAAGTATCCGAGTGTTTGGCTTGGTTTTGCCGCATCGTCCATACTTGGTGCGGGCGTTCCAGCCGCGATGCCGAGCGCCCGCCCAAATCCTCTGCGGCCGGAGACTGCCGATCCGCTTGGCGCGCGCAACTGCGTCCCGCCCTCGTCGACAGCGCGCGCATACCCGCCAGCTCGTTGCGATCGCACGACGCAGTGCAGTCACGACGGCGGCTGGCGGCCGGCGCTCCCGGTCGCTGGCGAAACTCCGATGCCGCATCCAAACGCCCTTGGCAAGGCTTGCAACCGTTTAGCACACGTCATCTGCGCCTTAGGCGATGCACAACGCGACAACGCGCCCGTGACCAGGTACCACGGCGCCCTGCCCGCCCCTCAACCCCGCTTTCGCAGCTCGGCAATGACCGCGGCATCGAGACCGGTGATGGCCGCGATGGCAGCATCATCGAGCTCGGTACGCTGGATCATGTTGGCGGCAGCCGTGCGCATTGCCGCGTCGTGGCCGTCCTCGCGCGCCTCCAGCAGCAGCGTCGCCTCGTCGTGCAGCGCGCGCTCGCGCACGAAGGCGAGGCGGCGCGCCTCCTGGTCTTGGCTCAGGGTCTTGAGCTTCTCGTAGGCCCGGCGGACGGGCTCGTCAGTGATCTGGGACATACGTTCGTCCTCTTGCCAGTGCGCGAACAGGGTGATCCAGGCGCGCAGTGCCGGCGGCAGATTCGGCAGCCGGTCGGCCTTGCGCAGCTCAACCAGATTCAGTTGCAGCTCCTCGCCGAGGCGCACGCTCGGCGTGTCGGCATCGCGCATCTCGAAGCACCAGAGGGCCTGCTGCGCGTGCTCGGGGGCGCGGAACAGGTCGAAGTCCAGCAGGTGGATGCCGATGGCCGGGCAGAGCCGCTCGTAGGCTTGCCCGGCGATGAGCTGGCCGCTGATCAGCTTGCTCAGATAATAGGTGCTGCGCGCGCTTGTTTGGTGCCGCAGGCGCTTTGGGCACGCAGGCGCCGCACCTGCATCTCGACGTTGTGCATCCCCCCGCGCTCGTCCTCGGCAAGGATGTCCAGCACGATGTACTTGCCGCGCAGCTCGTCGGCATCGATGGCCGGGTTGCGCACCTCGAGCGCGCTGATGGGCGCCGCGCGCAGGCGCACGGCGTTGATCAGCGCCATCAACAGCGCCGGCTCGTCGGCGAGCAGGCGCTTGAAGACGTAGTCGTTCTTGGGGTCGAGGAGCGGGTGCATGGGGAACTGGTCTTCCTGTTGCGGTTCCCGGCTCGTTCCAGGGGCTACCGGTGCTCGATGCCGCCAACTCAAACGCGCCGTCGCAAGTCGGCGACGACGGCCGTATCGAGGCCAGTGATGGCGGCAATGGCCGCGTCGTCGAGCTCGGTGCGGCGGATCATGTTGGCGGCGGCCTCGCGCATTGCGGCGTCGTGGCCTGCCTCAAGGCCTTCTTCGCGGCCGTCCTCGCGCGCCTCCAGCAACAGCGTCGCCTCGTCATGCAGCGCGCGCTCGCGCACGAAGGCGAGGCGACGCGCCTCCTCGTCTTGGCTCAGGGTCTTGAGCTTCTCGTAGGCCCGGCGCACGGGCTCGTCGGTGATCTGGGACATGCGTTGCTCCTCTTGCCAATGCTCGAACAGGGTGATCCAGGCGCGCAGTGCCGGCGGCAGATTCGGCAGCCGGTCGGCCTTGCGCAGCTCAACCAGATTCAGTTGCAGCTCATCACCGAGGCGCACGCTCGGCGTGTCGGCATCGCGCATCTCAAAGCACCAGAGCGCCTGCTGCGCGTGCTCCGGGGCGCGGAACAGGTCGTAGTCCAGCAGGTGGATGCCGATGGCCGGGCAGAGCCGCTCGTAGGCTTGCCCGGCGATGAGCTGGCCGCTGATCAGCTTGCTCAGATAATAGGTGCTCCGCGCGCTTGTTTGGTGCCGCAGGCGCTTTGGGCACGCAGGCGCCGCACCTGCATCTCCACGTTGTGCATCCCCCCGCGCTCGTCCTCGGCAAGGATGTCCAGCACGATGTACTTGCCGCGCAGCTCGTCGGCATCGATGGCCGGGTTGCGGACCTGAAGCGCGCTGATGGGCCGCGCACGCCAGCGCACGGCGTTGATCAGCGCCATCAACAGCGCCGGCTCGTCGGCGAGCAGGCGCTTGAAGACGTAGTCGTTCTTGGGGTCGAGGAGGGGTTGCATCGGGGCGTCCTGGTGCAGTACGGCGGATCGTTCTAGGAGATCAGCTGATGACACCGCCCCAGCGGTGTCACCCGTGTGCCGCCGCTCCGCGCCGCGGGCCGTCGAGCGCGAGAGGGCGCAAGGCCGCAACGCCCCGGCGGATTGCAGACTGCGCCTGCCAGGGGCGCGGACAGGGCGCAGAGCGCCGGGAGAGCCGCGACACCGCGGGAGCGGTGTCGCGAGGGAGAAAAAATCGCCTGTCAACGAGTCAGCAACCGGCCGTCCTCGATGATGATTTGCCCGCGCCCCGCGTAAGGCGACGGTCCGACCATGAATTGTCGCGACGCCCCGGTCTTCGTGATGGACAAAGGGGCACCACCCCTATCGTCCACGACGCCTGTGAAGTAGTCGCTCCCGTATCGACCGCCGGTGATGATCAGCGTCGCCGGAGCGTCGCCTGTGTTCCGGATTGTGCCGGCACCGGTCAAACCGCCCACCCTTGCACTCTGGCCATCCAGATCGATCACGTCGTCGGGTTGAACCCATAAATCCGGCGCGCGGCGCGATTGATCGTCGGCATCGAGCTGCCGGGGGCCGTTCCGGTCCACGACAGCGTAGGCGCCGGCTACCAAGCCGCCTACGACGGCGACAGCAAGGAAAAGCTCTCTTGAGACCATGTTGCGCTCCGTGATCGAAGACCTCGGAAAAACCCTGGCGGCTAGATTAGCTTGTGGCGTGTATCCTGCGCAAACGCAACATGTTGTGCCGGTACTGGTACTCAGCAAACGTGAGACAGATTTATGTTTCGCTCGACCGGCGTGCAGCGCCAACCGATATGACGCAAACACCTCTTTGAAAAATTCAGTTGGATATGTCCCTGACCAGACGAAAACCGACGTTGGCGCTCGTGTCACCGGCACCACGGCGGAAGCGGTTCGCGGAGCGCAAACCGGACGGTCGATAGTTCCAGGCGCCGCCGCGCACGACACGCCCCGCGCAGTCCCGCGCATCTTCGCCGAGCCAGGCGCCGCCGTTGGTCGGCGCGGCTTTATAGCTGTCATGCCAGCAGTCCTCGACCCACTCCCAGACGTTGCCGATCATGTCCGAGAGCCCGAAGGCGTTGCGCCGATAGCTGCCGGCGGGGGCGGGAAGGACGAAGCCGTCGTGACAGTCCATCGTGGACCAATCCGGAAAGCGCGCCTTGGCAGAGAGATCCGCGCCGTTCGCAAATCCGCAGCCTCGGTCGGCATCGTCGCCCCAGAATCGGCGGCTGCGCGTTCCCGCACGTGCCGCGTACTCCCATTCCGCTTCGGTGGGCAGGCGGTAGCGGGTGCCCGTGCGCAGGCCGAGCCAGCGGGCGTAAGCCATCGCGTCATTGCGTGACACGCAGACAACGGGATGGTTGTCGATTTGGCGGAAGCCCGGCGACTCCCAGTTTGCATCCGAGCGGCGAAGGAAAGCGCCGGTGTCCGAATCGATTCTGAAGCAGCCAGTGCCGCGCTCGGCTACCGTGACATAGCCGGTGTCGCGAACAAACTCGCGGAACTCGGCAACGGTCGTCTCGCACCTGGCGATGGCGAAGGGCCGCACGGTCACCTGATGCGCTGGCCGCTCGTCATCGGCGGCCTCGTCGTCGCCCTCCGGCGAGCCCATCAGGAAGGTCCCGCCTTCGATGAGCACCATCTCCGGCCCCTGCCCGGGAAGGCTCGTGCAAGGCTCCGGCGGCAGGGTCGGGTCCGATTGCTCTGCCGCCGAGGGCGGCTGCGCGCCCGCCACCGACGCCGACAGCAGCGCCGGGAGGACGGCAGCCGCAAGGATAGTCCGCCAGCACCGGGCACGGAATTTCTCGGCGTGCAAGGTCACCGCGAGCAAGGCGTGCGAAGGCACACGGTCAACTGGCCGAGGACGCTCCGCCGCATGCGGTCTTCGCCCAGGGCGTGGCCTACGGGGACGACAGACGCTTGACCGCGGACCACGGCGCCCTGCCCCGCCGACTCAATCGCGCTGTCGCAGCTCGGCGATGATTTCGGCATCTAGACCGGTGATGGCCGCGATGGCCGCGTCGTCGAGCGCGGTGCGGTAGATCATGTTGGCGGCAGCCTCGCGCATTGCCGCCTGGCGGCCGTCCTGAAGGCCTTCCTTGCGGCCTTCTTCAAGGCCGTCCTCGCGCGCCTCCAGCAGCAGCGTCGCCTCGTCGTGCAGCGCGCGCTCGCGCACGAAGGCGAGGCGACGCGCCTCGGCGTCTTGGCTCAGGGTCTTGAGCTTGTCGTAGGCCCGGCGGACGGGCTCGTCGGTGATCTGGGACATGCGTTGCTCCTCCTGCCAGTGCTCGAACAGGGTGATCCAGGCGCGCAGTGCCGGCGGCAGGCTCGCGAGCCGGTCGGCCTTGCGCAGCTCAACCAGATTCAGCTGCAGCTCTTCGCCGAGCCGTACGCTCGGCGTGTCGGCATCGCGCATCTCGAAGCACCAGAGGGCCTGCTGCGCGTGGTCGGGGGCGCGGAACAGATCGTAGTCCAGCAGGTGGATGCCGATGGCCGGGCAGAGCCGCTCGTAGGCTTGCCCGGCGACGAGCTGGCCGCTGATCAGCTTGCTCAGATAATAGGTGCTGCGCGCGCTTTGGGCACGCAAGCGTCGCACCTGCATCTCGACGTTGTGCATCCCCCCGCGCTCGTCCTCGGCGAGGATGTCCAGCACGATGTACTTGCCACGCAGCTCGTCCGGGTCGATGGCCGGGTTGCGGACCTCAAGCGCGCTGATGGGCGGCGCGCGCCGGCGCACGGCGTTGATCAGCGCCAGCAAGAGTGCCGGCTCGTCGGCGAGGAGACGCTTGAAGACGTAGTCGTTCTTGGGGTCCAGGAGCGGGTGCATGGGGGCAGCAGCCGGATCCTCACTGCGTACGCTCGCGCATGCGCCGTTTCACGTCATCGAGGTCCAGCAGCACCGCCTCCCCGCACTTCAGCGCCGCAAGGCGCTCGGCGAGGACCTCGCCATGCCAAGCCGGCGACGCCACCGTGTCGGGATCGCGCGACAGCGAGCCCCACAGGGCCTCCATCTCCAGCAGCTTGTCCTCGACCGTCATCTGATCCACGGGCAGATCGGCTGTCATGTTGGAACCGCCCTAGGGATTCCGGAAGCTGTGGGCGAGTATAGGACTTCGCCGGCGGGCTCACACGATGTCGCGGACGGGGCAGACTTGCGTTGACTGAGCGCGGAGCGCCGGGAGCGGCGCGACACCGCGGGAGCGGTGTCGCGAGGCACAACGTATCCAACACCGGCGCGCCCTGATACATCAACGAAGCCAGACCTCTCCGCGGCCATTCTTTTGGCTGGTGACACCGCTCCCGCGGTGTCACCCGTGTGCCGGCGCTCTGCGCCCCGGGCCGGCTATCACGCACGGCGCAGGGCCGCAACGCCCGAGCGGATTGCGGACTGAACCTGCCACGGGCGTGGATTAGGCGCAGAGCGCCGGGAGCGGCGGGACACCGCGGGAGCGGTGTCGCGAGGCATAGAGACGCTTGAAGACGTAGTCGTTCTTGGGGTCGAGGAGCGGTTGCATCGGTCAATGTCGGCGATGGATCATGCCCAGGTCCGCTCGCGCATGCGCCGCTTCACGTCATCGAGGTCCAACGGTAGCGCCTCCCCCCGCTCCAGCGCCGCACGGCGCTCGGCGAGGATGTCGCCATGCCAGGCCGGCGACGCCACCGTGTCGGAGTCGCGCGACAGCGAGTCGGACAGAGCCTCCATCGCACACCTATTGTCCTCGACGGAATCCAGGGCCAGATCGGGTTTCATGCTGGAATCTCCCTCGGGCTTGCGGAAGCTGTGGGCAAGTATTGGGACTTCGCGGGCGGGCTCACACGATGTCGCGGAAGGGCAGACGGGCATGGACTGGGCGCGGAGCCCCGGGAGCGCCGGGAGCGGCGCGACACCGCGGGAGCGGTGTCGCGAGGAAGACCAGAGCAAAAAGATCACAATACCCTGGCGACACGGAAGCCTGTGTGGCCATTCTCGCCGGTCTGATGAAAGCTATGGCGATTGGCGGAACGCAGATGCGAGGCGCTGTCATTCCACGCTCCGCCCCGGAGCACGCGCCGAATGCACTTGACCTCGTCGGCTCTACGCCAGGCACTGCCGTCCGCAGGGCCGCCGTCGTAATCGCCGTGAAGGCAGTCCTCGACCCACTCCCAGACGTTGCCGGCGACCTCGTGCAGGCCGAAGGCGTTCGGCAGCAGGCTCCCGGCCGGGACAGTCTGCGCGCGGTGGACGCCGGTCCTAGCGCCGCAACCGTTGTAGTCGTAGTTGCCGTTGTAGTTGGCCTGGCCGGTGTGGATACAGTCGCCGGTCCAGAAGGGCGTCGTGGTGCCGCCGCGGGCGGCGTATTCCCATTCCGCCTCCGTGGGCAGGCGGTAGCGCTCGCCCGTTTGGTCGGACAGCCATTCGGCATAGGCTTGGGCGTCGTTCCAGGAGACATTGATCACCGGCCGGTCGCCGCGGCCCCAGCCAGAATCATACGGTTTGTAGCGGCCGGTGGCCTCGGCGAAACGGTCGTACTCGGCGAAGGTGACCTCGGTGCGGCCGATGGCGAAGGGGGCAATGCGGACCTCGCGCTGCGGGCCTTCATCGTCCCAGCGCGCCGGCTCGCCCGGCGGCGAGCCCATCTTGAAGCTGCCGTCGGGCAGCATGATCATCTCGGGGCCGGGGCTGCCGTCCTTGAGTGTGTCGCGCAGGAGAACTCGCGGGTTCCCGTAGGAGTCTTTGCCGACATCTATCGCGCCAGTCGTGAGGGTGTCATTTATTGTTAGTTCGACCTTAGGCGAAGAAAGGTCGACATCGACGCTGTCGCGCCCATCCAGTCGCGCCTGTTCGGAAGAGTCGCCCTCCTCCACCGACGGGTCGTCAGAGAGCAGGTGACCCGACGGAGCGACGTCTTCAGACGATTGCTCGGTGGCCCTCGGCCGCGACCTAGGGGCACCGCCTTCGACTGCCTCAGTTACCTCGGACGGGTTCGACATACGCGCAAACTCCGCCAGCTCCGCCTCACTCAGTTCCCGCCCCAGCCCATCCCGGAACCGCGCCCGCGTCGCCCCCGGCGTCGCCAGCAGCACCCGCAGCTCCCGTGCCGCCGGCGGCTCGGCGAAGGCGGCGAGGCCGGCCCAGACCTGCACCGGGCTGCTCTGCGTGACGGGCGTGCCCCAGCTAAGCCAGGTCACGCGCTCGCTGATGTACTCGGCCATCTTGCCGGCGTGGGGGTCGGCGGCGGGGTCGAGCTGGAGCTGGTTGATCCAGGCGGCGGGCGGGGCCTGGCCGGCGGGCAGGGCCAGGGGCTCAGAAGCGATGGCGGCGGTGAAGCCCTCGGCTTGCAGGGTGTCGCGCAGCGCGGCGGCCAGGGCCGCGGCCTCGGGACGGTGCCAGATGCGGACCTGATACCGGTGGTGCATGGCCTGCTGCCCGGCCAGCAGGTAGGGATGGGCATGGGTGTCCTTGATCCAGCCGTGCCAGGCGCGGTCGGCGAGCAGCGCGCCGGCGCAGCCGAGCAGCAGGGCGAGCAGCAGGCGCGGCATCAGCGCGCGGCCGAGGGCGCCGCCCAAGTGGCCGCGCAGCAGGCGGCGGGCGACGGTGAAGTCCAGGAGCCGGATGCGCCAGCCGAACAGCACGTCGGCGAAGATGGCGTCGTTGAGCGCGCCGTGGTCGTCCGCGAGGCCGCGCAGGGCGGCGAGCCAGCGCCCCGCACGCCAGCCGCGCTCGCAGAGCCACCGCCAGGCGCCGGCGAGCAGGCCGCCGCGCTCCGGCAGCGCGATGGGCAGCTCGAAGGCGGCGTCGACGCCGGCGGTGCGCGCCTGGAGCAGGTCGCGGTAGAGCCGGCGCAGGCGGCGGCGCTCGCGGCCGGGCAGGCGCTCCAGCAGGGCCTCGCGCAGCCAGTCCGGCAGCCAGCCGCGGCGCGACCAGGGCAGCCGCGCCAGGGCCAGCAGCCGGCGCTCGCGGGGCTCGGCGTCGTCCGCCGGGAACAGGTTGAGGTCCAGCACCCGGGTCAGGCCCCAGTGCAGTTGCGGGTAGGCGGCGACGGCGGCGAGCAGCGCGGCGCCGTCGCTGCCGAGGAAAGCGTCCAGCGCGGTGAGCAGGGCGCGGCGCTCGTCCGTGGCGGGCGGTGTGTCGCCGAGCTCGGCGGCGGACTGCACGGCGCGGGGCAGCGCTGGGGCTGAAGCGGGGGCGGGCTCGGGGGCGCCCGGGACGGGACTCGCCGCGGCGGCGTCCGGTGCGCGCAGGCCGCCCAAGGACAGCACCAGCTCCCGGATGCCGTCGCTGCCGATCTCGGCCACCGCGAGCCCGGCGGCGCCGAGCGCCCGCTCCCAGGCGGCCGGCGGCCGGCGGGTGCACAGCAGCGCCCGCCGCGGCAGGGCGTCGAGGGCGCCGAGGAAGGCGCGCGGGCGCCCGGCGAAGGGGTCCATCAGGGCCAGCGGCTCGCCGACGATCAGGAGCCGCGCGCCGGCGTGCCGGGCGGCGACATCGGCCAGCGCGACGGGCAGGCCGGCGGCGTCCACCAGCCGCTCGGGGCCGTCGCGGTAGTCGTAGCGGTGCACGGTGAGGCCCGCATCGCGCAGGCGTTGTACGAGCTGGCCGGCGAGCCCGGCCATCTGGTCGCCGGCGTGGTGCACCTCCAGCAGCACCACCAGCTCCGGCACGCCGCGGCGGTGCCGGCGCACCGGCTCGAACAGTCCGGCCTGGCGGGCGGAGCGCTCCACGGTGGCGCGGGCGTCGAGCCGGCGGGTGGGCCAGGCCACCGGCGCGTGCAGCCGGCGCAGGGTCTCGCGCAGCGCCGGGGTGTCCAGCAGGTCGTCGGCGCCGGCCTTGAGCGCGACGCCGAGCAGCGGGTCATTCGGGTCGCCGCGGCGCCGCGCGAGCACGGTGCGCCAGGTGATGACGCTGAGCAGTAGCCAGGCGCCGGCGACGAAGGGCGGCAGGAGCAGGCAGAGGTGGCCGTAGAAGCGGAGCAGGCCGCGGTGGTGGGGGTCCAGCGCCGGCGGCGGGGGCGGCAGGCGGGGTGGGATGGTCAGGGGCGCGGCGTCGGCGGCGGCCGGGTCGGGCTGGGGCGGTTGCGGGGGCCGCTCGCGCAGGGAGTCGGGTTGCTGGAGCGGCGGGTCTGGAGTTTGCTGCTGGCCGGTGTCGGGCTCCTCGATCGGGAGCGTCTCGTTGTAGATATAGAGACCGGTCACGGCCGCGACCAGCAGCAGGGCGAGCAACAGCAGCCAGCCGCGCAGCCGCATCGGGGGCGGTGCGGGTTGCGCCCGCGCCAGCGGCGACGGGTGCGCCTGCGCCCAGGCCCGGAACAGCACACGGAAGCGGCGCTGGTCCTGCTCATCGGCGCAGAAGAGCGGGGCGACGCGGGCCTCCAGCCGGGCCGGGTCCGCCGGCAGCCGGCCCTGCTCGGCCAGGGCCAGCAGCAGATCGTGCAGGTTGTGCCAGCGGTCCGGGCTGCACGGCAGGCCCGCCTCGCGCAGCCGCCGGGCGAGGTCCGGCAGCGCGGCGCCGAGGTGCGCGAGGGCGTCGGGGGGGTGCTGGTGGTCCGTCACGGGCGGGTCAGGCGGCGCTTGGCGGGAACCGGCTTGGGCGCGGGAGCGCCCCGAGACGCGCGACACCGCTGGAGCGGTGTCGCGAGCCCCGGCATGGCGTCGCGAGCCGGAAATCCGCGCTGCCGCGGCGCTGCTGCGGCACGTGCGGCATCACTGCCGGGCGTTGCGGGTCTGGCGCCACTGCGCGAGCAGGGTCGGGGCGCGGGCCTTGTCGGCCGGGCGCTTGAGCAGCAGGCTGGTGATGGCGGTGAGCAGCCGCTGCTCGGTGTCGGCGTCGCCGCCGGCGCGCAGTGCGGCGAGCTGGGTCCAGGCGCTCGGCGGCAGGCGCTGGGGCATCAGGTGGTCGAGCCAGTCCAGCAGCTCCGCCAGGGTCGGGCGGCGGGTGAGGCCGAGCCCTTCGCCACGTAGCGTCCGGAAGAGGTCCAGGGCGTCGGCGACATTGGCCTCGGCCTGCTGCTTGCGCTGGAAGCGGCTGCCGAGCCGGGCGGCGACGATGGTGTCCACGGTCACCCGGTCCTCGGGCAGGTTGCCCTGGGCGTCCGGCTTCAGGTCCGCATCGAAGGGCGGGAAGCCCAGGTGGTGGTAGACGCAGCGGCGCAGGAAGGGGTCCGGCAGGGCCTTTTCGGAGTTGCTGGTGAAGATGACGATGGGCCGCCAGCGAGCCTCCTCGGGAGTCAGGGCCACCTGCACCAGCGCGCGCCCACTGCCGGAGAGCTCCGGGATGCCGAAGGCCATGCGCTCGATCTCCACCAGGATGTCGTTGGGCACGTCGCGGGGCGCCTTGTCGATCTCGTCGATGAGGACGACGGAGCGGCGCGGCGCGCCGGGGTGGGCGAGGCTGCCGGGCGGCAGGCGCAGCTCCTGCTCGATGGCGGGCGGCTTGGCGTGCAGGATCGCCTGGCCCAGGGCCTCGAAGGCGATGAAGCGCCCGGCGTCGGCGCGGTCCTCGTCGCCGCCGTCGGCCGGGCGCGCCTGCGCGGCATGGAAGCGGCCGACGGTGTCGAAGCGATAGAAGAGGTCGCGCGACTCGGTGTCGGACTTGACCGGGAAGCGCAGCGGCTCGCCCAAGCCCAGCTCCCAGGCGAGGCTGTCGGCGAGACCGGACTTGCCGGAGCCGGGCTCGCCGGTCAGCAGTAGCGGCATGCCGAGCGTGAGGGCCACGTCCACGGCGGCGGCCAGCTCGGGGGTGGCGCGGTAGTCCTCGGGACGGCGCATGGTCTCGAGGTCCACGGTGGGCAGGGCGTCGGCGGTCTTGGGCTCGCGGTGGCCCTGGCCGCGGTAGAAGCGGGTGTCGGACATGGTGGCGGGTGCTCGGGGCTGGGGTGTTCAGACGGTCACGGGCTAGCTGCACGGCTGCGACCGGGGCTCACCGGGCGCTGCGATCGCAGGGGCGCAGGCGCGCGCGGCGCAGCGCGCCCGGGTCGGCCACGCCGTCGCCGAGCAGCAGCTTGCGCACGCGCTGGTAGCGGACGGCGCCCTGCGCGGCGAACAGGTCCAGCAGCTCGGTCTTGATGCGGTCGCGGTCCAGGCAGTGGCGCAGCAGCGCCGGGAAGTCCTGATACCAGCCTTCCACGTCCTCGCCGGTGAGCGGCGCCATGGCGGTGAGCCCGTGGCAGCAGTCCAGCCGCCGCACCGCGTGCCGATGGCGCCAGCGCCACCAGAACGGCGGGCGCTCGGGATCGCGGCCGGCGCCGATCAGCAGCAGCACGCGAGTCTCGGTGCCGAGCTCGCCCAGCGCACGCAGGTCCGCGGCGGCGCCGTCGATGAGCGCGGCGAGGTGCCGGCCGTGCAGCCGGACGTCGACGTGGGCGTAGAGCACGCGCAGCCCGGGGCCGGCGAGCAGCGCGCGGACGGCCGTGCGCCGGGCATCGTCGCTCGGCGCGCTAACGCCGTTGGCGGTCTCCACCAGCGCGCTCCAGATCGCCCTGGCGTCGCTGCGCCGGCGCAGGTTCAGCTCGATGGCCTCGCTCAGGATGGCATCGGCAGGGTCCGTCGCCTGAGCGCATTGCAGGTGATGGGCGAGGTAGCTGGGCCAGTCCTCGGCGCTGCATTCGACGACGCCGATCAGCACCCGATCGGTGCGCGCGGCGAGCAGCTCCGCGACGCCGACAAGCTGCGACTGGTGGTCGAGGAGCTTCGCGAGCGCGGATTCGAGGCGGGTCTGGTAGTCGTGGTCGTCGTCCGGGGACGCAACAGGGGGCCGCGGGTCGAGCCACGCCTGCGCCGGCGGATGCACCCGCGGCAGGTTGGCGATGTCGAGGGCGAAGCCGGTGTCGTCGCGCCCGTGGGTGATGACCGCGACCACCGCGCCGGTCGCCGCGTCCACCACGGGCGAGCCGCTGTAGCCTTCGCGGATGCGCTCCAGCGCGCGGCGGTCATCGAGATAGAAGTCCCAGGCGGGGAGCTTCGCGTGGCTCGCGTGGTCGCGCCAGGTGCGCGCGCCCAGCTCGCCCGCCAGCGGCCGGCCGGTGGGCTCGTAGCCGAAGGTGGCGAAGCGCCGTCCGGTGGCCCCGGCCGCGGCGAGCGGCAGTGGGCGGGCCGCCGGCAGGCCGCGGACGGCGAGCAGCGCGAGGTCCAGCTCGTCGTCGCCGTCGGTGGAAAGGAGTGCGCAAGGCAGGCCGTCGATCTGCAAGTGCTCCCGGCCGATGTCCCGCACCACGTGCCAGCAGGTGACGAGCAGCACAAGGTCGCCATCGTGCCGCACGACGAAGCCGGTGCCGAAGCCGGGCTCGCCGTCCGCCGCCGTGATCCGGTACACGCTGCCGGGCCAGTCCATCGCGGGGTTCCTGCGCGACGCGCTCGCGTGATGTGCGGTTTGCCCGTCGCCGCGATCAGGCCTGGGCCTTCGGGCGCACCTTGAGCGTGAAGCTGAGATTGGTCTTGCCGGTGCCCTGGGCGATGAAGAGCCGGCCGCTGGCCTCGAAGCCGAGGCCGAGCTGGATCTCCACCTCCTCGATGCTGAGGTCGCGGTTCAGCTCGCCCCAGACCGACGCCACCGGCTCCACCGCCTTCAGCAGCAGCTCCCGCGCCGTGTCGATGGCGCCGTCGACGACGCGATGCCTGCCGCCGGAGATCTGCCGCGGACCGTCGGCGGTGTCGGCCTGGACCTCGATGAGGAGGCCGTCTTGCAGCTCGATGATCTGGGTTGCCATCGGGGGATGTCCTTCGGGGGTTGCGCCTGCGCTCGTCGCGGCATTGTAAGCGCTTGTCCGCCGCGGCTGGGGAGTCCCCCGATCTGCATCGGCCGCGGATGCTCCCGCTGTGCTGCGCGAACGCGCCGCCGGGACCGCCCTCAGCCGTCCCGTGGTTCGGCGCTGCCGGGTGCAGACGCTTCCAGCCGGGCAAGCCTCTCCTCCAGCTCGCGGCGGGCGGCGGCCTCGGCGACGGCGCGGGCCTCGGCGTCGGCCACGCGGGCCTCGGCACGCTCGGCGCGCTCGGCGCTAGCAGCGGCTTGCTTCAGGTCACGGGTCCATTGCGGCAGCACGAACTCGGCGTAAACGGGGTCCTCGCGCAGCCCGAACAAGCTGGGTCGGCGGTCGAGGTCGGCGAGCCGGAAGCGGAAGCCGGGCAGCACACGGGACTCGATCACGCCGTCGCGCGGCTCGATAGCGACATAGAGCCCTGCCGCCGTAAGGCGATAGAAGGCCTGTTGCTCCGGGCTGGCGTGAAGGATCCAGTACTCCTTGACACCCGCGGCGGCGTACTCGGCCTTCTTGGTGACCGTGTCGCGCCGGGCATAGGCGGGCTTGGAATCGGTGAGCGCGTCGATGCAGAGGTCGTAGATACCGCGATAGGAGCAGTCGCGCCCGGCGATGGGCGTCGGGTTGTCGTGGCGCACGACACCGATGTCGGGCCGGCGGATGACGGCGCCGCCGGGCAGCGGCAGGCGGAAGCCCATCTCCAACGGTATCGACTCGGCGATGGGCTGCTCGGTCAGATAGTGCTCCATCAGCAGCAGGAGCCACTTGCCGACCAGCAGCGTCTCCAGGTCCGACACCGGCTTCTCCTCCAAGCGGCCGTTGTTCCATTCGTAGGTGATGTCCGAGACGTGGTACCAGTCATCCCAGTACTCGGCCTCGGACACCCGGCGGCCGTCCGCCGCGCCGGGCGCAGCCGACTTCTCCGGGTCCGGGCCGGGAACGACGGGGGGAGCGGCGATGGCGATCGGGGGCATGGCGCTGCCTCCAGGCTGCTTGCGGGCAACGGCAAGGCTAGCAGAGCGGGGCCGCGGAATCGAAGGCAGGCTGATGCGACGCGATGCCGGCCGTGCAGCTTGGCTCGGCGCCCAACCGCGCTCAGAACCGCGCCAGCCAAACGTCCAGCCCGCGCCGCTCGCGGCCCCGGTACTCGTAACCGTGGCGCTCCAGCAGGCGCTTGAGGCCGGGGCGCATCAGCTTGCGGTTCTCGGTGACGATGAGCATGCCCGCGGGCTCCGCGTCGGGGTGCCGGAAGGCTCCCAGGAGATTCCGCGTTTGGTCCAACACGGTGATCATCAAGTAGGCCGCCGATGCGCGGGGTGCAGAAGCCGAGCGCCGCCAGCGCCGACTCCTCCAGCCCGCAGCGGCCGAGGCAGCTCTGGGCCAGGCCGAACTGCGCGCGGGAGTTGACCGGGTCGACGCTCAGGATCTCCTGGAACACCCGCTCCGCCCCCTAGTGGCGGTGCAAGTTCTGGCGCCAGCGGTTCATCTGTTCTAGGATTCAAACAGATTTGTTCCGCCTTCAAGGCAGCCATGTCCGCCCGGCACTCGTTTACGGTGAAAGACGTCTGCGCGGCCCTCGGCGGGGTCAGCCGTTCCCGTGTCCACGGCTGGGTGGGGCTGCCTCCCTTCTCCGGCATCCCCTCTCGGGAACGCTGCGCACGCCGTTTCAGCCGGGCTGACCTCCTGACCTTTGCGGTCCTGCGCACGTTGGACGACCAGCTCGGCGCGCGAGGCGCCCAGCTCGCACACGCCTCCGCGGCCATCCACGCGTATCTCTCGGCCCCGCGGGCGACGGGCGCGGGCGACTGGCTGTTTGTGCCCTTGGTCGACGGCGCCGCCCGTCCCGTGCCCGATCAGGCGATCACCGAAGCCGGCTGGGTCATTGACTTAGCACGGGAACGGGAATGCATCGACCGCTATCTGGGCGTCCTTCCGCCCCAGCGGGAGTTGCCCCTGGTGGGCGGCGTTGGCCGGGCAAGCCCGTGACCGCGCTTCACGAACGGCTTCGGGTGTACGGCGCACCGGAGCACGACTGCATTGATCTGCAAGCCCGAAACGATCCACGGGTGCTGCGGTACGCGGACCTGATCCGCAACGCGCAGCGACCCCTGGTTGACGGGGTGGTCGAGCAGCAGTCCCTCGCCCTGCTCTATGTCATCGACCAAGCCCGACTTGCCGGTCGCGATCGGGTGGACATCGGAAAGTTGCGTCAAACCCTCGCTATGCGCGGCGATCCGGCCTGGCTGGGGGTGCTACGCCCCGGTCGGCTGGACATCTACGCCACCGACCTCGCTCCCGACCACGATACGGCGCCAAAGACCTACTCCCTGGAGTCAGGGGATGCGCTCGCGGTATTGCCTCTACTGGCCCAAGGCGAAGACCTGGCGCCGCCCGGCAGCCTACTGCTGCGGGATGTGCTGCTGGGGCTGATGACGGATGCCGCCCAGGAGCTGAAGGGGTACGGCCTCTCCACCGATGAAATCATCGCATTGACCGGCCGGGCGCTCTTCTTCCGTTACCTGATCGGTCGCGGGATCATCCGGGAAAGCCACCGCAGTGCCATTGCGCCTTCCGCGCGGTCCCTGAGCGAGTGCTTCAGCACCGCCGCTAGCCTGGCGGAGACCAACCGCTGGCTGGACGTCACCTTCAACGGCGACCTGTTGCGCCTGCCGGACCAAGATTATCCGGTCTATTTCGCCCAGCTGATCCAGATTCGCGGCGAGCGGATCGTGCGTCCCCTCAAGGCCATCCTGGAGCTGGACAAGCCGGTCGCCGCGGGGGTGTCTCAACGGCGTTTGGCCTGGTGGGGGCTGGATTTCAACCATCTGCCCATCGGCCTGCTCAGCGAGACCTACGAAAGGCTGATGGAGCAGCTCGACCGGGGGGCGCGGCGCGATACCAGCGTCTATTACACCCCGGCCCATATCGCCGAGTACATGGTTCAGGAGGCACTGTACGAGCACTCCGCCGGCGCAGCAGCCCGGGTGCTGGACCCGGCCTGCGGCGCGGGCGTGTTCCTGGTCGCCTGTTTCCGCAAGCTGGCCGAAATGCGCTTTCAAGAGACCAGGCAACGACCCACGCGAGATGAACTGCGTGTCATCCTCGACAAACAACTCGTCGGCTTCGACACCAACGCCCATGCCCGCACCCTTGCGGCCCTCGCACTTTATCTGACGGCCCTGGATCTGGATCCGGACCCCACACCGGTGGACGCGCTGCGATTCGGAAAGCTGGAAGGGCGTGTGTTGATCGACGTGGCCGATCCGGGCACCGGCCCCGCGATCATAGTACCCATGGCCGGCAGTCTGGGAGACCACGTGTCCGAGGCCTACCAGGGTGCCTTCGATCTGGTCATCGGCAACCCGCCGTGGACCAGTCTCAAACCCGAATACGACGCCATCGGCCGACAGCTTACTGCCCGTTGCCGGGCTATCGCCGGTCGGCGCGGTCTTAGCGACATCGCCCGCAGCTACAGGAACCCGGACCGGGTGCCGGATCTGCCCTTCGTTTGGGGAGCGATGGAATGGGCAAAACTGAACGGACGGATCGCGCTGGCCCTGGCTGGTCGCTGGTTGTTCAAGATAACGGATGCAGGTTTCGCCGCTCGCAGCGCCGTATTCCGCTCGCTCGCCATCACCGGGATCCTCAACGGTGCATCCCTGCGTCAGACCAAGGTCTGGCCAAACACGGATCAGCCCTTCTGCCTACTTTTTGCCGATAACCGGGTGCCGGCCGACGATGATCGATTCGTACTGGTCAGCCCGGAATGGGACCGCAAGCTGAACGACAAAGGACGCATGCGCATCGATGCCTCCGACGCGGTACCGGTAAGCCTTGACTTGGTGACCCGGCAGCGCAGTGCCATCAAGACCCTGTATCGCGGAACGGCCTTGGATGTCGCCATCATGGAGCGCATCCAGGCCAAGACGACACTCACGATTGCAGACTACTGGGAGCAGACGCGCGGGTTGCTTTCCAGTCAAGGATTCCGGGTTGGCGATCGTTCTGGCGACGATAGCTTCTTGCGACGGTTGCCGACTTTGAAGGCAAGATATTCCGCCCATCCATTTCGGGTCTTGGATCAAGTCCTTGAACCATATGAGCCACGTGGCCTGCATCGACCCCGGGATCCGCGAATATATATAGCCCCTCTCTTGCTTATCCGCAAAAGGAGCCAATCCGACAGGACACGTGGGCGCGCATTGGTTAGCGACTCGGATGTCGCTTACTGCGAGTCTTACTATGGTTACTCCGCCGCGGGGTATCCGGAGGGCAGTTTTCTCGTCCGCTATCTGTTGGTGTTGGTACATAGCCTGGTGTTTGAGTACGTATCCCTGATGTCCAGTGGAGAGTTCGGCATTGAGCGAGACGTGCTTCAAGTTCTCGATATCAGCGGATTTCCATTCATATCCCCGGAGAGGCTTGAGAAGTCACAGCGTGAAACCATTGAAGCTTGTGCCGCCAAGCTGTTGGCTAACCAGCCGGACTGGGCCGAGCTGGATCGCACCATTTCTACAGTGTATGGTCTATCGAAGCTCGATCGGCAAACGATTGGCGACACGCTGGCCACTCACGCTCCCTTTGCTGCGATCAGGGACCGTGCAACTACGCCGGCTAAGCCGCAGGAAAAGGAGGTCTTCCGCGCCCGCCTGGAAACCGAGCTGGCTAGCGTCCTGGCCGCTGGCGGCCACCGGGTCCGGGTCCATCTGCTCGATTCCGCCGACAGTCAATTGCCGTGGCGCCTCCTCGGCGTGTCACTGAATGGCCGACCGCTTCCCCCCCGGCTGCCGTCCCGCTGGATCGAGGCCGCCGACGATCTGGCGGCCAGCCGCATCACCGTGCTCGATGATCGGGAGCCCTGCCTGGTCGTGGGTCTGTTGGATCGTTACCGGTACTGGACCCAGACTCAGGCGCGGCTCTTGGCCTCGGATCTCGTTTGGCAGTACGGCGCCCTGCTGGAGGAGCGTGCCCAGCCATGAGCGGTCTGATGACAGGGAGCTGGCAAAGGCCCGGACCGCCGCAAAGGGTCAGTGCGATTCCCGAATTTCTGATGATGCTGGTCGAGCGCGCGCTGAGTCACGCGTGGCAGGTCTTGCTGCGCGATGTCGCCGCGGGCAAGTTCTCGCTGCGCTCGGCCAAGGAGGACGAAATTACCGAGCAGATTCAGGTCATCCTGGGCGAGCTGCACGCGGCGGAGCCCGAACCCGTGGCGGGCTTCTCGCAGCTCAGCTTCGGCGGTCGCGATGGCGCATTGCGCAGTTACGACGGCCGCAGTCTTGACCTGCAGCCCGATTTGACCTTCTATCCGTTGCGCGGCAGCATCCCGGCGACCAATACGATTTTTGCGGGGATATTCGTCGAATGCAAGCCGGTCGACTCTAATCATCCCGTCGGCTCTGTCTATTGCGAAGCGGGTCTTGCACGATACATCCGCGGCGACTACGCCTGGGCGGTCGACCGCGCCCTAATGGTGGGCTATGTCCGCAATCGATGCTGGCTTCCGAGTGGATTGTCGGCCTATCTAGAGGGAACCAGCAGGCAGCAGTACGGATCCTCGGGAACGCTCGAAGAAGTGGCGATGACCTGTATTGGCGAGCAGGTGTTCCGATCCGTCCATAGGCGCTCGTTCACGCTCTCGGGGACGCCGATGGAGCCGATCGCGCTCGATCACCTCTGGCTCTATCCGGCCACTCCGTGCGAAACCAGCCGTTGCCGGGGTAGCGCCAAGGAATCTTGATTTCGGGCTCGCGGTCGCAGTTCAACGACCGCCGGGTGTCCGAGACCGAGCACAGATCCACAGATCGACGCCGGCGGCAGGCAAGGCCGGCGCCGCTACGTGGTTTTCGCGCCGTAGCCGCCGCCGCCCGGCGTCTCGATGCCGAGCCGGTCGCCGGGTGCTAGCGCCAACGCGACCTTGCCGGGCAGCGGCCGGCCGTTGTGGTGCTGCGTGCCGGTCGCGCCGGGCGCGCCGCCGGCGAGGCCCCAGGGCGCATGGCCGCGGCGCTCGCCGATGAGGGTTGCGTGCGCCGGGGCCAGGGCCTCCAGCTCCCGGATCAGCCCGTCGCCGCCGGGGCGGGCGCCGGCACCACCGGAGCCGCGGCGGATGGCGTAGCGCGTGACGCGCAGCGGGAAGCGCGATTCGATGACCTCAATCGGCGTGTTCAGCGTGTTGGTCATGTGCGTCTGCACCGCGGAGAGGCCGCCGCCCCTCGCGCCCGCGCCCATGCCGCCGCCGATGGTCTCGTAGTAGTCCCAGGGCTGGCCGTCGTGCACGCCGCCGATGGCGAGGTTGTTCATGCTGCCGTGGCTCGCGGCCGGGATGCGGCCGTGCCAGGTGTCGTTCTCGGCCTGCGCCAGGGCGCCGAGCACGACGTCGACGATGCGGGTGCTGGTCTCGACGTTGCCGGCCGCCACCGCGGCCGGCCGGCGGGCGTTGATGAGGCAGCCCGCCGGCGCGTGCAGCGTGATGGGGCGCAGCGCGCCGGCACAGGCGGGCGTCTCCGCCGGCATCAGGCACCGAAAGCTATAGAACACCGCCGCCGCGGCCACGGCGAGCGGGCAGTTGACGTTGCCCGGCACCTGCTCGGCGGTGCCGGTGAAGTCGCAGTGGGCGCTGTCGCCGCGCACGCTGAGCGCGAGCCGGATCGGGATGTCGGTGTGGCCCTGGCCATCGTCGTCGAGCAGGTCGTCGAAGCAGTAGCGCCCGTCCGGGATGGCCGCGATGGCCGAGCGGGCGAGGCGCTCGCCGTAGTCGTTCATGGCCGCGAGGCCGGCTCGGAAGGCGTCCAAGCCCCCCGCGGCCACGAGCCCGGCGACGCGCGCCCGCCCGGCGCGGTTCGCGGCGATCTGCGCGAAGAAGTCGCCGCGGGCGTGGCTCGGGTTGCGCGTGGCGCCGGTGATGCGCCCGAGCAGCGCGGCGTCCTGCGCGCCGCGGCGGAGGATCAGGCTCGGCGGGATCACCACGCCCTCCTCGTCCAGCCGCGCCGAGATGGGCATGGAGCCCGGCGTGCTGGCGCCGATGTCCGCGTGGTGCGCGCGGTTCGCGACGAAGCCGGCGAGCGCGCCCGCCGCAAACACCGGCGCGATGAGCGTCACGTCCGGCAGGTGCGTGCCGCCGAGAAAGGGGTCGTTGACGATGACCATGTCCCCATCGGCCCAGTCGAACCGCGCGACGAGATCCGCCATCGCGTAGGCCATGCTGCCCAAGTGCACGGGGATGTGCGCGGCCTGGGCGCAGAGCGCGCCGCCGGCATCGAACACGGCGCAGGAGAAGTCGAGCCGGTCGCGGATGTTCGGCGACAGCGCGGCGCGGCAAAGCACCGCGGCCATCTCGTCGCAAACGGCGGTGAGACGGCTGACGAATAGGCTGAGCTGGATCGGGTTCATGGTGGCGGCGTCGGGCGGCTGCGTGGCGGCGCCATCGTCACACAGGCCCGGCGGCGCGCAAAGCAGGCGCCGGTGCCGGCCGACGCTTGAGATACCCCAGACCGGACACAAGTATCGCGCAGCGATTCATCAACCCAGCCCCCCGCCAGGAGACAGCACATGACCCACGAGCTTCCCGCCCTGCCCTACGAAAAGAACGCCCTGGAGCCGGTGATCTCCGCCGAGACCATCGAGTACCACTACGGCAAGCACCACCAGACCTACGTCAACAACCTGAACAATCTGATCCCCGGCACCGAGTTCGAGGCCATGTCGCTGGAGGACATCGTGAAGAAGTCCTCGGGCGGCATCTTCAACAACGCGGCCCAGGTCTGGAACCACAGCTTCTACTGGAACTGCCTGAGCCCGAACGGCGGCGGCGAGCCGGCCGGCGCGCTGGCGGACGCGATCAGCGCCAAGTGGGGCTCCTTCGATGAGTTCAAGAAGGCGTTCACGCAGTCCGCCGCCACCAACTTCGGCTCCGGCTGGACCTGGCTGGTGAAGACCGCCGACGGCGGCCTGGACATCGTCAACACCTCCAACGCCGCGACGCCGCTGACGCAGGGTCTGACCCCGCTGCTCACGGTCGATGTCTGGGAGCACGCCTACTACGTCGACTACCGCAACGCGCGCCCGAAGTACCTCGAGGCCATTTGGGACAAGGTGAACTGGGAGTTCGTCGCCGGCAACTTCGGCGGCTGACGCCACGGCGTTCAGCCCGGCTGAGGGGCCGCGCCCGCACAAGGCCGCCCGGCGACTGTTCGCCGGGCGGCCTTACTGTGTGGCGGGGCCGAGCGACAGTCCGGCGCGGGTGGCGCTACTCCGGCGAGGCGAGCTTCAGCCCGACGATGCCGACGACAATGAGCCCGACGAAGAAGAACCGCGCGAGCGTCGCCGACTCGCCGAACAGCAGCAGACCCAGCACGAAGGCGCCCACCGCGCCGATGCCGGTCCAGACCGCATAGGCCGTCCCCATCGGGATGGTGCGCTGCGCGAGCAGCAGGAGCGCCCCGCTCGCGACGATGCACAAGATCGAGAACGCGACCCAGCCCCAGCGCATGCCCTGCTCGGTCCAGCCGAGCTTGAGCCCGACCGGCCAGCCCCACTCGCACAGGCCGGCGCCGATGAGATAGATCCAAGCCATGGTGACTGCGCAGCTTCCGACGATGACGGGGCTGCGGCGGCAGCCCGGAAGGCGCGCAGCGTCGAGCCGCCGACGGCGCCTGTCAAGTCGCCTGACGCCGTTGTGAGCCCGGTTGCCTTTGTGTAGTGTCCCGGCCTTGACTAGATTGCTTGACGGCGCCGAAGGCTTGCAGATGAGTCAAGTTTCACGAGGACACCTGGGGGAAGGGCCGAGGGCCGAGGGCCGAGGGAGCCCACCTCGGCCCTTGGCCCTTGTTCAATGCGCCAACGAGCGGGCTGCGCCAGACCGCGCTCCTTGTCGGTCTGAGGCTCTGCCTCGCTAGATTGCTTGACGGCGCCGAAGGTCTGCAGATGAGTCAAGTTTCACGACGACACGGCGCTTGCAGGCAAAAGGGCCGAGGGCCGAGGGAGCCCACCTCGGCCCTTGGCCCTTGGCCCTTGGTCAGAGGCGCCGTGCCCTGGTCGGTCTGAGGCTTGCCTCGCTAGGCCGTCGTCATCCATCGATTCAGCAAAGCCGATTCAGCAAAGCCATCCCATGATTTTCCAACTCTGTTACACCAGCACCGCTGCCCGCGACATGCAGCGAGAGGACTTGGTCGAGTTGCTGCGGATCTCGCGCGCCAAGAACGAGGCCAGCGGACTTACCGGCCTCCTGTTGTTCAGCGCAGAGCGCTTCGTGCAGTTGCTCGAAGGCGACGAGGAAGCCGTGCGCACGCTCTACGCGCGCATTTGCGAAGACAACCGCCATCACGAGATCACAACGATCTTCGAGCGGGAGGTGGAAGCGCGCGACTGCCCGGACTGGAGTATGGGCTTCCAGGCCCTGCCGGAGAGCGAGTGGCTGGAATTCCCAAACCCCGACGGCACGGAGAAAGGCCTGCGCCCGATGCTGGAGGCCATGGGCCGCGCCCGGGCCATCTTGCAGAGCGTGCGCGAGCGCGGGCTTGATCCGGAGCGCGACGTCTGACATCTGCACCGTCGGCGGGTTCTGCCTCAGTCCGGCACGCGTCGGGGGTCGCGGGGCTAAACGGCCATGGCGACCAGCGCCACCCCGGAGGATGAAAGGCGCTGCTCGCCATGGCCGTTTCCCTCACCCCGGCCCTGTCCCAGTGGGAGAGGGCGACTACGGCGCGCGCTGCGCGCGACTTTCATGGTAATCGATAGACCGTGGAAACCGGCCGGCCCTGCTGAGGCTGCCCAAGCTGGTGCACGAACGCTCTGCCGACAACGAGCGCGCTGGCGGACATGAACGGCGAGCCGGAGGGAGAGGACGAACCGAAGGGGCGCCTGTGCTGATTGTAGAGGGTGAGATCCCGCAGATGGCGTTGCGGAAGGACGATCGAACCCCGAAGCAGGACTCAATGCACACGCTAGATTTTAAGGCGATATCTGTCAGAAAACATACCGCCTGGCTTGTCTTTTCGCCCGCCTTCTGCGTCGCGGCAGCGGGTGCATAGTTCGACTATGCACCCGCTGCCGCTCCTTGAAGGCGGACGAAAATCCTGCGCCATTCGGTACGTTTTTTCCGGCAATCGCCTAAGCGCGATGACGGCCATTGAGGCCTCGGCGCTGCCGGCGTGCATTAAGGCGGAGCATCAACTAGGCCAGGGAGCGCCGTTTGGCCCAACATCGCAGGCGCAGCCAATCCGAGCGCCGAGGAGACTTTCCTTAGCCCTCGGCCCTCGGCCCTCGGCCCTACAAAGATGGCGTCCCCACGGGGATTCGAACCCCGGTCGCCGCCGTGAAAGGGCGGTGTCCTAGGCCTCTAGACGATGGGGACCTGGACTGTGATCGTCGATCGCTGGGAGCGATGCAAAACGGCCGGCGCATGAGCGGCCGGCCGCGGATTGTCGTTTTCTTGCTGTTTGGTGGAGCCAGGCGGGATCGAACCGCCGACCTCAACACTGCCAGTGTTGCGCTCTCCCAGCTGAGCTATGGCCCCGGAAAGCCGCGCAGTATAGGGTGCCCCATTGGACCTGTCCAGGCCTTTTTCCCAGGCGGCGGGCGGTGGGTCGATATAGTGCAGCGGACACCGGCCGACTTGCGGAAAGTGCACCGAGCATCCATTTTGCCGACGCAGAAATTCGCCCCGCGATAACCTTACGGCCTCACCCTGCTGGAGACCTACGAAGATGTTGAGAGTATTGCTGTTTGTCGCGACCAACTTCGCGATCCTGACGGTGCTGTGGATCGTGCTGAGCATCACCGGTCTCTCGGCGCAGACCGGCCCCGGGCTGTTGATCATGGCGCTGGTGTTCGGCTTCGGCGGGTCGATGATCTCGCTGTTCATGTCCAAGTGGCTCGCCAAGCGCTCCATGGGCGTGCAGATCATCGAGCAGCCGCAGACCCCCTTCGAGCAGTGGCTGTTCGAGGTGGTGCGCCGCCAGTCCGAGCTGAGCGGCATCCGCATGCCGGAGGTCGGCATCTTCGATCAACCGGACCCGAACGCCTTCGCCACCGGCTGGAACCGCAACGACGCGCTGGTGGCGGTCAGCACCGGTCTGCTTCAGCACATGAATCGCGACGAGGTGGAGGCCGTGGTGGGCCACGAGATCAGCCACGTCGCCAACGGCGACATGGTCACGCTGGCGCTGATCCAGGGTGTGCTGAACACCTTCGTTATCGTGCTCGCACGGGTCATCGGCGGCATTGTGGACTCCGCCATGCGCGGCAACAATGATCAGGGCGGCGTCGGCATCGGCTACTTTGTTGTGTCGATCATCGCCGAGATCGTGCTCGGCTTCCTCGCATCCATCATCGTCATGTGGTTCTCGCGCTACCGGGAGTTCCGCGCCGACGCGGGCGGTGCGAAGCTCGCCGGCCGCGAGCAGATGATCGCCGCGCTCCGGGCCTTGCAGCGCGTGCACGAGCCGCAGGACCTACCGGCCGGGGAGTTCGCCGCGTTCGGCATCTCCGGCAACATCGGCGACGGTCTGAAAAAGCTGTTCGCGAGCCATCCGCCGCTGGAGGAGCGCATCGCCGCGCTCGAGGCCGCACGCGTCTGACCTGCAGCTCGGCGCCGGCGGCTCGCGTCGGCACCCAAGCTGTCCCGGCAAGGCCGCACCGCCCGGTGCGGCCTGACACCGGCGGCCCAGGCAGGACGCCCAGCGGTCGCGGTAGATGCCAAATGGGCTAGGATGCGCCCGCCAACTTGCGACCCGTTTGGGGGAACCAACGACCATGAGCCGACCCACAGAAGCGCGCGTGCGGGCGCGCCGCTACACCCTGCTCGCCATCGCGTTTGCGATCGTCGTCGCGGCGCCGTTGGGCGCGGCCACAGCGCTCGATGATGCCGACGCGGACTGGGCCGCCGGCAATGTCCAAAGCGCCGTCGTCCGCCTCAAGGACGCCTTGCAGCAGGACCCGGACAATGCCGCGGCCCGGCTGCTGCTCGGCCGCATTTACCTCGACTCCGGCGACATGCAGGCGGCGGAGCAAGAGCTGACCCGCGCCCGCGACGCCGGCGCCGACGACATAGCGACCCGCATCGCCCTCGCCGAGGCGCTGCTCGGCCAGGGCGAGCTGTCACGGGCGCTGGAATGGACCGAGCCGCCGCTGCAGGCCACGGCCGCGGAGCGCGCCGAGCTGCTGGCCCTGCGCGGCAGCGTGCTCTTGTCGCAAGAGCAAGAAGACGAGGCGGCAGCGGCCTTCTCCGCCGCCGTAGACGCCGACGCCAACGCGCTGCGCGCGATGCTCGGCATGGCGACGCTGGAGCTCCGCCGCGGCGACGCCGAGGCCGCCCGCGCGACCCTCACGCACGCCACCAAGCTCCACGCCGAATCCGCGCACGCCTGGCAGGCCCTGGGCGGCCTGGAGCAGCTCAGCGGTCAGCGCGAGGCCGCGCTGGCGGCCTACAGCCGCGCCATCGAACAGGCACGCAGCCCATGGCCGCTGCAATACCAGCGCGCCATCGTCCACCTCGACCTCGGCAACAAAGAGTCCGCCGCCGCGGATATCGAGGCCGTGCGGCGGGCGCGCGCGCGCCTGCCCGGGCTCGACTACCTGGACGGCCGCCTGTTGCTGCTGCAGGGCGACGCCGCCGCCGCCGCGGACAAGCTGGAGCACTATCTGAGCGGTGCCCCAAGCGACCTAGCCGCGATCTACTTCGCTGCACTGGCGCTGAACGGTTTGGAACGTCACGCACAGGCGGAGGAATACCTCGTGCGCCTCACCGCCGCGATGCCGAACAACCCTCAGGTTGCGGGGCTGCTCGCCAGAACGCGGCTCGCGCTAGGCAACGCCGCCGGCGCCGAAGCGGCCATCCGGCCTTTCGCGGAGCACGCCGAGGCGACGCCCGTGGCCATGGAGCTGCTGCGCCAGGCGCTCGTGCGCCAGGCGCGCGCGGACGAGGCCGAGCAGCTCGTGAGCCGGGCTGCGGAGCGCTTCCCGGACCTCGCCAGCGCCCAGCTCGCCCACGCCCAGCAGCTCCTGGACAGCAAGGATGCAGCGGGCGCCGTGGACCTGCTCCGGCGTGTTGTTGACACCGAGCCCGCCAACGAGCGCGCGCGCATGCTGCTGATGCGCTCGCTGCTCGCCCGCGGCGACACCGATGCGGCGATGGCGGCGGCGGACGCCTTCCTCGCCAAGTCGCCAGACTCGCCCATGGCGCATACCGCCACGGGCGCGCTGCTCGCGCAACAGGGCGACATCGACGGTGCGCGCAGCGCCTTCGCCGCGGCACTGGAGCGCGACCCGAGCTTCGACCGCGCCGCACTGGCGCTGGCCGCCCTGGAGCTCGGCAGCGAGCGCCCAGAGCAGGCGCGCGAGGCCCTCGACGGGCTGCTCGCCGCGAACCCCGACAGCGTCGCCGCCACGCTGGCGAGCGCCGCGATGGACCGGCGCGACGGCGGCGACGCGGCCTTCCGCGAGCGCCTGCGCGACGCCCTCGCGCAGAACCCCGATGCCTTGCAGTTGCGCCTCGTGCTGGCCCGCAGCGAGCTCGCCGCCGGCAACGCCGACGCCGCGCGCACGCTGCTAAACCAGGCGCCACCGCAGCAGCGCGACGCCACCCCGGTCCTGCTGCTGCGCGCCGAGACGGAGCTCGAGAGCGGTCAGCACACGATCGCCGCAGCGACGCTCTCCACGCTGGTGCAGCGCAACCCGACCATGGCCCGGTTCCCATACATGCTGGCGTCGCTGCATGCCCAGACCGGTGACCTTGCGGCTGCGACCGGCAGCCTGACGGAGGGCCTCATGCTCGACCGCGACGCCGAGCTGGAGCACGAGCGCCTTGCCCGCATCCTGGCCGCCCAGCCCACTGCGGAGGCGCGCAAGTCGCTGCTTGAGCGCCTGCTGCGCCTAGCCCCGGAGCACCCCGTGGTGCGCGCGGCCCAGGCGCGTTTTCTGCTGGCAGAGCGCGACTTCGACGCGGCCATGCAGATGCTCCGCGAGCTCGCCGGGCAGCACCCGGACGACGCGGTCTACACGCTCTGGCTCGCCGACGCCCAGGACACCGCCGGCCGCCGGCCGGAGGCCCGCCGGCTGCTGACGGACTGGCTGACGACCCATCCCGACCAGCCCGCCGTGCGCCTGTCGCTGGCGCAGCTCGCCATCTCGGATGTGGACTACGCCGAGGCCATCGCCCAGTACCGGCGCGTGCTGGATCAGACGCCGAACAACCGCGTGGCGCTGAACAACCTGGCCATGCTGCTCGCGGACAGCAACCCCGACGAGGCCCTGGGCTACGCCGAGCGCGCGCTGGCGCAGGCCCCCGAGGACGCGGCCTATATCGACACCAAGGGCACCGTGCTGCTGGCCAAGGGCGACGCCGCGGCGGCGCTGCCGCTGCTCGCCAAGGCGCACGCCGGCAGCCAGGACCCCGGCATCGCCTACCGCTACGCGAAGGCGCTCGCGGCCACCGGCGACAAGCCCGGCGCGCGGCGCGTGCTGCTCGCGGTGCAGGCGCAGGCGTACCCGGAAAAGGCCGACGCCGACGCGCTGCTGCAAACCCTCGTCGGCGGCAACTGAGCCGGACGCCACATCGAATGGACGCGATCCGCATCCGCGGTGCCCGCACGCACAACCTCAAGAACCTGGATCTCGACCTGCCGCGGAGCCGGTTGGTCGTGCTGACCGGGCTGTCCGGCTCCGGCAAGTCGTCGCTGGCCTTCGACACCATCTATGCCGAGGGCCAGCGGCGCTACGTGGAATCGCTGTCGGCCTACGCGCGGCAGTTCCTGTCCATGATGGACAAGCCGGACGTGGACCTCATCGAGGGCCTGTCGCCGGCCATTGCCATCGAGCAGAAGACCACCTCCCACAACCCGCGCTCCACCGTCGGCACCATCACCGAGATCCACGACTACCTGCGCTTGCTCTACGCGCGGGTCGGCACGCCGCACTGCCCGGAGCACGGCGCGCCGCTGTCGGCGCAGACCGTCACGCAGATGGTGGATCTGATCCTGTCCCGGCCCGAGGGGGAGCGGCTGATGCTGCTAGCCCCGTTGATTGCCGCGCGCAAGGGCGAGTACCAGCACCTGCTGACGGAGCTGAACGCCCAGGGCTTCGTGCGCGCGCGCATCGACGGCACGCTGCACGAGCTGGACGACCCGCCGCAGCTCGATCCCAAGAAGAAGCACGACATCGAGGTCGTCGTGGACCGCTTCCGGGTGCGGCCCGACCTGCAGCTACGCCTCGCCGAGTCCATCGAGACGGCGCTGAAGCTGTCGGGCGGCATCCTGCGCCTCGCGTGCATGGACGCGCCGGATGCGGAGCCCGAGACCTTCTCCGCCAACTTCGCCTGCCCCGTGTGCAGTTGGAGCCTGGCGGAGTTGGAGCCCCGGCTGTTCTCGTTCAACAACCCCGCCGGCGCCTGCCCGACCTGCGACGGGCTCGGCGTGGAGCAGTACTTCGACCCGGTCAAGGTCGTCGCACAGCCGGAGCTGAGCGTCGCCGACGGCGCCATCCGCGGCTGGGACCGGCGCAACGGCTACTACTTCTCGATGCTGGAGGCGCTGGCGGAGCACTACGGCTTCGCGCTCGACGTGCCCTGGCAGGACCTCGATGCGTCCGCGCAGGCGGTCGTGCTGAACGGCACCGGCAGCGAGAAGCTCAAGCTCAAGCTGCCGCACGAGCGCGGCGGCGGCAAGCAGCGCGCCTTCGAGGGCATCCTCGGCAACATGCAGCGCCGCTACCGCGAGACCGACTCCGCCACGGTGCGCGAGGAGCTCGCGCGCTTCATCTCCACCCGCCCCTGCCCCGACTGCGGCGGCGCCCGGCTCAACGCCGCCGCGCGCAACGTGCTGGTGGCGGGCAAGGACCTAGGGTCCATCTCCGCCATGCCGGTGGGCGAGGCCGTCGCGTGGTTCCGGGCGCTGCGCGACGACGGGCTGCTGCAGGGCCAGCGCGCGGAGATCGCGGCCAAGGTGCTACACGAGATCGCCGAGCGGCTGCGGTTCCTGACCGACGTCGGACTCGATTACCTGACGCTCGAGCGCAGCGCCGAGAGCCTGTCCGGCGGCGAGGCGCAGCGCATCCGGCTCGCGAGCCAGATCGGCGCCGGGCTGGTCGGCGTCATGTACGTGCTCGACGAGCCCTCCATCGGCCTGCATCAGCGCGACAACGAGCGGCTCTTGGCGACGCTGACGCGGCTGCGGGACATCGGCAACAGCGTCATCGTCGTCGAGCACGACGAGGACGCCATCCGCGCCGCCGACCACGTGGTGGACCTGGGGCCCGGCGCCGGCATCCACGGCGGCGAGCTGGTGGCGCAGGGCACGGCGGCTGACATCGCGGCCAATCCGGCCTCGCTGACGGGCAGATACCTGTCCGGGGAGCTCCGCATCGAGATCCCCGCCGAGCGCGTGCCGGCCGCGGACGCCAAGCAGCTCACCATCCGCGGCGCCGCCGGCAACAACCTGCACGGCATCGACGCGGCCATCCCGGTCGGCACCTTCTGCTGCGTCACCGGCGTGTCCGGCTCCGGCAAGTCCACGCTCATCAACGACACGCTCTACCCCGCCGCCGCCCGCCGGCTCAACGGCGCGAGCCTGCGCGCCGCGCCGCACGCGGCCATCGAGGGGCTGGAGCACTTCGACAAGGTCGTGGACATCGACCAGAGCCCCATCGGCCGGACGCCGCGCTCGAACCCCGCCACCTACACCGGCATGTTCAACCTGATCCGGGAGCTGTTCGCGAACGTGCCGGAGGCGCGCTCGCGCGGCTACGGGCCGGGGCGCTTCAGCTTCAACGTCAAGGGCGGGCGCTGCGAGGCGTGCAAGGGCGACGGGCTGATCCGGGTCGAGATGCACTTTCTGCCGGACGTGTATGTGCAGTGCGACGTCTGCCACGGCCGGCGCTACAACCGCGAGACGCTGGAGATCCGCTACAAGGGCAAGACCATCGACGAGGTGCTCGACCTCACCGTCGAGGACGCGCTGACGTTCTTTCTGCCCGTGCAGGTGCTCTACCGCAAGCTGAAGACGCTCACCGACGTGGGGCTCGGGTATCTGCGGCTCGGGCAGAACGCCGTCACGCTCTCCGGCGGCGAGGCGCAGCGGGTCAAGCTCTCCCGCGAGCTGTCCAAGCGCGACACCGGCCGCACGCTGTACATCCTGGATGAGCCGACGACGGGCCTGCACTTCCACGACGTGAAGCATCTGCTGGAAGTCCTGCACCGGCTGCGCGACGCCGGCAACACCGTCGTCGTCATCGAGCACAACCTGGACGTCATCAAGACCGCCGACTGGATCATCGATTTAGGGCCGGAGGGCGGCGACAAGGGCGGGCACATCGTCGCCGCCGGCACGCCGGAGGCCATCGCCGGCTCTGCCGAGTCGCACACGGGGCGGTTCCTCGCGCCACTGCTCAAGCGCGGTTGGTGACCGAGCCGAGCCGGTGGTGGCACCGCCCCCGGGTACGCCGGATTCATCCGCCTGCCGGGGCCGCAGACCTCAGCAGCACTCGTGCTCCAGCTCCTCCAAGATCTCGATGAGGTCGGGCTGCTCGGCACGGTCGAGCAAGTCCCGCAGGTCGTTCATGTGGCAGTGGATGTGGTAAAGCGCGTCGTGGGCCGGGCCGCGTTCGCCGTCGAGCTTGGCGCGGAAGTAGATCCAGAATGGGTCGGCGGCGTCGCCGTCCGGCAGGACCTCGCGCAGCGCCGTGGCGAAACGCTCGGCCTTGCCGTCGCAGTCGAGGCCGACGAAGCTGACGTAGCGGTCGAGCGCCGCGGGCTGGTGCGGATGAGTCATGGGTGGTTTGGGTCGGACAGGGTCGGGTTGGGGAGCTTCTGCAAAAAGAGCCCCGATGCAGACCCCACAAACGCGCACGCCGAGCGTGGGAAAGCGTCCATCCCTGGCCGGTGGGTTGCTGCGCGGGCTCTCAACAATCAGCGACTTAGGTTTCGTAAGATGTCGGAGACATGCCACGCAAGAAAATAAGCACATTCCTTGCCAGCGCCCCCGAGCCGATCCTAGCGGGCCTCTGGGTAGAGCATGCGGACGCTAAAGACCTCGTCCGCGTCAGGGTCCACGCTGACCCAGACGCCGGCAACGGTGGGCGAGCCCGGCACCTCCAGCCGCTGCAGGCGGGCAATGGGCGCGCCGCCTGCGGGGTCGCGGAGGGGGCGGTCGAGCTTGTAGCTGTGCGTGTCGCCGTGGATCACCAGCACCGGGCCGTCGAAACGATCGAGCAGGCGCCCCAGATCCTGCTTGAAGGTCAGATAGCCGGGCTTGTTCGGCTGCTCGAACAGCGGATTGGCGTGCAACATGAACACGGCGGCGCGCGCACCGGCGCGCTGTCCGGCTGCGAGGGCGTGGTCGAGCAGCGCCCGATTGGCATGGCTGCGCGATTTGTGCTCGGCGTGGCCCGGCGGGTTGCGCGGCTGCCAGCCGTTATTGCTGCCGACGATGTGCAGGACCACGAACAGCACCTCATCGCGGATGAACCAGGCGTTCTCCGGCAAGCGCGGGTCCGGTGTCGTCAGGCCCAGCCCGCCGTTGTGCAGCACCGCGGCATCAGCGAAGAACATGCGCCGCAGGCTCTCGAGCCGCGCCAGCGGGTCGAGGCCGCCGGCGGTCAGGCGGTGGCAGTCGGTCCACTCGTTGTCGCCCGGCGTATAGACCATCGGCACCGGCTGGGAGCGAAAGAGCTCGGCGATGGCGCGATTGCGGGCATCCGTGCAGGGCTGACCGCCGCCCTTGATGTCGCCGACATGGACGATGAACGCCGGCTCCGCCGCCGCGGCCCGCGCCAGCAACCGCCCCAAAAGCTCCGCTTCGGCGCTCGAATAGGGCAGATCGCCAACGGCGAAGAAGCGCAGCGGTGCAGCACTCGTTGCGGTCGCGAAGGCGAGCGCAATGCAGAGCAACAGTCCGCTGCGACGGCGCCGGTATTGGTGGGAGGGCATGGCGATCAGTGGAGATGCGCAACAGGGCCGAGGACCGAGGGCCAAGGGAGCCCTCCTCGGCCCTTGGCCCTTGGTTCAATGCGCCAACGAGCGGGCTACGCAAGACGACGCGCCGTGCCCTGGTCGGTCTGAGGCTCTGCCTCGCTAGGGTTTCGCACTTCGACGCGGCTTGAGCCAAGTGTTGTTAAGGATTGAGCTTCGATTTCGATTTCGATTTCGACGAATGGCTGGCGGAAAGTGAGTGTCGGAGATGGGTGTGTATCAGGTGTTTTTGATCGCTTCCTAGACCATCCGATGCCCGTGGCCTGCACGGACATCCAGCGTAATCAGCGGCATCGGCACGCCGTCGCGGCTCACGGCTCGGTTCCACGGTATCAGCGCGGCATTCAGTGCCTCGCGCGCCCGCGCCCGGGCGTAGGGATCCAGGTTGACCTCCACGGCGCAGCGCCAGCGGCGCAGCCCAAAGCCGTCCTCGCAGCGGGACACGAGCCGATAGCGCGCCGGCGGCACCAGCCCCTCCGCGATGCAGGCATCCAGCGCCTGCCGCAGCAGCGCGTCGGCGGCATCGGCCGTGGCGGGACTCTGGTGCCGGGACCCCTGCCAGGCACAGGCGCGCTCTGCGAGCGATCGCTCCGGCTGCGCTAAGAGCGCCCGGCGGCGCTCGCCGATCCAATCTCCGGCGATCAGTTGCAGCGCAACGGATGCGACCTGCTCCGAGGCAAAGCGCCGCCCGGACAGCGCCACCACCGCCGGCGGCACATAGACGCCCAGGAGCCGCATGGCGCGACGCTGCTCGGCTGCGGTCAGGCCGCGGCGCCCAGCAGCGGCCGAGGTGCGCTCGGCCATGTCGAACCAGCGGCGCGCCTCGGCCATGGCATGGGTGTCCACGACACGCACGCCGCCATCGGCGTCCATCACCCAGCCGTCCGGCCACAGCGCGACGCGATAAGCGGGCAAGGCGCGGATGGCCTCCGTTGCCGAGCGGCGGGCCGCGGCGCTGGCCAACAGAGGCATGCTGCGCAGCCCATAGCGGCGCAGGCGGGACGAGCTCTGCAACATGGTGCGGTGCCTCTTGCCTCGGGTGACGGCAGGACTATACCGAACCTGTGGCGCGGGCGTGGTCTCCGCTGCCTCAATCGCTGACTCAATGCAATCGCTGGGGCCGGCTCGTGAGGGCGTCGATGAGTGGGCTCACGGCCGCGATCTGCTCGGCGTCGTCCGACACCTCGGCAAAGCGGCGCAGGTCAGACAGCGCCCCGGCGGCATGGCCGAGCTTGTGGAACAGCAGGCCGCGCTGGTGCAGGGCGTCCGGCAGGTCTGGGAGCAGGTTCAGCATCGCGGTCAGGGCGGAGAGCAACTGCAAGTCATCCTTGCGCCCCGCGTAGATGCCGGCCAGGTTGCGCAGCATGCGCACCAGGATCTCGCGCTTGCCGGCGGGACGCAGCAGGGAGGGGTGCGACCGGATGGTCACCGCGCCTTCCCCGTAGACGTCGGCGAGGCGCCGGTCGAGCTCTTGTTCCGACAGCGCGATACCGCCAGCGTAAGCATCCAGCACCAGGGTGCCGTCGCCGCGACCGATCCGCACGAGAAAATGCGCGGGAAAGCTGATGCCGTAGGCCGGCAGCCCAAGCCGCCCCGCCAACGCGCAGTAGAGCACCGATAAGGAGATGGGAATGCCGCGCCGGCGCACCAGCACCTGGTCCAGGAAACTGTTGCGCGGGTCGTAGAAGTCCTCGTGCTCGCCGGCGAAGCCGAGCTCGTCGAACAGGAGCGTGTTCAGCGCCGCCACGCGCTCCAGCAGCGTGCCCGTGGCGGGAACCCGGGCCTCTGCCGCGGCGCTCAGGAGCGCGAGCTCGCCGTGGCTCGCGGCGGGGTCGACGCCGGGCTGGAAGACGCGGCTCAGGGTCAGCGCGGCGGCGGTCAGATCGATGGCATCGTCAGGGCCAGCCGCCAGGGCCGCGAGCGCTTGCTGTGGATCTTGCATCGGCGGCTCCGTTTCGTGATGCCTCTGCCTGCGGAAGGCGGGCACAAGGTTGCGACCGAACTTCTTATGTTTGTTTGCCGGCCGCAACTGCTTTCGGATGCGGCCAGTTTCACCACGACACCTGAACGAAGGGCCGCGGGCCGCGGGCCGAGCAAGCCGTCGTCCGCCCTTGGCCCTTCGGTTCACTTGCGGCAACGTGCGAGCTTGCGCAAGACGCCATTCCGTGCCCTGGGCGTTCTCGGGCCATGCTTCGCTTGAGTTTTATTTTGGGGGCCTTTCGCCGTGACCAAACCCCGCCAGCGTGTCAGCCACTCCGATTGCCGGAGCCTGCTCCTGCTGCGCGGCCTCGGGCTCCTGACCCGCCCCGGGCTCAAGCGCTACGTGCTCGTGCCGCTCTGGGCCAACGCGCTCGGCCGCAGAGGCGACGCGACTGTGGGTGGAGGCGCTGCGGCACGACAGGGCACCGAGCAGACTGCCGCTTGCGTGACCGTTGTTGCCCGACAATCGCACAAGGATCTCCTGCCCGCCCGGCAAGAAGCCCTCGTTTAGGCTTGCTTTAGACAAACAAGGAGCACACTGTACGTGACAGTTCCGCAGCGATTGCGCAGCAACCAGCGGTCTCCGAATAAGGCGCTCGGTTTCGGCGACGAACGGACCGTGGCCGCCCCCGTTGACCTTTGACTCCCCCTGGCTTTGCTGATCAAATGCCGGAAAGTTTTCTCCGACTCACGCTCAGAGGTAATTCCGTGTTTACCATCAGGACATCAGCGCTCGCTGTAGGGGCTTTACTGACAGGTCTCAGTGCTCACACCGCTGTCACCGCGGCTGAGGGTTCGTCGCCGGCTCGCGCGGTCATCGCTTCCGTCGCCGGCTCTGCCCTCGTCTCCACACAGAGCGAGATCGTGCCGGCTTTGGCCGGTATGGAGCTCGAACCACTCAACCGACTCTTCGTGCTCGAAAACGGCCAAGCCGTCGTGACCTTCAGCGACGGCTGCGAAAAAGAGCTCGCCGAGAACGAGATGCTGACCATCAGCGAACGCGGCGGGTGCGAAGCGGCCCTTATCGAGCGCTCGGCCACCTCGGTTGCCCAGGCAAGCTCGGCGCAGAGCAGCTTTGCCGCAGCGGCCGCAGCTCCGGGCAGCGCAGCCCCGTTTCTGCTCGGTGCCGGCGGCGGCGCCGGTCTGCTGGGGCTGACCGCGGCTGAGACGGCCGCAGTTGCCGCCGGCGCAGTTGTCGTCGGCGCCGTCGTCGCAGCCAACACCGACGACGACGACGACCCATCCGTGCCCGCGTCGCAGCCGCCGCCGCAACCGGACGGCCCAATCAGCCCGTAGTAGTTCCGAACGTCGTCACTGTCGCACGGTCGGCGCTCCCGACCGTGCAAGCAGTGGCGGTCGCAGTCCACGGCCAAGCATACCGTCGAGCCCAGTTCTATCGTGAAGTGGGCGTTACCGTGGCGGCGACCCCTTCACAGCGAATCCTAGTAAGGCTGAGCCTCAGACCAACAAGGAGCGCCATGTTACGCAGCGCGCTCGTTGGCGTATTGAACAAAGGGCCAAGGGCTGAGGACCGCTCCTCTCACCCTTGGCCCTACTGCATGAAGCTTGACTCATCTGCAAGCCATTTGGCGCCGTCAAGCAACCTAGTCGCCCCCGGCCATCTCCCGCTCCCCCGCGCGGCCCACCCGCAGCTCGGTGGAACCGCAGCCGGGTTGCGCTTGAGCTCAATAAGCGCCGTCCCTCGACATTCGGTCCAGATTGTCCTGCGCCAGCTCGGTCAACAAGCGACCACGCTCGTCGGGCAGGTTCGAGCGCCCGGCGCGTAGCGTCGTGTCCGATTCGATCACGCGGTTGTACATCTCGCGCGCTTCTTCATTACGGCCGGTCTGCTGATAGACCACGCCGAGGTTCAGCAGCGCGTAGGGATCATCGGCGTTGGATTCCAGCGCCTGCAACAGTGAGGTTTCCGCCTCCGACCATTGCTGGTTCAGGATGTGCTCGAAGCCGTTCTGCACCAACTTCGTTTCAGTGCTCGGCGTTACCGCACAGCCGCCGATCGCTGCCGCAATGGCAGCCATTAGGAAGAGTCGCGTTCTTGTCATGAGCCGTCTCCTGGAGAATCGCCTGGTCTTGGCATAAGCAAATGTTGTGATGCAGAGGATAAACCAAAAGACGCCTCGGCGATGAAAAGCGGAGCCGCCCAAGCGTCGGGATCTGGCCTAAAGCCCATAGCGGTGCCAAACGCGTGCAGATGCGTCAAGTTTCACAGGGATACCTTGGGGGAAGGGCCGAGGGCCGAGGGAGATCTCCTTGGCCCTCGGCCTTGACGGTCTGAGGCTTCGCCATCAGTGGCGGGCCCGCGTCGTCGGGCGTCGAGGGCCCGGCATCAGCCCACGGCGTCTAGGGACTGACGCGCGATCTCCAGCTCTTCGTCAGTGGGAATGACAAACACCTTAACCTGGCTGTGCGGCGCAGACACGGTGCCGGCACTCCCGATAACCCGCGCATTTCCCTCGCAATCCAGCACCAGGCCAAAGGCTTCGAGCCCAGCGCAGGCGCATTCGCGCATCTCGGTGTCGTTCTCGCCGATGCCGCCGGTAAAGACGACCGCGTCCACCCGGCCGAGCACGGCGGCATAGGCACCGATGTACTTCTTGAGCCGATGACAACTGAGCCCGATGGCCAGCTCGGCGTCCTCGTGACCCTCTTCGGCGAGCCTGTGCACCTCGCGCATATCATTGACGCCGCACAGACCCATGAGGCCGCTCTGGCGGTTCAGCAGATCGTCCAGGGTCTCGTTGTCGAAGCCCAAATGTCGGCACAGGTAGAAGTGCACCGCGGGGTCGATGTCGCCGCAGCGCGTGCCCATGACGAGCCCTTCGAGCGGCGTCATGCCCATGGAGGTATCGACGCTCGCCCCGTCGCGGATCGCCGTCGCACTGGCCCCATTGCCCAGATGCAGCGTAATCAGGTTGCATTGCGACAGCGGCTTGCCGAGCATCTGCGCCGCCTGCTTTGCGACATAGTGGTGCGAGGTGCCGTGAAAGCCGTAGCGGCGCACGTGATGCTCGCGATACAGATAGCCGGGGATCGCGTAGCGATAGGCGGTGCGCGGCATGGTTTGGTGAAAGGCCGTGTCGAACACGGCGACCTGCGGCACGCCGGGGAAGAGCTCCCGCGCGACCAAGATGCCATCGAGATTGGCCGGATTGTGCAGCGGCGCCAGCGGGATCATCTGCCGGATGGCAGCGATCACGTCGTCATCCACCACCGTCGGCGCATGAAAGGCCTCGCCGCCATGCACCACACGGTGGCCGACGGCCGTGAGCTCGTCGAGCCCGCCCAACGCGCCGGATTCCTGCAACGCGGCACCGATGCGCTCGATGCCGTCGTTGTGCGAGCCGATGGCCGCCGCGTGCTCTCGGGTCTCGGTGGCGCCGTCGGCATTCGTCCAGATGAGCTTCAGCGACGCCGACGGCTCGCCGATGCGCGTCGCCGCGCCGGTGGCGGCCACCTGCCAGTCGTCGGCCCCCGCGCCGACCTGGAACAGCCGAAACTTGATCGACGAGCTGCCGGAGTTCAGCACCAGTACTTTCATAATCGCTCTCTGCGTGGCGGCGCACTCAGGCCTGTGCCGCGTTCTGGGCCTGAATCGCCGTGATGGTGACCGTGTTGACGATGTCCGTGACCGTGCAGCCACGGCTCAGGTCGTTCACCGGCTTGTTGAGACCCTGCAGCACGGGCCCGATGGCCACCGCCCCGGCGCTGCGCTGGACGGCCTTGTAGGTGTTGTTGCCGGTGTTGAGGTCCGGGAAGATGAAAACGGTCGCTTTGCCGGCCACTTCGCTGTCCGGCAGCTTCGAGCGCGCGACACTGAAGTCCACCGCGGCATCGTACTGGATCGGCCCGTCGAGCTTGAGCTCCGGGTTGCGGCTGCGGGCGATGCGCACGGCCTCGCGGACCTTCTCCACGTCCGCCCCCTTGCCGGATGCGCCGGTGGAATAGGACAGCATCGCCACGCGCGGCTCGATGCCGAAGGCCGCCGCCGTTTCGGCGGACGTGACGGCGATGTCCGCGAGCTGCTCGGCATCCGGATTCGGGTTCACGGCGCAGTCGCCGTACACCAGCACCCGGTCTGCCAGACACATGAAGAAGACGCTGGACACGAGCTTCGTGCCGGGCTTGGTTCGGATCGTCTCGAAGGACGGGCGGATGGTGTGCTGCGTGGTGTGGACGGCACCGGAGACCATGCCGTCCGCATCGCCCGTGTACACCATCAGGGTGCCGAAATAGCTCACATCGGCCAACGCATCTTGGGCCATCTGCTCCGAGATGCCCTTGTGCTTGCGGAGCTCATAGTAGATGCCGGCGTACTCGTCGCGCTTCGGCGAGGTTGTGGGATCGATGATGCGGATGTCCGGCAGTTGCAGGCCGAGCTCGCCGATGCGTCGGCGGATCTTGTCAGGGTCGCCGAGCAGCGTCAGGTCCGCAACGCTACGCAGCGTCAGGATCTCGGCAGCGCGCAGGATGCGCTCGTCGGTGCCTTCGGGCAGCACGATATGCTTACGCGCCGCCTTGGCGCGGTGCACCAGCTCGTACTCGAACATGAGCGGTGTCACACGCTCGCTGTGGTGTACGGCGATGCGCTGCTGCAATTCCTTGATGTCGACGTTGTGCTCGAAGAGCCCGAGCGCAGCGGCGATCTTGCGATCATCGCCGGGCAAGATCGTGGACTCCACGCGGCTGACGGCGAGCGCGGTCTGGAAGGTGTCCTCCGCCACGCTCAGGACCGACACCTTGTTGCGCCGCAGACCGTTCAGGAGCCGCTGCACGTTCGGCGCCGGGCGCAGGCCGCCGGTGAGCAGCAGCCCGGCGACGCGGGGGTAGGAATCCGACACGTCCGCGGCCAAGCTGGCGAGGATGATGTCGCTGCGGTCGCCGGCCGTGATGATCAGGCAGCCGTCCTCGATGTAGTTCAGAAACTCCGGAATTTCCATCGCCGCGACCTTATAGGTCGTTACGACCTGCGTCAGCGCGTCCCCCTCGCCGCACAGGCAATCGCCGCCCAGCATCTTGCTGATCTCACCGATGGTGGGCTTGGCGAGCGCCTCGGCCTCCGGCAGCACGTAGAGCGTCTCATCCGCGGGCAGCACGGCCCGCGCCCGGCGCTTCACCAGCTCCACGAAGTCCGGGTCAACACCGTTGACGATGGTCGCCAGCAGGTCGCCGCACCGGTTCACCATGGACTCGTGTGCCATGTGCACCGCGTGCAGCGCCTCGTCGGGGCTGCGCTTGAAGCCTTTGACAACGACGACGATGGTGCAGCCGAAGTTGTTGGCGAGGTCCGCGTTGAAGTCGAACTCCAGCGACGGCACCAGCCCGTCGTAGTCGGTGCCAGCACACAGCACGATGTCGCACTGCTCGTCGAGCAGCATGTACTTGTCGAGGATGCGCTTGAGCAGCTCATCGTAGCGCCCGGCCGCCACCAGCTCGCTCGCCTGCTCCGCGGTGCAACCGTATAGCTGCTTGGCCGGGAACGGCAGGTCGTAGCGCTTGCGGATCAGGGTGGTGAGATTGTCCTCGTGCACATCGCGGTTGACGATGGGCCGGAAAAACCCGACCCGCTGGTTGATGGCGGACAGGAGCTCCATGAACCCCAAGACCACGACGGATTTGCCGCTGCCGGCGCCGGCACCGGCGATGTAGATACTCTGCATGTTTACTGCTCTCCGTTGACTGCCCCGCTGCCGGCGGTCGCGTCACCACGTCGTGGTGGTACGCCTTGGGGATACTCGGCGCGGCGTCGATCATGGCCGCGGATGATGCCGCATCCGGGCGCGCGCGGGTGTTACTTGGTGTTTACAACGACGGCGCCAACGTACACACTAGTGCGATGCTGCGCATCGATCCCGGACCCACCCCGGTGGATGCGCAGTGCGACCGGCATGTCCGCGACGGCGCCCCAGAAGGAGATAAAGCAAAATGCGTGCTCAAGTCTTAATTGAATCCATTGGAGCGCCCGCCCTGTGCGCGGCGCTCGTCGTCCTGTCCCTTGCAGCGGGGCGCGCGCAGGCGCAATCCAGCGTCTACCGCTGCACGGCCCCGGACGGCAGCATCGAATTCCGCCGGCATCCCTGCCACGGGCGCGACGCCGCGGAGGAGTTGCTCATCGAGGACCACAGCACGGGCTGGGTGCCGCCGAAGCCGGCACCGGAGCCGAAGGGCAAGACCGCGAAGCCGCGGCCGAAGACCGCGGACAAGGACAGATACGCCGCGCGCTGCTGGCAGCAGCGCCAGCAGATCGAGCGCATCGAGAACGAACTCCGCGCCGGCTACACGGTCGCCCGCGGGGAGCGGCTGAAGCGCAAACGGCGAGAGCACGAGGCCTTCGTCAACGAATATTGCCGCTGACCGGCTGCCGCCCCCCCGTTTACCATGAAAGTCGCGCGCAGCGCGCTCCTAAATCGCCCTCTCCCTCTCGGAGAGAGCCGGGGTGAGGGAAACGGCCATGGCGAGCAGCGCCTTTCATCCTCCGGGGTGGCGCTGGTCGCCATGGCCGTTAGCGCTCAAGGCTCGGGCTCCGCCCCGCGCAGCGGATACCAGGTGTCGTCGCGCCGCGGCGGCAGCAGTTCCCGGCGCAATGCGCGCAGGTTCGCCACCCCGCCGCCCGCGAGCGCCGCGAAGGGGTCCTCGGCGTCGAGCACGTCCGCGTACTCGGCCTCTAGCTGGTCCGGGTCCTCGCCCGCCTCCATGCGGCCCAGCATATCGGCCATGGCGTCCCCCGGCTTGAGTCCCGCCGTCTGGAACAGCCGCCGCATCACGCGCGCGGCCTGCCTCGGGTCGTCCTCGTCCATGTTCTCAAGCTCGCCGGCCATGGTTGCCATGGCCTGCATCATCGCGGACTCGTCCATGCCCTCGGGCAGATCACCGCCGGCGTCCTCGCCCTGTTCACCGCGGCCCTTGGAGATCGCAAACAGCGAGGCACGGCGCTCAAGCGCCGCGCGCCGACAGGTGGGACACGCAGGGCGTGTGTCGGTGTCGACACGACGGGAGAAGAAATTGTAAATGGCATGACAATCGGGACAGTAGAACTCGTAGACAGGCATTGCGGATCGGCTCCTGGCAAGCGGTCGGCACGCACGGCAGCGGCCTTGCAGGGCGGGATTTAAGCGCCGCCGACGCGCGTCGACAAGCCCTCGCGCGACGCGCCGGTCGCGAGCACGTCGCCAAGCGCCGCAAGCAGGCGGCGGTTGTCGTCGGCCGCGCGCACGGCAACGCGCAGAAACTGCTCGTCAAGGTCAGCCTCGGTGCCGTAGGTCCGCACCGCAATGCGATGCTGGACAAGAAGCCTGTCCGCGACCTCGCGCCCCGCTGCGGCCGCCTCCGGCAGCCGGAGCAAGAGGTAGTTGGCGGCGCTGTCGAGCACGCTCGCGCCGAGGGCGCGGAGCCCGGCCGCGAGCAGAGCCCGCTCGGTGCGGATCAGCCGGCGCGTACGCTCCGCGAAGTCGTGCCGCGCGGGGTCCGTCAGCAGCGCGACGCCGACGCGCTGCGCCGGCGTGCTCACGGACCAATCCGGCAGCAGCCCGCGGGCGGCGGACGCCAGTCCCGGCGCCAACACAGCGTAGCCGAGCCGCAGGCCCGGCAGCGCAAAGAACTTCGTCATCGAGCGCACCACGACGACGTTGTCGAGGCCGAAGCCCACCGCCGAGGCGGCGCCGTCGGCAAAGTCGATGAAGGCCTCGTCCACTGCCCACCAGACGCCCGGGCGCGCCGCCGCGGCACGCCGCAGCGCATCTGCGGCAATGATGCGCCCCGTTGGGTTGTTTGGCTGGCCGATCCAGACGAGATCCCCAGTCCGCGCCAGCGCGGTCAGGCGCTCAACGTCGAGCTCGAAACCCTGCTCCGCGCGCAGCGGAACGCGGAGCACCGCAAGCCCCCACACCAACGCCGCCCGGGCGTAATCCAGATAGCAGGGCGGGCTCACCAGCACCCGGCGCGCACCGAGTATCCGCGGCAGCCACCAGATGAGCTGCTCGGCGCCGTTGCCCGGCAGCACCTGCGCCGGCAAGACGCCGAGCGCAGCAGCGATTGCGGCACAGAGATCCGTGCAGGCCGGGTCGGGATAGTCAGCCAGCGCATCCACCGACTCGATCAGTGCCCGCCGGGCCGCCGGCGGCATGCCGAGCGGGTTGATGTTAGCACTGAAATCGAGCAGCTCACCGGGCGCACAGCCGGCACGCGCCGCGAGCGCGCGGCGATCACCGCCGTGCTTCGGGACAGCGCGCTGCGTCATTAGAAGAGCCCTGGCACACGCGGGCGTACGCCGCTGTCGGCCGCTCGGCCGCAACGCTGCTCGGCACCCCGAAAAGGTCCATTTCCGCGTTTGCGAATCACTCTCATTTGCGATACTCTCAAGCCTTGTTCAGCCGCGCGAGCCTGCGTTCGGGTGCAACCCACGTCGCCAGCAACAGCCGCCCGGCGCGAACCGCTGGCCGCGGCGCCTCATCCCAACGCATCCGGAGCAACCATGACCCGCACAACACTCATCGTCGGCTCACTCCTGCTCGCCGGGCTCTTTATCTCGCCGTCCGCGCCCGCCGGCGCGGCACGACCCTTTGCTGTCCTGTCGGGACACCCCGCAGCGACGAATGCAAGCTGACCCCAGCCATTTCGCCATCCACCCCAACGGAGCAACGAAGATGCAACAAGCCGCAGCCACGACTTCGTCCCGGACCCGTCCCGCCGAGCTCGAACCGCGCCGCCTGAGCAGCCACGAGCTGCTGCGCGGCGACCGACGCATCGTCATCGAGCACGGTGAGGCCCGCTATACCCTGCTCCTGACCCGCAACGACAAGCTGATCCTCGTGAAATAGCGGCCTCCGCGCCGCCGAGCAGCGCCGGCGGCAGCGAGGCACAAGCTCGCAATGGACAAACGGCCGTCCGGTCATGCAAGGCCGGACGCGCGCGTCGCGCATCAAGCTGACCAGCCGCCCCGCGGTGGCTTCGCCCATGCAAGCGCATGATCGGCTCGCCGTTCCGGATCACGAGCCAACGGTCGCCAGCCGGCCACGGGATGTGCCTTTCCTGCCCGATCGCGCTATGCTCGCGCCATGAACGACATCGGCACCCCACACGATACCTTCTTCCGCTAAAGCTTCTTCCGCGAGAGCTTCGGCCGGCGCGAGATCGCTTGCGACTTCCTGCGCTGCCGATTGCCGCCGGCGCTGCTGGCGGACATCGACCTCTCGACGCTGGAGATCGCCAAGGACACCTACGTGTCCAGCGACCTGCGCTCGGCCTATTCCGACCTGGTCTACCGCCTTCGCCACCGCGATGGGCCCCTGCACGTCTACCTGCTGTTCGAGCACAAAAGCTGGCCCGAGCACTGGACCCCGCTGCAACTGCTGCGCTACGTCACCGCCGAGGGCGAGCAGTTCCGCAAGCAGCATCCTGAGGCGCGCCATCTGCCGCCGGTCTACACCATCGTCGTCTATCCGTCGTCTATCACGGGGCGCGTGCTTGGCAGGCACCGGCGGACTTCCATGCCATCGTCCAGCCGTTGCCGGCGGCGCTCGCGCCCTTCGTGCCGAGCTTCCGCTACGACATCGCGGACCTGTCCAGCCGCACCGACGCCGAGATCAAGGGCAAGGTACTGACGCGGCTGATCCAACTCGCGCTGCGCTGGATCTTCGACGACGCGCCGATAGAGCGCCTGCGCGAGCTGATCGCGTTGATCGAGCAGATTGAGGACCGCGACACGGCCGTGGCCGTGCTGGAATCCCTGCTGCGCTACTATGTCCAAGGCACCGGCCGGGTGGACGAGCCCACCGTCCGCGCGCTGCTGCAACAGACCTCCGCCGGAGACCCGATCATGCAGACCTTCATCGACCGCTATATCGAGCAGGGCCGCCAACAGGGCCGCGAGCAGGGCCTCCAGCAGGGGCTCCAGCAGGGCGAGGCTGCGGTCCTGCTGCGCCAGATCGAGCGCAAGTTCGGCCCGCCGACCCCCGACATCCGCGAGCGCGTGCTGAGCGCCGATGCCGAGCGGCTGCTGGACTGGTCCGAGCGCATCCTCACCGCCGAGACGTTGGAATCAGTGCTGCACTGAGCCCAGCAGCGCGACACTGCCAAGCGGAATGCCAGGCCGATAGCCGCAGGACCGGGCTGACGATTCCGCTGCTTCCGCCGGTCACCGCGAAGATGTAAGGTCGCATCATTGACGGAGCCACGCTGGTCATCGGGAGGTTGCAATGGTTGATGAAGCGCAAGTAAAGAGCGAATTCAACAAGCAGTCCGGGGCGCATTGAGGAAGACGATGCCGCCACGTCGGCGGCCGCATGGGAGCCGCGGAAGTTCGAGGACGGCGACGTGACCCGGGAGTTCAACGCGGAGGTCACGAAGGAGGCAGCGACCGGCGACGCGGACGACAGCGGTTCCACAGACACCGACGGTTCCTCGGACTCGGCAGCCGCCGGCTCCGCGCAGGCTGCGTCTTCGAGTGCGACCTGGGAGCCGCCGGACTATGCCAAAGTCCGGGTTTGGCGGTTGCCTCATCCGCTACCCGGAAGCCAACACCCGTTCAAATACAGCTTGGTGCTGGTTTACAAGGGTGAATGCGTGCTGCGGTACGACAACGAGCGGGGCAAGGGCGACCACAGGCACCTTGGCGATGACGAGCATCCGCTCCGTTTTGTCTCGCTTGTGCAACTCCTTAACGACTTCGACCGCGAAATAGGCCGTTGGAGGCTAGAGCATGGACACATTGATCATTGAGGTTGCGAGCGAAGAGGAAGCCCTCGCCCAAGCCATCGCGGCCATCGAGTCCGACCGCCCGCAGCCGCAACGCTACCTATTCGACTCGGAGGAAGCCTTGCTCGATACGCTGACCGGCAATCGCTTCGCCATCCTCAAGGCGCTCTGCGGCACCGGTCCAACCGATCCACAAGCACTTGCGCAGCGTGTCGGGCGCGATCTGAGCGCGGTACATGCCGACGCGGATCGGCTGGCGGCCATCGGCTTGATCGACAAGGACGAAAACGGCACGTTGCATTTCCCGTATGCCGGCGTGCATTTGGAATTGGACTGGCGCTCGGCGGCTTGAGGCAGCAACCTTGATGGTGTTTCCGGCCATCGAAAGGTCGCGCATCGCAACTCAATCCGGCGCATCGACGGTCTCGCCTTGATCATCGTTCCGGCCACCGAGCGCGTCGCAGCCTTGTAGGGTGGACAAGCGTAGCGCAGTCCACCAGCGGCGGCGCGCAGACCGGGGGCTTCGCTATCGCTCGTCTACCCTATTGGCTGATGCACAAGCCAACTGCGGAGACGTTCTGAGACTGGCTGTACTAGCAGGTGCTGATGCGTTTGCGCTGATTACGGGGGGCTCGTGGAAGGTCGCCGCAAACTCCGCCTCTGCTTGATTGAGCTGTGCGCGCAGTTTGTCAAGATGTTTCCGAGTGCGCGAACCTTCGCTATCCAGTCTATCCCTTTCCGCTTTCGCGGTTTCATATCGCTCTTCAAGACGCGCGCCATGCGCTGCCTCCAGCATTTCCAGCTCCTTTTGGGGTCCGGCCAGTAAATTCTTTCGCTTTCTATCGTCATACCAGACGTCGAACAAAACTGTGGATACGAAGAGTATGAGCAGCGTTATGCCGAGCATGAGCACTTGGCCGAAGGATAATAGGGCATCTCCTGGGGGCGTCTCCGAGCAGGTCGTTGGCGGTGAGCGCGATCTCGCCGTGGCAGGCGCTGTTGGCGCCCATTTGCCGCAGCAGCAGGTCGGTGGCGTTGGTGAGGACGGGCTCTTTACCGGCGGCCTTGGCCTCTTTGATTCGGTGATTGTTGACGCGCTCGGCGAGCGGGCGGTGACCTTCCATGATTAGGCGGCGGACGGTGAGCAAGTCGCGGGTCAGGCCGTAGTCCTCGATCTCGGTGTGCGGTGCGGTGATGACGTGGCGGATGACGGCGGTGACCAGCTCCCGGCCACGCTTGTCCCAGACGGCGGCATCGCTCTGGTTGATCTCGCAGAGGGCGTCGGCGACGCGGCTGGTCTTCTCGACCAGCCTCGGGTCGTCCGGGCGCAGCGCCGCCAGCGGGTTGAAGTGGGCGCGGAAGCGGTCCAGTTCCGGCGGCAGGTCGATGCCGCTCGGATCGAGGATGTAGACCTCCTGACTCGGCCCTCGCAGAAGTCGTTGCCGGGGCCGCGGCGGGCGGCGGCGGTGACCACGGCCTCGCTCTTGGGGTCGATGGCGATCAGCGAGCCGGGCCAGAGCACCTGGTTGTTGACCAGGAAGGCGCGGCCCTTGCCGGAGCGGGTCTCGGCGCAGAGGAAGACGTGGCGATTGTCATCGAAGCCGATGGCGCGCTCGGGGTCGTGCGGGCAGCGACCGAGCCAGATCGCGCCCTCGCGCCAGGCGTAGCGCGCGGCGATATATTCGGGGTCGGCCCAGCGGGCGCGTCCGAGGGGACCGCCGCTGTTGCCGTTGTTCGGGGGCATCGTGTCGCGTGCATGGGGCTTTGGCGTGGGCTGTGCTCGGGCAATTTTGGCACAGGGGAGCGAGCGATTCCCGGCTCACGCCATGGAGGACATCGCCACCCGGCAAGACACCTTCTTCCGCGAGCGCCGAGATCAAGACGCCCCCCGATATCCGCGAGCGCGTGCTGAGCGCCGATGCCGAGCGCCTGCTGGACTGGTCCGAGCGCATCCTCACCGCCGAGACGCTGGAATCGGTGCTGCACTGACCCAGCGGCCCGGCGCTGCGAATGGAACGGCCGCTACGCGAGCTGATCGCCCGTTCCGAACCGCACCTGCACGTCCCGCGGCGGCGCCAGGTGCGGCGCGGTGGTGACCAGGAGCCGGGCGCCGGCGCGGGCGTAGGCCTCGGCGTTCTTCGCGTTGACGCCGCCGGCGGCGCCGACGACGGCGGCGGCGCCGCGCTCGGCGAGCGCCGCGACGGTGTCGGCGACCTGCTCGGGCGTGAATTTTTCGAGCTGCAGCACGTCGGCATCGGCCCAGGTCAGCGCCTCGTCCGGGGTCGCGACCTCGACGACGACCCGCTTCTCGGGGCAGAGGCGGCGCAGCCCCGCGAGGGTTGCCGCCGCCGGCTCGCCGCCCAGAAACTGCCGGTGCTCCGCGAAGATCAATAGGGTCTCGGACAGCCCGTTGCGATGCATGACGGCGCCGCCGGCCTTGAACGCCTTGACCGCCAGCTTGCGGTTGCCGGGGACGTTCTTGCGCGTGCCGGCGACCATCGCATCCGGGTGCCCGCGCCGGGCGGCGGCGACGATGGCGGCGGCGCTGCTGGCGATGCCGCCGCACCACTCCATCAGCGTCTGCGCCGTCTTCCAGCCGCGGTGCAGCGCGCCGGCCGGGCCCGTGGCTTGGAGCAGCAGGGTCTCGGGCGCGGCCTCGGTGCCGGACGCCAACAGCGGCTCGGCCTCGGCACCGCAGAGCTGAAACATCCGCACCGCCTCCTCGACGCCGCACACGGTCATCGGGTCGCGAGCATAGAAGCGGATGCCGCCGGCCTCGGCGGCGATGCCGAGGGACTCCGTGGTCAGGTCGCCGAAGGGGACGTCCTCGGCCAGCAATTGGTACAGCTCGTGGTCGGCGAGCACGGGCGGGGTAAACACTGGCATGTAGAGGCCTCGATGGGGTCAGCACGATGGGGACAGGATGGCCGCGCGGGGTCCTCGGGACAACGACGGTCCGCAACCGGGCGTGGCATCGGAGCGCGGCCCCGGGCGCCAGGCGCACCTTGCTCCTGAATGAACGGCCGCTCGGCGTCGTCGGGCAGCGGTCCGCACAGATGCCCGAGCCGCCTCGCCGAGGACCCGCCCTGTCGCAAGACCGACGTAGCGTCATCTACATCTGTAGATAACGCGACAACCGCCGACGCCCGGATCGACGACACTGACCCGGCGCAGACTCGCCCGGTTTCATAGCAACAACCTGGCTTCGGAAGCAACGGCGCCGAGGGTCTCTCCTCGGCCCTCGGCGCACAGCTCATTTGCGGCAACGCGCGCGACACGGCGATCCCTTCAGCTGGCCGGTGTGAGGGGTCGCCTCTTTAGGCTTCAGGCGCCGTCGCCGCCGCTTCTACCCACCATCGCGCAGCGCCGAGCGCCCCGCCTCCCGCGCACAGTCGCACCATCGCGGGGCAAGCAGCGGACGCTCCGACAAGTCTCGCTATGTCTCAGCGCACACTACGTCGTCAGACGGGAACACCCAGAATGACCTGCGGCGCCTTGATGACCGCGGTGGCCGGCACGCCTTCCTTGAGGCCGAGCGCCTCGCAGGCCTTGTGGGTGACGGTGGCGTGGACCTCGTCCCCGGAGGGCAGGGTGATGGTGACCTCGGCATGGATCGGGCCGACCTCCAGGCCCGAGACGGTGCCGGCCAAGCTGTTGCGGGCCGAGAGGCGCACGCCCGAGCCGTCGGTCATGACCAGCACGGAGGACGCCTTGAAGAGTGCCACGACGTCCACTCCCGGCTGCAAATTCAAGGATTTGACGCTTTCGATCGTGACCATGGCGACGATCTCCTGGCCGCCGGGCAGGGCCAGCGTAACCTCGGCGTTGACAGCGCCGGGGGTGACGGAGACGACCTTGCCGTGGAATTGATTGCGCGCGCTGATCTTCATGCGAATGGCCTCGTTGTCGTGGGTTGGCGGTGGCCGCCTCGGCCGCAGCCGGCGCGACTCCCCGACAGGGTAGAGAAGGCCGCTCGGTAGGTACAAGCACAGCGCCATCGATGGTTGGCCCCCTTATTGCAGCCGCTCGGCACCGATAGCGTTATAGCCAGAGATTTACAGACCCCCCGCATGACACCCCCACGCGACGGAGCGCCCCGCCCGCAGTGCCGACCCCGCCGAGGCGCGGAGCTCGACCTATTGGGCGGCCTGCTCGACGACAAGCGCATCCGGCTCTTGGAGGCCATCGGCCGCCACGGCTCCATCGCGCGCGCCGCCCGGGCCGTGCCCATGTCCTACAAGTCGGCCCGGGAGACGCTGGACGCGCTGAACAGCCTGACCGCGGAGCCGCTGGTGGCGAGCTCCGTGGGCGGGCGCGACGGCGGCGGCACCCGGCTCACGGCGCAGGGAGCACGGCTCGTGGCGCTGTATCGGGCCGTCTCGCAGGAGTACCAGCAGACGCTCGAGCGCGTCGCCGGGGAGCTGGATCAGGCGGGCGACGGCGACGCGCAGGCCTTCAGGGCGCTCTTCAAGCGCATGTCGCTGCGCACGAGCGCCCGCAACCGCTTCGCCGGCACGCTGGTCCAGCTCAGCACCGATCAGGTCGGTGCACGGGCCACGGTGCGGCTGGACGCGGCGACGCAGGTCACCGCGCAGCTCACCCGCGAGAGTGCCGAGGCCCTGGCGCTCAAACCGGGGGCCGAGGTGCATGCGCTGGTGAAGGCCGCGGCCGTGATGCTGGGCACGGGCCGGGGGCTGCGCACCTCGGCGGCGAACCAGCTCTGGGGCGAGGTCAGCCGCATCAACGAGGGCGCGCTCGACGCCGATGTCACGCTGCGGCTGCCGGGTGGCCTCAGCCTTGCGGCTGTCATCACCCGCGCCGGGCTGCGCCACCTCGGCCTGCGGCAGGGCATCGAGGCCTGCGCGGTGTTCCAGGCCTCGAGCGTGCTGCTGGCCCACTGCATCCCGCGGCCCAGCTGACAGCGCGACGCGACCGTCCACGCCACTCCAACCCCGCTTTCAACTCGCTCCGATCGGCTTGCACCGGCCGGATCACTGCAACGCAACCACTCCCGTGAGGAGACATTGATCATGAAGAACCTCGTCACCGCCTCCGCCGTCCTCGCCGTCGCGCTCGCCGCCGGCAATGCCGCCGCCGAAGAGGCGACCATCGCCGTCGCCGCCAATTTCACGGCCCCCATGAAGATCATTGCCGAGATGTTTGCAGAGGACACGGAGCACACGGTCGTGACATCCTTCGGCGCCACCGGCAAGTTTTATGCGCAAATCAAGAACGGCGCGCCGTTCGAGGCCTTGCTGGCCGCCGACGAGAAGACCCCGAAGAAACTGGCCGACGAGGGCGCCGGCGTGGCCGATTCGCGCTTCACCTACGCCATCGGCACCCTGGTGCTCTGGTCCGCGAAGCCCGACTTGGTCGAGGACGGCAAGGCGCTGCTGGCGTCCGGGGACTTCAACAAGCTCTCCATCGCCAACCCCAAGCTCGCGCCCTACGGCGTGGCCGCCGTCCAGACCATGGAGGCCATGGGCCTCAAGGACGCCCTGGAGCCGAAGCTGGTGATGGGCGAGAACATCGCCCAGACCTTCCAGTTTGTGGACACCGGCAACGCCGATCTGGGCTTCGTCGCGCTGTCCCAGGTGATGCAGAACGGCGAGATCACGAAGGGCTCGGGCTGGGTAGTGCCCGCCGACATGCATGCACCGATCCGCCAGGATGCCATCATGCTGGAGCCCGGCAAGGACAACCCGGCGGTGGCAGCCTTTCTCGAGTACCTGAAGAGCGAGCGGGCGCTGGAGGTGATTCACGCTTTTGGGTATGAAACGGAATAGAAAGAAGTGCGAAGTGCATAGAAGATAGTGCGAAGTGCGTGGTGCGAAGTGCGCACTCCGCACTCCGCACTCCGCACTCCGCACTCCGCACTCCGCACTCCGCACTCCGCACTCCGCACTCCGCACTTCGCACTCCGCACTTCGCACTTCGCACTCCGCGCTTCCCACTTCCCACTTCCCACTTCCCACTTCCCACTTCCCACTTCCCACTTCCCACTTCCCACTATGCTTTCAGACACCGACCTCCAAGCCATCGGCCTGACCCTGCGCCTGGCCACGACCACGACGCTGATCCTGTTCGTCGTCGGCACACCCATCGCGTGGTGGCTGGCGCGAACGCGCTCGCGCTGGAAGGGGCCGATCGGCGCCGTGGTGGCGCTGCCGCTGGTGCTGCCCCCGACGGTGCTGGGCTTCTATCTCTTGGTGGCCATGGGGCCAAACGGGCCTGTGGGACAGTTGACCCAATCCCTCGGTATCGGACTCCTGCCCTTTACCTTCTGGGGGCTGGTGGTGGCATCAGTGTTCTACTCCTTTCCATTTATGGTGCAGCCGGTGCAGAACGCCTTCGAGGCGATGGGCGAGCGGCCGCTGGAGGCGGCGGCGACGCTGCGCGCCTCGCCGCTGGACCGCTTCTTCACCGTGGCGGTGCCGCTGTCGCTGCCCGGCTTTGCCACCGCCGGCATCCTGACCTTTGCGCACACCGTCGGCGAGTTCGGCGTCGTGCTCATGATCGGCGGCAACATTCCCGGCGTGACCCGGGTCGCCTCCGTGCAAATCTATGACTATGTCGAGGCGTTGGAATACGGCAACGCCCATCGCCTCGCCGCCGTGCTCCTGGTGTTCTCCTTCCTGGTGCTGCTGGCGCTCTATTCCTGGCGGCCGGACCTGAGGAAGACCTGACCATGCGCGACTCCGTGAGCAAGCCCGGCATCCGCGCCCGCCTGCGGGTCGAGTGGCCCGGCTTTACGTTGGATGTGGACGAGCACCTGCCCCCGCGCGGCGTCACCGCGCTGTTCGGCCATTCCGGCTCCGGCAAGACCACGCTGCTGCGCTGCATTGCCGGCCTGGAGCGCAAGGCCACGGGCCAGGTCTGCTTCAACGGCGAGGTCTGGCAGGACGAGCGCACCTGGGTGCCGACGCACCGCCGACCCATCGGCTATGTGTTCCAGGAGGCGAGCCTGTTCCCGCACCTGACCGTGCTCGGCAACCTGCGCTACGGTCAGCGGCGAACCCTGGCCAAGGCAGAGAACCAGCGCCCCGGCGAGAACAAGCTCAGCGAGGTCAGCGAGGACAAATTCAGCCTGGAGCACGCCATCGAGCTGCTCGGCATCGGCCACCTGCTGGAGCGCCGCCCGGCGGCGCTGTCCGGCGGCGAGCGCCAGCGCGTCGGCATGGCGCGCGCGCTAGCCGTGAGGCCGCGGCTCCTGCTCATGGACGAGCCGCTGGCAGCGCTGGACCTTGCCCGCAAGCAGGAGATCCTGCCCTACCTGGAGCGCCTGCACGATCATCTGGATATTCCCGTCGTCTACGTCAGCCACGCCCCCGACGAGGTCGCGCGGCTCGCGGACCACCTGGTGGTGATGGACGAAGGCCGGGTGCAGGCGAGCGGACCGCTGAACGAGATCCTGTCGCGCCTGGACCTGCCGATCCGCCTGGGCGAGGACGCCGGCGTCGTGCTCGACGGCCAGGTGGCCGAGCGCGACGAGCGCTGGCACCTGCTGCGGGTAGCCTGCTGCAGCGCGAGCCTGTGGGTGCGCGACAACGGCGCCGCCGTCGGCGACCACGCCCGCATCCGCATCCTCGCCCGCGACATCAGCATCGCCCGCGAGCCCAAGACGGGCACCAGCATCCTGAACACCCTGCCCGCCCGAGTCGTCTCCCTGGGCGAAGACTCACACCCGGCGCTCACGCTGGTGAAGCTGGACGTGGCGGGCTCCCCCGTACTCGCCCGCCTCACGCGGCGCTCAGCCGAGGAGCTCGGGCTCACGCCCGGCATGGACGTCTGGATTCAGATCAAGGCCGTGGCGCTGCTGTAACCCGGACGGGCGAGCGCCGGTACGCCCCTGCGCCGTTGCGCGCCGGCCGTGCCGCGCCCACTGCGGATGCGCGGCGGGGCGCCGACATGGCATACAATCTGGCGGCGACAGGCAGCATCCTGTCGAGCTCGGCGATGATCCGACATGCCGCGACGATGACAGTCGCACATCCGCCGGTCACCCCGCCGGATGTTTCGGCCCGGCCCAAGCCGTGCCGGCCCACCAAAACGCGAGAGGAGGAATAACCATGCCTACTGCCCCCACCACGCACAACGACCAAAGCCCGGTGATTCTGACAGTCGTACCCTTGCTGATCCTCTTCGGTGCCGTGGCGGCGCTGTTCTGGCTCAGCGCCGGCGACCCGTCGGCAACCTATAAGTATTGGGAGATCTTCGTCCCCGTCGTCGCCGTGCTGTCGCTGTTCTCCGGCTGGGGCCAATGCCAGGCCATGGGCAGCGACCGCCTGTGGTACTTCATCCGGCAACTCATTCACTGGGGCACGGTGCTCGGGCTGATCTACGTATTCAACGCGGTCGGCTTCCGCGAGCTGCTGAGCGATCAACAATACATCGTCATCCTGATCGCCACCCTGGCCGGCGCAACGCTGCTCGCCGCCATCCAGATGGACCTCAAGCTAATGCTGTTCGCGTTCCTCCTGGCCTTCTGCGCCTACCTGCTCTTCACCCCGGTGGAGAACCCCGCGCTGGCCTCAGTCGGCAATCTGCTGCGCATCGACAACCCGCGGGACAACGCCCCCATGGTCGTCTCGGCACTGGCCGGGGCCGGCTTCATCGCGAGCCTGATGCTCTACTCCATGGTGCCGAAGGGCCACCGCCGCGCGCAGTCAGCAGCGACCCCGACGGAGCCTCAGACCGGCACGAGCCAGGCCATGCCGCAGGAGCCGCCCGCTGCACTGCCCGCCGGCACCGCTCAACCCAGCGTCGCGTAAGGCCATCTGCGCCGCGGGCAGGACCCGCGGCGCAGTTCCCGGAATGCTCGAGATCCCGACGAGCACGGGCATTTCGTTGCAAACCCAGGCGAATAACCGCTCTTTCCTGGTTCAACCATCGCCATCCACAGGCTCCAACCAGTCTTCCAAGTCGAGTCCCGCAACGCGTCGAAACTCCTTGTGATTATTCGTCACCAGGATCGAGCCCTCCGCTCGGGCATGGGCGGCGATGAGCAGATCCATGTTGCCGATCGGGGTACCGGCCTTGCGCAAGTCGGCGCGGATGCGGGCGTAGTGGACAGCGGCGGATTCGGACCAGGGAACGACCCGGAGCCGGCGACGGAAGTCGTCGATGTCGCGGCGAATGTCGGCGCCACGCGTGGGGTGCAGCTCGGCGCCGTAGAGCAGCTCGGCCAGCACGACCACGGAGATGGCGAGGTTGTCGTGGCCGACGGCATCGAAGCGCGCCTTGACCGTCGGCGGGCGGCGGCGGACGACGAAGCTCGCGGTATTGGTGTCAAGCATCCACGTCATCGTGCCAGCCCCGCTCCTGCGGTGCCTCCTGCTCCCGGTCGGCCAGAAAGTCGTCCGGCGTGCGGGGCGTGGCCGCGAAGAAGTCATCCCAGCCCTGCGGCTTTGGCCGCAGGATCACGGCATCGCCTTGGCGCTCGATGAACACTTCGGTGCCGTCGAAGCGGAACTCCGCGGGCAAGCGCACGGCTTGGCTGCGCCCGTTCATGAAGAGCTTTGCGCTAGCAGACACGGCGGCCTCCGGTTGGATTGCAATATATACCGGGAATATAGATCAGCCCCGTCCAACGGGCAACGGACCGACAGCGCTGCCTCGGCCCTGTTGCGCGAGTCGCGCAAGTCGCGACGACGCTCCTGGGGCTGAAGGAAGTCGATGCGGCGGGCCCTCGGCGGCGACGGCGCAAAGGCACGCCAAGCGGCGACGACGCGGGACAAAAAAAACGGCTGAGGGCGCGTTCGCCTTCAGCCGTTCTTGGCTTCCAATTTCGGAAGCTGAGTTTGGTCGGGGTGAAAGGATTCGAACCTTCGACCCCTGCCTCCCGAAGACAGTGCTCTACCAGGCTGAGCTACACCCCGATGGTGTGTGGCGCGCGGCACAGGGCCGCTCGACCTTCCGTGGGCTGCACGACGGCCGGGAACCGTGGTGCTGAAATCTGACCCCGTGCGCCGACGAGATCAGTAGGTGCGGGCCACGGCGAACTCGGCCGTGGCCAGCAGAGAACGCTTGGCGTCCGAGTCCGGCAGCGCCTCCAGCGCCTCTTGGGCTGACTCCGCATGCCTCCTGGCAAGCGCGACAGTGTAGTTCAAAGCGTCGGTATCGACAATGGCCGCGACGACTTCGTCGATGCGCTCGCGCCCGCCCTCTTCGATGGCCTTGCGCAGCAGCGCGCGCTGGGCGTCGTTGCCCACCTGCATAGCGCGGATCAGCGGCAGCGTCGGCTTACCCTCTTCGAGGTCGTCGCCGATGTGCTTGCCGATGGTCGCGCTGTCGGACTCGTAGTCCAGCGCATCGTCCACGAGTTGAAAGGCGACGCCCAGGTGCCGACCGAAGCTTGCGATGCGATCTTCAAGCGCCTGCGGCACCGCCGCCAGCACGGCGCCGAGCCGGGTGCCAGCCTCGAACAGGGTCGCCGTCTTGCGCTCGATGACCTCCATGTAGCGCGCCTCGTCGGTGTCCGGGTCGTGCGTGTTGAGCAACTGCAGCACCTCGCCCTCGGCGATGCGGTTGGTGGCATGCGAGAGCACGTCCATGACCCGCATGACGCCCACGTCCACCATCATCTCGAAGGCGCGCGAGTACAGGAAATCGCCCACCAGGACGCTGGCCTCGTTGCCCCAGACGGCGTTGGCCGTGTCGCGGTTGCGGCGCAGCTCGGAGCCGTCCACAACATCATCATGCAGCAGCGTCGCCGTGTGGATGAACTCGACGATGGCGGCCATGTCGTGGTGACGATCGCCGGCGTACCCGCAAGCCTTGGCCGCGAGCAGCACCAGCAGCGGGCGCAGTCGTTTTCCCCCACTGCCGACAATGTAATGGCCGATCTGATTGATCAGCACCACGTCGGAGTGCAGGCGTTTCAGGATGAGCTCGTCGACTGCCGTGAGATCGGCGGAGACAGGCGCCCGAATAGCGGAAAGATCCATGGGCAACTTCATGCGATAGCGAGCCCGTGATGTTATGTGCCGACGGCGCGGACAGTCAAGCCGAACGCCAGCCGGCGGCGGCCTGCCGCCGCTGCCCGCCGGCGCTGGCGCACGGGCCGCGGCAGCGAGACCGCCGGTCGGGAGGCGGGCGCGCCGGTGCGGATACGGAAGCTGGCGTTGTCGAACCCGAATCACAGTCTGCCGCGGCAGGCGGGCGCTATCGTTTGGACTGAGCTCGATGCTGCTCGCCGCGCTGGCTCGCAGCCCGTGACCGCCGAGCCTGTCGTTCGCGCGGTTGGAAGTCAGACCATGACCGATTCGCTGCTGCGCCTGCTGATCTAAAGGCGATTGCCGGAAAAAAACGTACCGAATGGCGCAGGATTTTCGTCCGCCTTCAAGGAGCGGCAGCGGGTGCATAGTCGATCTATGCACCCGCTGCCGCGACGCAGAAGGCGGGCGAAAAGACAAGCCAGGCGGTATGTTTTTTGACAGAAATCGCCCTAGTGCCAGTCGCGCTCGGCGTGCCGGTGCTTGCGCGAAGCGGGCTCTTGGCGTCCCCGCTCGGGCAGGTGCTCGCCATTACGGTGTTGGCCGGCCTGCTGAACGCGGCATTCGAGCTGGTCGTGCGCCCGCGGCGGCGGCTGGCTCGGCGGGCACGGCAGCTCGCCCCGGGCGGCGCCTGCGCGGGCGGCGACTGGGCGCAGATCGACACCTGCCTGAGCGCTCTCGGCCGCCAACGGGAGACCGACCGCGCCCGCATCCGCGAGCTGGAGGCGCGCCTGCATCGCGCGCAGGCCGAAGCCAAGTGCGCGGACACCGCCAAGCGCGCCTTCCTCGCGAACATCGGCCACGAGATCCGCACGCCGATGCACGTCATCGTCGGCATGACGCGGCTGTCGCTGAAACTCGCGACGCTGCCGCAGCAGCGCGAGCACCTGCTGCGAGCGGACCGCGCCGCCCAAGGCCTGCTGACCCAAATCAGCAACCTGCTGGACCTGGTGAAGCTGGAGACCGGCGAGCTACGCCTGGTGCGCTCCGGCTTTGCCGCGGGCGATCTGCTGGCCCAGCTCGTCGCCGCCGCCGCCGAGCAGGCCGCGGGCAAGGGCCTGCACCTGCACACGGAGCTCGATCCGCGGGTACCAAGCGCGCTGGTGGGGGATGCCGACCGGCTACACCAAGTGCTGGCCAACCTGCTGGACAACGCGCTCAAGCTCACGGACGCGGGCGAGGTGGTGCTGAGCTGCCAGCTCGTAAGTGAGGCCCCGGCTGCCGAGGCGTGCGTCCGCTTCGAGGTGCGCGACACCGGCATCGGCATTCCGACCGACAAGCAGCACACGCTGTTCGAGCTGTTCCGCCAGGGCGATACCTCGCTGACCCGCCGGCACGGCGGCTCCGGGCTCGGGCTCGGGCTGTGCTACCGGCTGGTGCAGGTCATGGGGGGCGAGCTCAGGCTCGACAGTCACTTGGACACCGGCAGCAGTTTCTATTTTGAGCTACGACTCGGCGTGCCGGGACGTGCGCCGACGCCCCCGGAGCCGACGGTCACCGCCGCGCACCACGACCGGCCGACGCGATCCGGACAGATCGACCTCGGTACGACACGGGTGCGGCCGCGCGGCAGCGGCCGCATGCTGCGGCGCGTGCTCACCAGGTTCAAGCTGGACCACGGCGACTTCGTGACGGACTACAGCAGCCTGCACGCGGTGGGCGACCGCTTCGGCGCCGCGCAACTGGCGCGCGCGCTGCAGAGCCCGGCGGCGAGCCTGGGGGCGCTGGAGCTGCGCGAGGCGGCGTCGCGACTGGCACACAAGCGCCGGGCAGACGATGATCCGTCGCTCGACGTGCTCCGCGTGGGCCGACTGCTGGAGGGGCTCATGGCGGAGATCGATCAGCGCCTCGCGGAGCGGTCCGGCCACCTGCCCGCCACGACCACGACCGATGCCGCGGTCATCGGCTCAACGACCGAGCGGCCCAGCCCCCGCCGGAGGCCAAGCGCAGCCGTGCGGGGCCGGAGGCGGCCGTGGGCGCGAGGCTGCGGCAGGTGGCCTGGCTGCTGGAGGACTTCGACGCGGCGGCCATCAACGCCTTCGTGCCGCTCGCAGAGCGGCTCACGGGCCTGGTGGCCGCGGACAGCGTCGACACGCTGCGCAATGCCATCAACGGCTTCGACTTCGCCACCGCGGGGGAGCTGCTGCGCCAGATCGCCGAAGAGCTGCGGGTGCCGATCAACGAGCCGGGCTGATGCGGCGTGCGGGAGCCCCGCGGCCGAGCACGGCAGCCGCAGGCAACCCGCAACTTGCGCCGGATCGATTGTAAGACGCCGGTGCTGGACTCAATATGGCGGTCAGTATGTTGATCATTGTCGGCGTAACGTGCGAGAGGCGCGCGATCGCGGAACGGCCCCTGCCGTGAATCTCCCGACCACAGGGCTGTCCGAGACCCAGGGCCGCCGGCCCGCGCGCCTGCCATTGCCACCGGGAGAATCCAGCGTGAGAAGCCCCTTTCTGCAAACCTTCGCGCACCTGCCGCGCGAGCTGCCCATCTTCCCGCTGAGCGGCGCCGTGGTGCTGCCGGGGGTGCAGTTGCCGCTCAATATCTTCGAGCCGCGCTACCTGCGCATGATCGGCGCGGCGCTCGCCGAGGATCACCTGATCGGTATGGTGCAGCCCCGCGGCGACGACACCGACGACACGCCTGCCGTGCACCGCATCGGCTGTGCCGGGCGCATCACCTCCTACAGCGAGACCGCTGACGGGCGCATCGTGCTCGTACTGACCGGGCTCTGCCGCTTCCAGATCGCCGAGGAGCTGCCGGCACGCGACGGCTACCGCCGCGTGCGCCCGGACTGGAGCCGCTTCGCCGGCGACTACGACCTAGAAGGCGAAGCCATCGGCAACCGCGAGCGCTTCATGGGCTCGCTGCGGGCCTTCTGCGATCAGCGCAGCGTCGAGGTGCCCTGGGAAGACATCGGCAAGATGGACGATTACGACCTCGTCAACCTGCTCTGCGCGCACCTGCCGCTGGGCGCGGACGACAAGCAGGCCCTGCTCGAAACCGAAAGCATCGGTGCCCGCGCGGACCTGATGCGGGGGCTGATGGACATGTCGGTCTTCGGCGGCGGAGCGGCGGGGAGCGAGCAGCGGCACTAGGAGAGGGCCTAGGGCCTAGGGCCGAGGGCCGAGGCGCCAGCGCTTGGCCTGCCGGCGCTGCGCCGCGCCCTTGAAATCCTTAGTCGCAAGGTTTACTAAAGCCGACATCGACAGCCGACATCGACAGCCGTCATCGACGCAACAACGAACACTTCGGAGCAGCACCATGGCAGTCACCCTCACCGACAGCGCCGCCCGCCACGTAAGCAACATGCTGGCAAAGCGCGGGCACGGCATCGGCCTTCGCATCGGCACCAAGAAAAGCGGGTGCACCGGCTTCGCCTACGTCGTCGACTACGCCGACGACGTGGACGAAGACGACCAGGTCTTCGAAAGCCACGGTGTCAAGGTCGTCGTGGACGATGCGAGCCTGACCCGCCTCGACGGCATGGAGGTGGACTTCGTGAAGTCGAGCCTGCTGAACGAGGGCTTCGAGTTCCGCAACCCGAACATCAAGGACCAGTGCGGCTGCGGCGAGTCCTTCAGCGTTTAAGCGGCAACTAGGTTCAACGCGCCATCATGAGTACCAGCGACGAGATCGACGAGATCATCGACACCTTCGAGCTGCTCGGCGACTGGGATCAGCGCTACGAGTATCTGGTGGAGCTCGGCGAGCGCCTGCCGCCGATGGACCCGGCCGACAAGGTGGACGGCAATCGGGTCATGGAGTGCATGAGCACCGTGCACGTGGTGCCGAAGCCCATAGAGCCGAAGCCCATAGACGGGACCGACACGCTCAGGTTCCACGGCGACTGCGACACCGCCATCATCAAGGGCGTGGTGGCGTTGCTGGTGCAGGTCTTCAGCGGTAAGAGCGCAGCCGAGATCGAGGCGACGGACGTGGACGCCCTGTTTGAAGGGCTGCAGCTCGAAGAGCACCTGAGCCCCAACCGCCACGTCGGCGTCTATGCCATCGTCAACAAGATGAAGAGGCAGGTGCGCAGTCTGGCTGCCGCATAGCAACCGAGGGGCGCGCCAGCCTCGGCCCTCGGCTCTTCCCCGGCGGCGTCAAACCTCCCCCCTCCTTACGCAGGCATGGACAGGGCCGATACGCTCAGGCTCCACGGCAACCGCGACACCGCCATCATCAACGGCGTTGCAGCGTTGCCGGTGCCGATGATGAGCGGCAAGCGCGCCGCCGAGGGCAACCGCGCGGCGCCCTCCTCCTCGGCCCTCGGCCCCTCCCCGACGCCATCAGACCTCCCCCCACATCCGCACCAAGTTGCTGTAGCTGCGGTCCACCAGGGCCGTGTGCTCGGCGGCTGGCGCCGTCCTCAGCAGGTGCTCTCGGGCCAGGTTCAGCTCGTACAGGAGCTCTCGCCGGGCGGGGTCGCGCACGTAGCTCTGGATCCAGGTCAGTGCCACCAGGCGCTCGCCGCGGGTGACCTCCGCGACCTGATGCAGGCTGGAGGACGGGTAGACCACCGCATCGCCGGCGGGCAGCTTGACGCGCTGCTCGCCGAAGCTGGTGCGGATCACGAGCTCGCCGCCGTCGTAGTCCGCTGGCTCGTTCAGAAACACGGTCATCGAGACGTCCGAGCGAAAGCGCGGCCCGCCGCTGCCCATGATCGGATCATCCACGTGGTCGCCGTAGGCCATCCCGGGCCGGTAGCGAGCGAAGATCGGGTCCGCCACCCGATGCGGCAGCACGCCGAAGCGAAAGGTCTCGTGGTGGCCCAAGCTCGCCATCAGGATGCGAATCAGGCGCTGGATGCGCTCCGGCTCCTGCCCCAGCTCTTCGTTGCGCTTGACCCGCGCCGCCGCGTAGCCGGCGCTGAGCTTGCCGTCGAGGAACTCGCCATCCGCAATGATCTCGTGCATCTTGGCGAGCTGGGCGGCATTGAGCAGGTTCGGGATGGTGAGCAGCATCGCGGCCTCGCGGGCGTCTGGGGACGAACGACGCGCCGGCCGACAGTGAGCGCCGACGCCTTTGCTAACATAGCGGATCGCCCGTGGCGGCGGCCAGCTCGGCCGCCGGCCCGCCCCGCCCCGCTGCCACCCGAGCCCGGAGACCGAGCATGATCCTCAAGGCCATTATCGAGGACCAGGAATACAGTCTGGACGTGCCGGACGGCCTGCTGGCCGGCGCCGACGCCTTCTGCGCCAAGCTGGACGCGGACATGGACAAGGGTTGGCAGATGAGCCGCGAATGGGTCGCCGCACCGACCCTGGAGCAGCGCTGCCAGATTGTCGCCGACAAGCTCCTGACCGCGCTCGAAAAGGAGAATCACAAGGTCGGCATGCTGATGGCCGCCTATATTCTGAAGCGACTGCCGAACGTCGAGGCGGTGGAGCTCGACGTGCAGGGCGAGATGCAGAACAACAGCTTCCGTTTGCGCGAGCAGGCCCCCGCCGACCCTGCCCCCGCCCCAGCAAGCACGCCAAGCCCCGCCGACGCCGGCCTGCCCACCGGCCTCAACAGGATGCAGGCCATGGCCCAGGCGGGCCACGACGTGACCAAGGTGTTCAAGGTGGGCAAGACCTGGCGCTACTCGGTCTACGACCACGCGAGCGGCAGTTGGCAGGAATCGCCACTGTTCGCGAGCGAGGCGGAGGCGGATCGGGCTCGGCAGACCGCGTTCCGCGAGCGCTACGAGGCGCTGATCGGCAGTTGATCGGCCGCACCTCAGCAGCCTGCGCCAAGGGCCAAGGGCCAAGGAGGGCTCCCTTGGCCCTTGGCCCTCGGCCCTTTTGCCTTCAAGCGCCTTGTCGCCATGAACCTTGACTCATCTGCAAGCACTTGGCGCCGTCAAGCAATCCAGGTTCAAGCCAGGTCGGCGCGCCGCGGGTGTCAGTTTCGGTTTACATGAAAAATCGGCAGTCGGTGTCAATCACACTTCACACATGGAAAAAATGGTTTAGACTCTAGCGTGGCTGTCCTGCCGACGGCCCCTGCCTTGCACCCTGCATTGCAGCCGGCTAACGACCCCGCGCGGGGCCGCGGAAGCCGTCGGCTTCTTCCCCTACCCTGCTGGAGGATTCGACGTGTCCGCTGCCGCAACCGAGACGACCACCCCGAAGCGCGACCCCTACGGGCTCACCCCCCTGCCGATGGCGCTGTTGCCGATCCTGATCCTGTTTGCCGCCACCGTGGTGCTGTTCTGGCTGAGCCAGCGGGACATGTCCGCGACGTACAAGTATTGGGAAATCTTCGTACCCGTCGTCGCCATTGTGTCGCTGGCCTCGGGCTGGACCCAGGCCTATGTCAGCAACAGCAACCGCATGTGGTACCTGCTGCGCGGCCTAGTCCATTGGGGCGCTCTGATCGGCCTACTGTACCTGCTGAACTCCCAGGGCTACCGGGAGCTAATGAATGACCAGCAATACACGGCCCTGATGCTCTACCTGCTGGCCTTGGGCACCCTGCTCGCGGCAGTGCAGATGGACATCAAGCTTTTGTTCTTCTCGGTGTTCCTCGCCTTCTGCGCCTTCCTGATTGCGGTGCCGGCCAACAACCCGACGCTCATCTCCGTCGGCACCTTCCTGGGCATCGCCGAGCCGCAGGCCAAACCGGTGCTCGTGAGCAGCGCCGTGGCACTGGCGGGCTTCGTTGCCAGCCTATTCGTCGTCTTCATGATGCGCGGCGCCGTCATCAGCAAGCGCGCCCGCAAGCGCCGCCTGATGAAGGCGGCCTAGCCGACCGGCGCCGATCCCGGGCGCGCTCACATGCATGCCAGGGACGGCGTCAAAGCTTCTCGTTTCGGCTAACATGCCCGCTCTCATTGACCACGGCGGCGGCTTGTCTGCCCGGGGAAGCGGAGCATGCACTCATCGAGAACGGATCGAAACGGGACACCGGCCGGGGCCATGTTGCGCCGCGCCATCCTCTGGCTTGTTGTGCTGAGTCCAGCATTGTCCGCCGCCGCGGACACGCCTTGGTCCCGCATCCAACACGCATCACTCGGCCGCGCCACGGCCATTGGCAGCCCATCCAACGGGTGTATTGCCGGTGCCGAGGCCCTGCCCGCCAGCGGCACGGGCTTCGTCAACATTCGCCGACACCGCAATCGCTACTACGGCCATCCGGATGCGCTGCTGCTTATCCGCGACTTAGGCGAGGCGATGGCCGCGCGCAACGGCCGCTACATCATGGTCGGCGACCTCGCGCAGCCGCGCGGCGGGCGCATGAACTCATCCCACGTGAGTCACCAAAACGGCCTCGACGCGGACATCTGGCTCACCCTCGCCGACTCGCCTGCCGAGGCCGTGCGCGCGACACCGGAGCAGCACGACCCACCGAGCATGCTGACGCCGAAGAGGCTGGCGCTGAACGCGCTCTTCGGCCCGGACCAGTTGTTCCTGATCAGAACCACCGCGGAGCATCCGAAGGTGGACCGCGTGCTGGTCAACCCGGGCATCAAGCGCGCGCTGTGCGAGAGCGAGAACAACGCGCCATGGCTGCGCAAGCTGCGCCCCTGGTGGGGGCACGACGCACACATGCACGTGCGCCTCAAGTGCCCGGCCGACAGCCCGCATTGCGAGCAGCAGAGCCCGGTGCCCATGGGCAGCGGCTGCGGCGCCGAGCTGGCCTGGTGGTTCAGCCTGGAAGCCAGAAGCCCCAAAAGCTCATCGTCCGCGAAGGCGCCCCCGACCCCGAAGCCGCCGGCGCAGTGCCAGGTCCTGCTGCGCGCATCCTAGCCAGGCAGAGCCTCAGACCGATGAGTCGCGCTCATCGACATCGCTATCGAAATCGAAATCGAGATCAAACCGAGAGGCAACCGATCCCGCCCCCAATCCAGGTGCTCAATTCAAGGACCTTGCACCCTCGGCGCGCCGCGCCCTCAACCGGGCCAGAACCCATCGTCCAGCAGATCGGCACTTGCGTAGGGGCAATCGGCCGGAAAGACCGACCGCTTGAGCCCCGTCCCCGCGCATCCCGCACGGATCCAGGCTCAGTCGGCCTGGCCGGTGCTCGCCAGCGCCGACCCCAGCGCCTGCTCCATCGCCGCCTCGGTCACCGGCAGCGGCAGCGCCGCGAACACCGGAAAGCGGGCGCGCAGGCCATCGAGCTTGTGCTCGTACTCGGGCTGGTAGATGCAGATGACGCGCACCTCGGGATGCTTCTGGAGCCGCGCCATCAGCGTCTCCAGGTTGCTCGTGCGGTCCCGAAAGTCGGACTGGAAGTTGTACTCCGCGACGATGACCTCCGGGATGCGCCGCTTCAGCGCCGCCTGCGCCTTCCGCTGCGAGCTCACCAGCTCCGCAGCGAAGCCAAAGCGCTTGTAGAGCGGCGCGAAGTTCGGATAACCGCCGAGCTCGATGATGGCGAGGAGGTGGAGAGGACCGGGGGTGACGTTGGTCATGGGATACGCAGGTCGGGAATGTCGTTGGACGGAGCCGCTACGCGGAGAACAGCGACGCGGCGGCCCCGCAGTGACTAAGATGCAACCTCACGCCCTCGCCGTGCGAGGGGACATTCCGCTGAGAATCATGAGGTTGCGCCGTCATGTCACCATCTTTCGAGGCCGATTTCAAGCGCCGCTACAGCGCCCTGGACAAGCATCTGCATCTCAAGGGCTTCCGACCGAAGACGATCGAGGCGTACGCGCGGGGCGTACGCC